>NZ_CP043627.1:2615937-2946250 GCF_016804325.1 Methylobacterium aquaticum
GGGCGCGCTCGGCCTCCTGCTTCACCCGGGCCTTGGCCTGGAGCATGCGCTTCTCGGCGAGCTGGCGGGCGAACGAGGTGTAGCCGCCGCGATAGAGCGTGGTCTTGCCGCGATCGAGGTGGAGGATGTGGTCGACGGAGGTATCGAGCAGGTCGCGGTCGTGGCTGATGATCAGCGCGGTGCGCGGATAGCGCTCGAGATAGTCGTAGAGCCAGAGCGTGCCCTCGATGTCGAGGTAGTTGGTCGGCTCGTCGAGGAGCAGCAGGTCCGGCTCGGAGAACAGCACGGCGGCGAGCGCCACCCGCATCCGCCAGCCGCCGGAGAAGTCGGAGCAGGGCCTCCCTTGCGCCTCCGCATCGAAGCCGAGGCCGTGCAGGATCGCGGCGGCCCGGGCCGGCGCCGAATGGGCGTCGATGTCGACGAGCCGCGTCTCGATCTCGGCCCGGCGCAACCCGTCGGCGGTCTCGGCCTCCTGCATGAGGCGCGTCCGCTCGGTATCGGCGGCGAGCACGACCTCGTGCAGGGTCTCGGGGCCGGCCGGCGCCTCCTGCGCGACGCCGCCGATCCGGGTGCCCTTCGGCAGCCCGATCGCGCCGCCCTCCGTGGGGATCTCGCCCTGGATGATCCGGAACAGGGTGGTCTTGCCGGCGCCGTTGCGCCCGACGATCCCGACCCGCGCCCGCTCGGGCAGGGCGAAGCCGGCTTGGTCGAGGATCAGGCGGTCGCCGATCCGGTAGGTGAGGTCGTTCACGCGGAGCATGGCGGCGTTGTGGGGGCGGCGAGCCGGCGAGGCAAGGGGAGAGGAGCGGGGGGAGAGAAGAAGGAGCGGGGCGGAAGGAGCCGCCCGGCCGCCCCCGCTCGTCGGGCCCGGGGCGGCGGTCCCTCGAATGCCTGGGCCGGAATCCCCGCGGGATCGCATCGGCCGGTCGTCCCGGCGCGGCTGCGCCAGCGGGCGTCTCGGGGCGATCACCCCTGTGCCGCTCGCCAAGCCTCTCGCCAAGCCGCTCATCAAGCCGCTCACCAAGTCTCTCGGCGAATCCCGGAGCGCGAGCCCTCCCACCGCCGCCGCGGCGAGAATGGTTGCATCAATTCTCAAGCACAATTAATGATTGCAACGCGTCGGACCATCCCGCCTCAGGGGCGGGCGAGCGGCCGGTCCCGCCGCGCGCCGGATCCCGGCATCGCCCGCCACGCCACCGGCACGACCATGATCGATCTCCAGCCGCATCTCGGAACGCCCATCGAGGGGCGGAACGGACAGTTCTACTACCGGGGCGACGAAAGCCGGGTCGGCCTCTACGAGTACTACCTGGCCGGCATCCGGCACGGTGCCCTCGCGTCGTGGACGGCGACGCTCGCCCGGCGCGCCCGCGAACTCGCCCGGCGCGGCGTCCGCTACCACGTCGTGGTGGTCCCGGGCGCCCACGTGGCCTGCCCGGAGGACCTGCCGGACGACCTGCGGGGCCGCATCAAGGCGCCGTTCCCCGTGCTCCGGGCCGCCCTGGCGGGCACCGACGGGGTTCGGCTGCACTATGCCCTGCCGGACCTCGTCCCGGGGGATGCGGACCCGGGCGACCCGATCCTCCACCGCACCTACCGCCGCAACGACACGCACTGGACCGAGTACGGCGCCTACCGGAACTACCTGACGGTCTGCCGCGCCATCGCCCGCGACCTCGACGTCCGGGTGGTCGAGCCGGCGGACGTGACCTTCGCGACGAAGCAGGCCTTCGGCGACCTGTCGATCCTGCGGCAGCCGGAAGGGCAGCCGGAGACGATCCCCCTGGCGGTGATCCGGGGCCGGCACCGGGCCCACACGGTGTCCAGGAACACCACCGTCCTCCGGAACCGGGTGATCCGCACGCGCTCCGACACGGCGCCGGCGACCGCGGCCCTGATCTTCCACGATTCCTACGCCACCGCGCAGGCCAAGTTCTGGGCCCGCAGCTTCGGCCGCACGACCTTCGCGGGCGTCACCCACCGGGTCTACCTCGACGCGGTAGAGCGGGAGCGGCCGGACGTGGTGATCTCGATCATGGCCGAGCACCGCCTGTTCGAATGGCCGAACGACCACGACCACTGGACCTTCGCGGACGATTTCGAGAGCGATTGCCGCTCGCCCGCCGGCCGGCGCACCGCCGACGTGATGGTCCTGTACCGGCAGCAGAAGGTCGCGGCCGCGGCGGACGCCGCCGCCGGGATCGCGGCCGAGCGCGGCTTCGGGGCCTATCACGCCCGCGTCGCCGCCCAGGCGCTCGTCGGGGCGCACCGTTTCGAGGACGCCCTGGCGATGGCGATGACGGCGCTCTCGCTCGACCGCGACTCGCCCTCGAACCTGTGGATGGCCGCCTACGCGGCCCTCTACGCCGGCAAGCCGCAGGACGCCCTGACCCTGGCGACCTGGGCCGCCGGGGCCGAGCCGCATCACGGCGCCTGGACCGAGCTCCTGGCCTCGATCCTGATCGGGCTCGGGCGCCGGGAGGACGCCGCGCTCGTGCTCGAGCGCGCCGTCGCCGTCATCGACGACGATCCGGCCCTGTGGCGGCTCGCCGCCGAGATGCGCGAGGCCGGCGGCCGGCCCGGCCCGGCCCGGCAGGCCCGGGCCATGGCCGAGGCGCTGACCAGCCAGGAGACGGTCGCCGCGAGGGCGTTCGCCGCGTGACCCGGCCGGCGGCGCCCCGAGTTGACAGGGGAACCTCCCGCGCCCTTAAGCGGGAGCATGACCGCCGAGCACGGACCCGCGATGACGCCCCCCTGCGAGACGCCGTCCCCTTCCGGGAGCCTCGGCCGGCTCCTCGCCGAGCGCCGGGCGCTGATCGGCATCGTCGGCCTCGGCTATGTCGGGCTGCCGCTGGCGCTGGCCGCGCTCCGGGCGGGTTTTTCGGTGCTCGGCTTCGACATCGATCCGGGCCGGGTCGCGGCGCTGAACCGGGGCGAGGGGACGTTCCACCACATCCCGGGCGACGGCTTGAGGCCGGCGCTGGCGGCGGGCACCTTCGCGGCCACCGGCGACATGGCGCGGCTGAACGAGCCCGACGCGGTGCTGATCTGCGTGCCGACGCCGCTCACCCGCCACCGCGAGCCCGACCTGTCCTACGTCGAGGCGACGGCCCGGGCCGTCGCCGCCGTCTTGCGGCCGGGCCAGATCGTGGTGCTCGAATCCACCACCTATCCGGGCACCACCGACGAGGTGATGCGGCCGATCCTGGAGGCGGGGGGCCTGCGCTCCGGCCACGACTTCTTCCTCGCCTACTCGCCGGAGCGCGAGGATCCGGGCAATGGGGAGTTCGACACCGCCCGCATCCCCAAGGTGGTGGGGGCGGACGACGACGCGGGGCGCACCCTGGCGGAGGCGCTCTACGGCGCGCTCGTGGTGCGCACGGTGCCGGTCTCCTCGGCCGCGACGGCGGAGGCCGTGAAGCTGACGGAGAACATCTTCCGCTCGGTCAATATCGCCCTCGTGAACGAGTTGAAGCTCGTCTACGACGCGATGGGGATCGACGTCTGGGAGGTGATCCAGGCCGCGGCCACGAAGCCCTTCGGCTTCATGCCGTTCCAGCCCGGGCCGGGCTTAGGGGGCCACTGCATCCCGATCGACCCGTTCTACCTCGCCTGGAAGGCGCGGGAATTCGACGTGCCGGCCCGGTTCGTGGAACTGGCCGGCGAGGTCAACACCCGGATGCCCTACCACGTGGTCGAGCGCCTGGCCGCCGCCGTCGACCGCACGGGCCGGGCCTTCTCGGGCGCGACGGTGCTGGTGCTCGGGCTCGCCTACAAGCGCAACGTCGAGGATACCCGCGAGAGCCCGGCCCTGAAGCTGATCCGGCTGATCGAGGCGCGGGGGGCGAGGGCGCTCTACCACGACCCCCTGGTGCCGGTCGTGCCGGCGACGCGCGAGCATCCGGAATTCGCCGGGCGGCGCTCGCAGCCCCTGACCGCCGACACCGTGCGGGCCGTCGACGCGGTGCTGATCGCCACCGACCATGACGGCGTCGATTACCGGCTGGTGGCCGAGCACGCCCGGCTCGTCGTCGATACCCGCAACGTGATGGCCCGGCATGAACTAACGGGTGCGACGATCGTGAAGGCGTAAACCGTTGGACAATCCTCCGCCGATCGGCCCCCGACCCGGCTGCCGCCGCCGTCGCACCCTGGCGAGCGGGGCCGCGCCGGGCTAAGACAAACGGGCAACACCCGCATCCGCGGGGTCGAGGGCAACAGATGGGTCGGCTCGCAGGGTTTCCCTTCTTCAAGGATGCGGGCGTCGACCTGACCTCCTACGAATCGCGCTGCATCTGGCGCCGGTTCGACGCCAACGAGATCCTGGTCGATTTCGACGACGCCTCGACCGACGTCTACCTCCTCGCCTCCGGCGAGGTGCGGATCCTCAACCGGACGCAATCCGGCAAGGAGGTGATCCTGGGCGAGATGCGGGCCGGCGAGTTCTTCGGCGAGCTCGCCGCCATCGACGGGGTCAGCCGCTCGGCCAACGTCACGGCGCTCACCCGCGGTGAATTGTGCGTGGTGCCGGCCGCGGTGTTCCGCGAGATCGTGTTCGCCGCCCCCCCGATCGCCGACCGGCTGCTGCGGCTGCTCGCCAAGCGGGTGCGGATGCTCAACGCCCGGCTGATGGAGCACGCGGTCCTCGACCTGCGCCACCGGCTCTACGCCGAATTGCTGCGCCTCTCGACGCCCCGGCCCGGCAGCGACGGCGAGCGCGCGGTGAGCCCGCCGCCCTACCACCACGTGCTCGCCGCCCGCATCGGCTGCCGCCGCGAGCAGGTGACGCGGGAATTCACCGTGATGGCCCAGGAAGGCCTCGTCGACCGCACCCGCGGCGCGCTGATCCTGCGCCGGCCGGACATCCTGGAGGCGCGGGTGGCGGAGGCGTTGCGGGAGGATTCGTGAGCCGGGGCGCGGGTCGAGGACGGGACGTCCGGCGGCGATCGTCCGGACGTCCCGTCACGGCCGGACCGGCATTGCCTTGCGCAGGACCGGCCGCGCCCCTGTCGGAGCCCGTCCGAGCGGATCGGTCTGACCAAGGCTGAAAGGGATCATGGGATATCCTCTCCTTCCACCTCATCCTGAGAGCCTGTTTGAGCAGCGTGATTTGACAAAAACTGAGAAAAATCAGGAGATATCCTACCATTCCACCTCATCCTGAGGTGTTGGCGATCAGAGATCGCACGCGATCGCAGATCGACTGACCTCGAAGGAGGGCTCCAGAAGCCTCTGCGATCCCTGGAGCCCTCCTTCGAGGCTCACTTCGTTCGCACCTCAGGATGAGGTTAGCGGGTAGGATGATCCCGTCCGCCTCAAATATTGGGTAAAAATCCTGCTCAAACAGGCTCTGAGGTGTTGGCGATCAAAGATCGACTGACCTCGAAGGAGGCTTCCAGAAGCCTCTGCGATCCCTGGAGCCCTCCTTCGAGGTCAGCCGATTTTCAATCGGCTGACACCTCAGAGCCTGTTTGAGTGAGCTGATTGAACTGAAACCCTCCTCGTCATCCTGGGGCCGCGCAGCGGAACCCGGGATCCATAACCGCTGACGCTGCAGGACAAAGCGGGCCGCGTTCCGCATCATCCTGGACGGTCAGCGGTTATGGATCCCGGGTTCTCGCCTTCGGCGAGCCCCAGGATGACGAGGAGAGTTGGCAGCATCTGCGTCAGATCCTCTGGCCTGACGACTCAAACAGGCCTTCAGGATGAGGCAGAGGGTAGGATGATCCCGCCCGCCTCAAGTCTTGGGTAGAGGTTATTCTCAAACAGGCTCTCGGACCCCGTCTGATGGGTCCTTGCAGATCTCGAAACCTCCTCGACATTCTGGAAAATCTGTTCATCGGGCCCGAGACCGCGCTCCGAGGGGGTGAGGCAGGCGCCGCCGGCAACGGGAACCGGCCGGGCCCGCGACCCACGCCGCCCGGGAATCCCAGTCCAAGGGTATCCCAGTCCAGGCGCGCGAGCCGGCTGTCCAATCTCGTATTTACTGCGAATTAGTCAATCTCTCAGGCTCATGACCGCCGATCATTGACCTAGCGTGAGTAGCATATTTAATCGATCGCAGCTCAAGAGAGATACTCCGTGGGGCCGGCGTGCTGAAAGTTTATGGTTGTATCATCGAGCAGCACGACCTCTGGTTGGTAGGGCTGGCCGCCCTCGTCTGCACGGTCGCTGCCGGCACCTGCATCGGATTGCTGCGACATGCCGGCCGATTGAAGGGATGGCTGCACCGGCTCTGGCTCGGCATCGCGGCCGTGGCCGGCGGCTCCGGAATCTGGGCGACGCACTTCATCGCCATGCTCGCCTTCGAACCCGCGCTGCCGAGCGGGTATGATCTCGGTCTGACGGCGCTGTCGCTCGTCTACGCCGTCCTGCTCACGGGCGCCGGCCTGACGATCGCGCAGCTGCGGTGGCTGCCGGCCGCGCCCGTTCTCGGCGGGGTGATCCTCGGCGGCGGGATCGCCGCCATGCACTATACCGGCATGGCCGCCTACGAGATCGCCGGGCGCGTCGAGTGGGACCCGCTCCTCGTCGCGGCCTCGCTGGTTCTCGGCAGCCTGCTGGGCGCGGCCGGTCTCGCCGTGGCCATGGGAGCCGGCGGCCTGCGCAGCGGCGTTCTCGGCGCGGGTTTCCTGCTGCTCGCGATCTGCAGCCACCATTTCACGGCGATGGGCGCGGTCACGATCATGCCGGACCCGACCATCGTCATCTCCGATGCGGCGATCCCGTCCCGCTGGCTGGCCGTCGGGGTCGCAGGCGCGAGCCTCGCCATCCTGTCCCTCGCCTGCGCCGCCCTCGCCCTCGACATCCGCGACCGCCGCAATCTGTCGCTGCAGCGCGAGCGGCTGCAGAGCCTCGCCAATGCCGCCGTCGAAGGACTGGTCGTCTGCCAGGGGAACCGGATCGTCAACGCCAACGACAGCTTCTGCCGGCTCGCCGGCTCGCCGGCGGCCGACCTGATCGGTGCGGAGCTGTCCCGCTTCCTCCCGAAGGCGATGACCCAGCTCGGGCTCGCCGGTGATCCCGACCAGGCGGTCGAGGTCGAGCTCGTCTGCGCCGAAGGCGGGACGATCCCCGTCGAGGTGATCCTGCGTCCCATCACCTACGGCGACCGGCCGCATTACGCCGTGGCGGTTCGCGATCTGCGTGCCCGGCGCCGGGCCGAGGGACAGATCCAGTTCCTGGCCTACCACGATCCGCTGACGGGCCTCGCCAACCGCGCGAGCTTCCGGGAACGCCTCGACCAGGAGCTGAAGGTCGCCCAGGCGACGAAGCGGAAGCTCGCCGTCCTCTGCCTGGATCTCGATCGCTTCAAGGAGGTCAACGACCTCTTCGGCCACGCGACCGGCGACACCCTGCTGGTGAACGTCGCGCGGTCCGTCACGACGCTGCTGAAGGAAAACCAGCTGATGGCGCGGCTCGGCGGCGACGAATTCGCCATCCTGCTGCCATGCGAACACGCCGTCGAGGCCGGGAGGCTCGCCGAGCAGATCCTCGAGGTGCTCCGGTCGGGCAGCGACGATGCCAACGTTCCGATGGCGGCGACCAGCGTCGGCATCGCGCTCTACCCGGACGACACCGACGACCGCAACCTGCTCATCAACTACGCCGACACCGCGCTCTACAAGGCGAAGTCCGAGGGCCGCGGCACCTACCGGTTCTTCGAGGCCAACATGGGCGCGCAGGTGCGCGAGCGCCGCCTGCTCGAGCACGACTTGCGCCACGCCGTGGCCCGCGGCGAGATGCAGCTCGTGTATCAGCCGCAAACCGACGTGCAGAGCGGCGAGATGCTCGGCTTCGAGGTTCTCCTGCGCTGGCACCATCCCGATCGCGGAGCGGTGTCGCCGTCGCTGTTCATCCCGATCGCCGAGGAGAGCGGCGCCATTCTGCAGATCGGCGAATGGGTCCTGCGCGAAGCCTGCCGGGAAGCGGCGAGATGGGCGACCCCGCTGTCGATCGCCGTCAACGTCTCCGCCGTCCAGATCCATTCGCCCCACTTCGTGCAGCTCATCCACGAAGTCCTGTTCCAGACCGGCCTGAAACCGGAACGGCTGGAGATCGAGATCACCGAGACGGCACTGATCCGCGATCCGTCGCGCGCCCAATCGATCCTGCGGCAGCTCAAGGCCCTGGGCCTGCGCATCGCGATGGACGATTTCGGGACCGGCTACTCGTCCCTGTCGAACCTGCGGACCTACCCGTTCGACAAGATCAAGATCGATCGCTCCTTCATCCGATCGGTGGACGAGAGCGAGCAGACCAAGGCCATCGTCCGTTCGGTCCTCGGCCTGGGCCGCGGCCTCGGCCTGCCGGTTCTCGCGGAAGGCGTCGAAACGACCGGCGAGCTCGAATTCCTGATCTCGGAAGACTGCCAGGCCGCGCAGGGATACCTGATGGGCCGGCCGGAGCCGATCGAGCGCTACTCCGAGCACACGATGGGAGACGGCATGCTCGAGCAGACGAAGAAGGTGGCGTGACACCGCCGCGCCCCGCCCTGGCCATGTCGACCGCCAATCCGGCCTCGCGCATCCAGCCGGCGACAGCATCGCGGCCGATCTCGGCGAGGGCGGCGAGGCGGCCGAGGAAGCGGGGCGGCATCGATCGCGGGCATCCGGGACCTCAACCTGAGACGGGCAGGCGGCGCCGGACCAGGGCGGCGTGATAGGCCACGCCGAAGGGCAGGGCGGCGTCGTCGACATCGAAGGTCGGGTTGTGGAGCGGCGCCGAATCGCCGTTGCCGAGGAAGACGAAGCAGCCCGGCACATGCGCGAGGAAGCGGGCGAAATCCTCCGATGCGGCGAGCGGCGCCGACGCGACGGCGACGTTCTGCGGCCCGAGCGCGCCGGCGGCGGCAGTCAGCGCCTCCTCGGTCAGGGCGGGATCGTTGAGGAGGGGGATGAATTCGCGGGTATAGCCGACCTCGGCGTCGACACCGTAGGCCAGGGCCGTTCCCTCGGCGATCACCCGCATCTGCCGCTCGATTTCCGCGCTGACCTCGGGCCGGAAGCTGCGGGCATCGCCGAGGATGCGGGCCTGCCCGGGCAGGGCGTTGCGGGTGCCGTCGGTGACGAGCTCCGTCACCGAGACGACCCCGACCTCCGTCGGATCGAGGCGGCGCGACACGATCGTCTGCAACGACATGACGGTGGCGCAGGCCGCGACCAGGACCTCGCGGCCGCTCTGCGGCCGGGCGGCGTGGCCGCCGACGCCCCGGAGCACGATCTCGAAATTGTCCTCCGCCGCCATGATCGGCCCGGGCCGGGTCTCGAGGCGGCCGATGCCCAGACCGGGCATGATGTGCAGGCCGTGGATCTCGTCGAAGGGGAAGCGCTCCATCAGGCCGTCGTCGAGCATCGCCAGGGCGCCGCGGCCCCATTCCTCGGCGGGCTGGAACAGGAACCGCACCGTCCCGTCGAAGCCGCCCTCGGTGGCGAGAAGCCGGGCGGCCCCCAGCAGCATCGCCGTATGGCCGTCATGGCCGCAGGCATGCATGGTGCCCGCGACCCGCGAGCGGTGGGGATGCGTGCCCTGTTCAGTGATGCGCAGGGCGTCCATGTCGGCGCGCAGCGCTACGACCTTCGTGCCGCGGCCGCGCCGGAGCGTGCCGACCACGCCGGTGCCGCCGATCCCCTCGGCGACGTCGAGGCCGAATTCCCGCAGGCGTCCCGCCACGAAGGCGGCAGTGCGCCGCTCCTCGAACCCGAATTCCGGATGGGCGTGCAGGTCGCGCCGCCAGGCGATCACGTCCTGGATGAGAGCGGGGTCGATCGCCGTCATGCCGCCTCCGGAGATTCCTGCGGGGCCGCCTCGGTGACGAGGACGAGGATACGGCTGTCCCGGTCGATGCGGAATTCCGCCGCCCGGGCCGGGTCGGCGAGCACGGCCAGCAGGCCGGCGAGGCCCGCGGCACCCGACGGCGTCGTCGCGGGGCCGCCCGCCTCGGCGAGAAGGGTAGGGGCCCGCATCAGTTCCGCCTCGGTCACGGTCGCGACCCTGGCGCCGTGGCGCGCCAGGGCCGCGAGGGCCGGGGCGCTGGCCTCGCCGCAGGACAGCATCTCGGCGGCGGTGTGGAGATCGCCCGGCACCCGGACCGGGCGGCCGGCGGCCAGTGCCGGGGCGAGGCAGGCCGCCTGCTCGGGCTCCACCGCCACGACGAGGCCCGGGGGGCTGAGCCAGCCGGCCAGGCCCTCGGCCATCGCGGCGGCCAGCCCCCCGACGCCGGCCTGGACGAACAGGTGGGTCGGACGGTCCTCGGCCTGGTCGCGGATCTCCGCCGCCATCACGCCGTAGCCGGCCATCACGTCCCGGACGACCGGATCGTTGGGATCGTCGGTGGTGTCGGCGATCAGCAGGCCGGCAGAATCGCGGGACGATGCGGCCGCCGCCTCGACGGCATCGTCGTAGGTGCCGGCGATCCGGACGATCCCGGCGCCCTCATCGAGAATGCGCCGCTCCCGCCACGGCGGCACGCCTGCATGGAGGAAGACCCGGGCCGGAGCCCCGGCGAACCGCGCCGCAGCGGCGACCGCGAGGCCGTGATTGCCGTCGCTGGCGCAGATCAGCGCCGGCTGCCCGGCGGGCCGCGCGGCGAGGAGATCGGCCGGGCTCGTCCCGGCGGTGCGGGCGAGCGCCATCAGCCCGGCATAGGTGCCGCCGAGCGACTTGAAGCTGCCGAGCCTGCGGCCGCTCTCGTCCTTGGCGAGGACCTGCGCCACGCCGAGCCGTCGGGCCAGGGCCGGCAGGGTGCAGAGCGGCGTCGGCGCATAGGCCGGATCGAGCCCGCGCAGGAAGGCGGCGATCGCCTCGGGCGAGGCCGCGGGGGAAGGGCAGGGGGAGGCGGCGTCGGTCATGCCTCGATCATGCCGGAGACCAGCGCCGGTTGGCGCCGAAACGGTGCTAATCTGTGGCGGTTTTCGCCGTCACCGGGCCCCGCCATGCCGGAAACCGTCACCCTCGACCACTTCGACCGCGCCCTCCTCGCCGCGGTCCAGGCCGACAACCTGACACCGGCGCGGGTCCTGGCCGAACGGGTCGGCCTGTCCGAAAGCGCGGTTTTGCGCCGGCTGCGGCGCTTGCGCCGGGAGGGCGTCATCGTCGCCGACGTGGCGATAGTCGATCCGGCGGTCCTCGGCACGCCGCTCTGCCTGCACGTCCTGGTCTCGCTGGAGCGCGAGACCTCCGACCGGCTCGACGCCTTCGTGCGGGCCTTGCGCGCGCGGCCCGAGGTGCGGGCGGCGTGGTACGTGACCGGCGAGGCCGATTTCGTGCTCGAGCTGCGCCTGCCCGGCATGGCGGAGTACGAGGCCTTCACCCGCGCGGTGTTCCACGACGATCCGAACGTGCGTGCGTTCCGCACGCTGGTGGCGATGCGGCAGGTGATCGGAATCTGACGGTCTCGACGGGAGCGTCCCATGCGGGTGCTGGTGCTCGGCGGCACGCAATTCGTGGGGCGGGCGATCGCTGCGCAGGCCGTCGCCCGCGGCCACGCGGTGACCTGCGCCGCGCGGGGGCTGTCGGGCGAGAGACCACCGGGGACTCGCTTCGTCGCGGTGGACCGCGACCGGCCGGACGGGCTGGCGGCCCTCGGGCGGGAGACGTTCGACGCGGCGGTGGACGTGGCGCGCGCGCCTCACCAGGTCCGGCGGGCGCTGGCGGCGCTCGAGGGCCGGGTCGGGCACTGGACCTTCGTGTCGTCGACGAGCGTCTATGCCGATACGGAGACGCCGGGGCAGCGGGCGGAGACGGCGCCGCTCCTCGCACCGGCGGAGGACGGGCCTTACGGCGCCGCCAAGGTGGCCTGCGAGCGGGTCTTCGGGACGGCCCTGATCTGCCGGGCGGGCCTGATCGTCGGCCCAGGCGACCCGACCGGGCGGTTCGGCTACTGGATAGCCCGGCTCGCCCGCGGCGGCGAGGTGCTGGCGCCGGCAGCCCCCGAGGACCCGGTGCAGCTGATCGATGGGCGCGACCTCGCGGCCTGGATCGTCGGCGCGGCAGAGCGCGGCCTCGCCGGGCGGTTCGATGCCGTCGCGCCGGCCTGCACCCGCCGCACCTTCCTCGAACGCTGCGCCGACGCCCTCGGCTCGGCCTGCACCTATGCGTGGGTGGATCAGGCTTTCCTCGACCGCCACGGTGTCGGGCGCGAGTCGGGCCCGTTCTCCCTACCGCTCCCGCTGCCGGACACGATAGGCGACGCCTCCCGCGACGTCTCGGCGACCATCGCGGCGGGCCTGACGGTTCGGCCCCTGGAGGAGACCGCCCGCGACACCCTGCACTGGCTGAAGGCAGGGAGCGGTCCGATCACGGGCCTGACGGAGGCAGAAGAAGCGGCGCTCCTCGCCGCATGGCGGGCCGAGCGGGGTTAAGCAGACTTGCGTTGGCAGGCCAACGCTTCGTCCGCTTAGAGCACTTCACGATCGCGTTGCAATCGCGAAGCTCTCTAAATCATTGATTTTTGCCGCATTTTCTACGAAGAACCGGTATCCACTTCGTCGTAAAATGCTCTATTTTGTTGTTTTGTCGCAGATTTTTGTCGCAAAACAGGCAGCCACTTTTACGAAATCTGCTTGGGGTCGGAAGCCAGCCTGTTCGACCGTCGCATGTCGGCTTTCGAACCAACACGTATGGTGGACGGCTATAGAGTCCGCCTTAACAACCACTCCCCATTTGGCGTCGTTCGACCGACTTCCTCAAAATTCTGGCTCAAGTAGAAATTGAGAGGGCTTTCTGGTCCCAAAATCACGCTCGTTTCGACCGTCGCGAACCCGCTCGACTTCATTTGCGCCAAGGCAAGCGCCAGTGCATCCCGGCCGTGGCCTCCGGCTTGGTGTCGTCGGTCGATCATCAAGCGCCAGAGGATGACCGTCCCCGGCGTCTCAGCCTCTCGCCACTGAACAAACCCGATGGGCTGCTCGCTGAGGTAGACTGCGCGGAACACCGCGCTCGGCTCGAAATGCGCTTGAGCGATGGAGAGCGCGTTCGACGCAACATAGTCCTTCTGTTCGTCGCGGACCTCCAACGCACATACCGCGCGCACTGTGTCCTTCGTGACCTCACGCAGTTGAAGGCCCACCATGCTCCTCATCCGCTTCCCACCCTAAGCAGTCCCTTGATCGAAGGACAGGCGCTCGCCCCTACTGCCCCTCCGGCCCATACCCCGCCAGAAAAACCCGCACCGCCTCCGCCACCCAGTAGGTCGTTTCCGCCTCGGTCGGCGGGTCGCCGACGGAAAAGAGCAGGCGGCGCATCGTGGTGGCGGCGCAGAGATCGAAGAAGTGGCGGGCGGCGAGGTCGGTGTCCATCGCGCGCAGGCGGCCGGCGGCCACCTGGGCGTCGAGATAGGCGCGCAGGCGCGTGCGGCCGAGCAGCGGTCCCGCCTCGTAGAAGGCCCGGCCGAAGCGCGGGAATTTCTCCGCCGCGCCGATCACCATCCGCACCGAGGCGATGTGGTCGGGCCGCACCATCGCCTCCATCAGGCTGGTGCCGAGGCGGCGCAGGACGGCGGCGATGTCGGGGTCGTCGTGGTCGAGGCGGCAGATGTTCTCGGCGAGGCTCCGCTTCTCCTCGACCGTCAGCGCCTCGAACAAGGCCTCCTTGCTCTCGAAATAGACGTAGAGCGTGCCCTTCGAGACGCCCGCCGCCTTGGCGATCGCCCCCATGCTGGCGCCGTCGAAGCCGCTGGCGAGAAAGACCTCGCGGGCCCCGTCCAGGATCTGGCGGCGCTTCTCGGTATCGGCGGGGGAGGGCTTAACGGGGCGTCGCTCATCGGGGTGCCATGGGGGCCTGAAGCCCAATGTGGGGGGTGCCGCCGCGGCGATCAATCGGGCCTGCGATCGAGCGTGTGCGGCGCACACAGGATCGATTGACCGAACGGTTCGGTCAACGTAGTATCGCGGTCGTTCGAGAGCCGTCAACCGCTTCGGGGGATGGTGGCGGGGCGATCCCCGAGGACGGGTGACAGACGATGGCGTTCCGAGACGATTACGCGCAGGGCCGGCCCGCCGGCGAGGCGGCCGGCAAGGCCGCGCCGGCGATGGAGAGGGCCGCCCCCCAGGCGGCGGCACCGGCCGCCGCGGCTCCGCCCGTGAAGCGCAAGCGCCCCTTGCGCCGCCTGATCCTGCTCGCGCTCGTCGCCGGCGGCGGCGCCTACGGCGCCTATGCCGGCCACGAATGGTGGACGACCGGCCGCTTCTTCGTCACCACCGACGACGCCTACGTCCAGGCCGACATCTCGACGCTGGCCGCCAAGGTCTCGGGCTACCTCGAGGCGGTGCCGGTGGTGAACGGCCAGGCGGTCAAGGCCGGCGACGTCATCGCGCGGATCGAGGACGGCGATTACCGCCTGGCGCTGAAGGCCGCCGAGGACAAGCTGGCGACGCAAGGCAGCGTCATCGCCCGCATCGCCCGCCAGGCCGAGGCCGCCCGGGCCCAGGTGCTCCAGGGCCAGGCCCAGATCGACGCCGCCAAGGCCGACCAGGTGAGGGCCGCCGCCGATTACCAGCGCCAGCAGCAGCTCGCGCAATCCGAATTCGCCGCCAAGTCGCGCCTGGAGCAGTCCCGGGCCGATCGCGACCGGTCGGACGCCACCGTGAAGGGCGCCGAGGCCAACCTGATCGCGCTCCAGGCCAACGTCGCGGTGCTGGAGGCGCAGACGAAGGAAGCCGAGAACCTCGCCGCCGAGTTGCGCACCGCCGTCGACCGCGCCAAGCGCGACCTGACCTTCACGGTGCTCCGCGCGCCCTTCGACGGGGTGATCGGCAACAAGGCGACGGAGGCCGGCGCCTATGTCGGGCCGGGCTCGCGCATCGCCGCGCTGGTGCCGCTCCAGAGCGCCCGGGTCGACGCCAACTTCAAGGAGACCCAGCTCGGCCGGGTCCGGGTCGGCCAGCCGGTCCACATCCGGGTCGATGCCTGGCCCGACCGCGACATCGTCGGCACCGTCGAGAGCCTGTCGCCGGCCTCCGGCTCGGTGTTCAGCCTGCTGCCGCCGGACAACGCGACCGGCAACTTCACCAAGATCGTCCAGCGCCTGCCCGTCCGGGTGCGGGTGCCCGAGGCAATCGCCCGCGAGGGCCTGCTGCGGCCGGGCCTCTCGGTGGTGGTGCGGGTCGATACGCGCGGCCTCGACGAGACGAAGCCCCCGGCCCCGATCGAGCCGCATCAGGCGGTGTCGGAGGGGAAGACTTCGCCGGCCGTTCGTACGGCGGGGCGGTGAGCCAAAGAAGACAATCGTAGAGCGCGGGATCCCCTCTCCCGTGTGGGAGAGGGGTAGGGGTGAGGGTGGCTCGGCTTCAGAATAGGTCGCCGAGCGTCGAGCTGCGCAGCTCGACGGTTCAGGATCATTGCGGAAACCGAGCCACCCTCACCCCGACCCCTCTCCCACTCGGGAGAGGGGAGACGCGCCTTAGCATCGTCAGGTCGAGTCAAACAGACTCTCCCTCAATCTAAAATCCAGCAGGCTTATCCGACATGGCCGCGACCCCCGCGCCCGCCGACGCGCCGATCGACCGCCGCCGCATGGTGGCGTTCATCTGCATGGTGTTCGGGATGTTCATGGCGATCCTGGACATCCAGATCGTCTCGGCGTCCCTCGCCGAGATCCAGGCCGGCCTCTCGGCCTCGGCCGACGAGATCCCGTGGGTGCAGACGAGCTACCTCATCGCCGAGGTGATTTCGATCCCGCTCTCGGGCACCCTGTCGCGGGTGCTCTCGACCCGCTGGATGTTCGTGATCTCGGCCGGCGGCTTCACCCTGATGAGCCTGATGTGCGCCACCTCGTCGACGATCGGCGAGATGATCGTCTGGCGCGCCCTGCAGGGCTTCATCGGCGGCGGCATGATCCCGACGGTGTTCGCCTCGGCCTTCACGATCTTCCCGGCCTCGAAGCGCAGCATCGTCTCGCCGATGATCGGGCTCGTCGCGACCCTCGCCCCCACCATCGGCCCGACCGTCGGCGGCTACCTCACCGACCTGTTCAACTGGCACTGGCTCTTCCTCATCAACATCGTGCCGGGCATCTTCGTCACGGTCTCGACCTACCTGCTGGTCGATTTCGACAAGCCGAACCTCGACCTGCTCAAGCGCTTCGACTGGGCCGGCCTCGGCCTGATGGCGGCGTTCCTCGGCTGCCTCGAATACGTGCTGGAGGAGGGCCCGACCCACGACTGGTTCCAGGAGGAGGCGATCTTCGCCGCGGCGATTGTCTGCGCCGTCGCCTGCATCGGCTTCTTCTGGCGGGCGCTCACCGCCGAGCAGCCGATCGTCGACCTCAAGGCCTTCTCCGACCGCAACTTCGCCGCCGGCTG
Organism: Methylobacterium aquaticum; assembly: GCF_016804325.1. Lineage (NCBI taxonomy): Bacteria > Pseudomonadati > Pseudomonadota > Alphaproteobacteria > Hyphomicrobiales > Methylobacteriaceae > Methylobacterium > Methylobacterium aquaticum. Next base: position 2,632,239 of record NZ_CP043627.1, read on the forward strand.
CCTGTTCAGCTTCGTCATGGGCATCGGCCTCTACGGCCTGACCTACCTGTATCCGGTCTATCTCGGCCGGGTCCGCGGCTACTCGGCGCTCCAGATCGGCGAGACGATGTTCGTCTCCGGCCTGTGCATGTTCGCCACCGCTCCCATCGCCGGGCGCCTCTCGGCCAAGGTCGATCCGCGGATCATGATGGCGATCGGATTCACGGGCTTCGCGGCCGGCACCTGGATCGTCACCGGCATCACCAAGGACTGGGACTTCTACGAGTTGCTGTGGCCGCAGGTTTTGCGCGGCTGCTCCTTGATGCTGTGCATGATCCCGATCAACAACATCGCGCTCGGCACCCTGCCGCCGGCCCGGATGAAGAACGCGTCGGGCCTCTACAACCTCACCCGCAACCTCGGCGGCGCGGTGGGGCTGGCGCTCATCAACACGACGCTCAACGACCGCTGGGACCTGCACCTCGCCCGCCTGCACGAGCGCTTCACCTGGACCAATCCGATGGTGCTGGAGCGACTCGACAGCATGGCCAAGGGCTTTGCGGGGCTCGCCGGCAACCCGGACGCCATGGCGCTCAAGGCGATGATGAACACGGTGCGGATGCAGGGGCTCCTGATGAGCTTCTCCGACGTGTTCCTGATCCTGACCGTGATGTTCGTGCTGATGGCCTGCGCCACGCCGATGATCCGCCGGCCGCGGCCCGGCGGGGCGGGGGCGGACGCGCATTGAGAGCCGTCCCGTCCACGCAGAAAAACGCCTCCCGCCGGGACCGGAGAGAGGCGCCAAGTCTGCGACACGTCTCGGGAGGAGATGCGGAGGACCGCCGGGTCGAGGGACGCAACGGACGGTCTCACGCGTGTCGTCGATGACAATACACGCGGTGTTCGACATCGGACAAGACCCAGCGTCATCGCCATTGGTCCAATGACATCTCGCGGATGAACAGGCCGCCCCGGTCGAGACAAGGGTCCTGACCGCCGGCCCGGCCCCTGCCGGGCCCCGACCCGGCGGGGCTCTTCCCGGGCAGGGGTTTCCCGGGCTAGATGTCGGGCTCCCGCCCGCCCGCGCCGCCCGGACGACGTGACGACGCCTGCTTCCTCCACGCCCTCGCCCGCGCCCGGCCACCTCCGCTTCGCGGCGGTGTCGAAGCGCTTCGGCTCCCATCCCGCCGTCGACAGCGTCGATCTCGACCTCGCGCCCGGCCAGGTGTTCTGCCTGCTCGGGCCGTCCGGCTGCGGCAAGTCCACGCTGCTGCGCCTGGTGGCCGGCTTCGAGGAACCGAGCGCCGGAACAATCCTCCTCGACGGGCAGGATCTTGCCGGGGTGCCGCCGCACCGGCGGCCGGTCAACATGATGTTCCAGTCCTACGCCCTGTTTCCGCACAAGGACGTGGCGGGGAACGTCGCCTACGGGCTGGAGCGGGAAGCTTTGGGCAAGGCGGAGGTCGCCGCCCGGGTCGCCGAGATGCTGCGCCTGGTCCAGCTCGACGCCCTCGGCCACCGCCGGCCCGACCAGCTCTCCGGCGGCCAGCGCCAGCGGGTGGCGCTCGCCCGGGCTCTCGCCAAGCGACCCCGGGTGCTGCTCCTCGACGAGCCGCTCGGCGCCCTCGACCGCGCCCTGCGGGAGGAGACGCAAGCCGAGCTGCGGGCGTTGCAGCGCCGGCTCGGCACCACCTTCGTGGTCGTCACCCACGACCCCGCCGAGGCGATGGTGCTCGCCGACCGCATCGGCGTGATGGCGGCGGGCCGGCTGGTTCAGGTCGGACCGGCGGCCGAGCTCTACGAGCGCCCGGCGACGCGCTACGTCGCCGGATTGCTCGGCGACGTGAACCTGATCGAGGGCCGGCTCGGGGAGGGCGGGGCCGGCGCGGTGCGCGACCTCGACACGCCCTACGGCCGCCTGCGGGCCGTCGACCATCACGGCGCCGGTCCGGCCGGGGCGCCCGGCCTCCTGACGCTCAGGCCCGAACGGCTTCGGCTCGCCGAAGAGGGTTTGGCCGGCACCCTTCTCGACGCGACCTATCTCGGAGAAAAAATCCTCTACCGGGTCGGCCTCGCCGACGGGCGGGTGTTGCGCGCCTCGGGGCCGCCCGGGGCGGGTCCGGCCGTCGGCGCCCCGGTGCATCTCGCCTTCGCGCCGGACGATGCCTCGCTGCTGCCGGCGGATTCCGCATGAGGGCACGGTTTCGCGACGCCCTGCGGTCCTCGCGCCTGCCGGCCTTGCCGCTGCTCTGGCTCGTCGCATTCTTCGGCCTGCCGTTCCTGGTCGTCGTCAAGATCAGCCTGTCGGACCCGGCTACCGCCCTGCCGCCCTATACCCCGGTGCTCGACTGGGATGCCGGCCTCGCCGGGTGGGCCGACGTGCTCGCCGCCCTCGACTTCGAGAATTACCGCACGCTGATCGCCGACCCGCTTTATCTCGATGCGGGCCTGACCTCGCTGACCGTGGCTTTCGGCGCCACCCTGCTCCTGATCCTCGTCGGCTACCCGATCGCCTACGCGATGGCGCGGGCGCCGAAGGCCTGGCAGCCGCTCCTCGTCGCCCTGATGGTGATCCCGTTCTGGACCAGCTTCCTGATCCGGGTCTATGCCTGGATCGCGATCCTGAAGGCCGACGGGCTGCTCAACCAGGCGCTGATGGCGCTCGGGCTGATTGCGAGACCGATCGAGATCCTCAACACCCCGGCGGCGGTGATGATCGGGGTGGTCTATGCCTACCTGCCGTTCATGGTGCTGCCGCTCTACGCGGTGCTCGAACGGCTCGACCGCGGGCTGATCGAGGCCGCCCGCGACCTCGGGGCGAGCCGGCTTGCCGCCTTCCGCACCGTGACCCTGCCGCTGTCGTGGCCCGGCCTCGTCGCCGGGGCGCTGCTGTGCTTCATCCCGATCACCGGCGAGTTCATCATCCCGGATCTCCTCGGCGGGCCGGACACCTTGATGCTCGGGCGGGTCCTGTGGAGCGAGTTCTTCTCCAACCGCGACTGGCCGCTCGCCTCCGCGGTGGCGGTAGTACTCCTCGTCATCGTCGCCGGCCCGGTGGTGCTGTTTCGCGAGGCCGAGGCCCGCCGGCTGGAGCGGCCGTAACATGCACCGCCCCCATCCGCTCGCCTGGGCCGCCTTGGGTCTGGGGCTGGCCTTCCTGTACGGGCCGATCCTGGTCCTCGTCGTCTACTCGTTCAACGCGTCGCGCTTGGTCACGGTCTGGGCCGGGTTCTCGACGCAATGGTATGCCGGCCTCCTCGACAACGGCCCGTTGGTCGAGTCCGCCCTCGTCACCCTCAAGGTGGCTCTCGCCTCGGCGAGCCTCGCGACCGTGCTCGGCACGCTCGCGGCCCTGGCCCTGGACGGGCGCCGGCGCTTCCCCGGCCGGCCGCTCCTCACCGGGCTCGTCTACGCCCCGATGGTGATGCCGGAGGTGATCACCGGCCTGTCGCTGCTGCTGCTCTTCGTGGGCTTGGGCGTTCCGCGCGGCGTCTGGACCATCGTGATCGCGCACGCGACCTTCACGCTCTGCTTCGTCGCCGTCGTGGTCCAGGCCCGGCTGCGCCACCTCGACCGCTCGCTGCTCGAGGCCGCCTCCGATCTCGGCGCCGCGCCCGTCACGGTGTTCCGCACCGTGACCCTGCCGCTGATCGCGCCCGCGGTCGTCGCGGGTTTCCTCCTGGCCTTCACCCTGTCGATGGACGACCTCGTGATCGCGAGCTTCGTCTCGGGGCCCGGCGCCACCACCCTGCCGATGCGCCTCTACAGCCAGGTCCGCCTCGGCGTGACCCCGGAGATCAACGCGATCTCGACGCTGCTGATCGGGGCGGTGAGCCTGGCGGTGCTGGGGGCCTCGGTGCTGACGGCGCGGCGGGGGCGTTAGCCGATCACGATCCCGACCGGGACGGGACCGCCCTCGTCGCGCAGATCCGCCACGATGACAGGCAGGCGGGCGATCAGGGCGTCCGCGGTCGCCGCCTCGGCCCCGAGGCCCGGCCCGTCGCTTTCTTCGACGGACCAGACGTCCGCTGCGGGGTCGCGGGCGATCCGGATGGTCGGCGCGGACATGGAGCGATCCTGGACTGTCGGGGACCATCGTCATGGATGGCGACACGGTCCGCAACGGCCCACCGGCGGCCCCCGATCCGCACCGGGTCCGAGCAGCAGGCCTATTGAACGAGGCCACCGCACAGTCCACTCTTCCACCGGTCCACTTTCTTGTCGGCAACGAGTCGGAATAACGTCATGAAGGTTTCCCTCTCGGAAGCAGAAGGGCAGTTGGCCGACCTCGTGCGGCGGGCAGAGACCGGCGACGAGGTGATTCTCACCCGCCAGGGCCGGGCCGCCGTGCGGCTGGTGCCGGTGAGGGCGCCGCAATCCGTGGCGGAGCGGGAGCGGATCCTCATGGCCGCCCGAGAGGCCGGTCGTGCCAAGGTGACGCCCGGTCCTTGCGCTGCTCGAAGCCAGGATTTCCTGTACGACGATGACGGCCTGCCCGGATGATCGTCGTCGACACGTCGGCTCTCATGGCGATCGTTCAGGGCGAGTTGCAGGCTGCAGCCTGCATGACCGTTCTTGCCGACGAGTTCGACGTTCTGATCTCGGCGGGAACCTTGGCCGAAGCCCTGATCGTCTCGGAGCGGCGAAATGTCGGCGACACCGTGAGAGCCTTGGTCGATGATCTCGCCTTCGACGTGATCCCCGTCACGGCAGCCGTGGCCCACGATTGCGCGACGGCCTACGCCCAATGGGGAAAGGGTGTGCATCCGGCCGGCCTGAACTTGGGCGATTGCTTCGCCTACGCGCTGGCCAGGGCACACGGATGCCCCTTGCTCTTCGTCGGCGACGATTTTTCCCGCACCGACATCGCGAGCGCGCTGCACGTGACCTGAAAACGGCCCCGATCCTGCAAAGCCCCTCCGGACGGCCCTTCCGCCGCCCACCGGAACCCGGAGCTTCGCCATGGATATCGGCGTGTTCATCCCGATCGGCAACAACGGCTGGCTGATCTCGGAGGCGGCCCCGCAATACAAGCCGAGCTTTGCCCTCAACAAGGCGATCGTGCAGAAGGCGGAAGGCTACGGGCTCGATTTCGCCCTCTCGATGATCAAGCTGCACGGGTTCGGCGGCAAGACCGAGTTCTGGGACTACAACCTCGAATCCTTCACCCTGATGGCGGGCCTCGCGGCGGTGACCGAGCGGATCAGGCTCTTCGCCTCGACCGCGGTGCTGACCCTGCCGCCAGCCCTGGTCGCCCGCATGGCGACCACGATCGAGTCGATCGCCCCCGGCCGGTTCGGGGTGAACATCGTGTCGGGCTGGCAGAAGGCGGAATATGCGCAGATGGGCCTGTGGCCCGGCGACGATTATTTCGGCTACCGCTACGACTACTCCACCGAATACGTCCGGGTGATGAAGGAGCTGTGGGAGACCGGACATTCCGACTTCAAGGGCGAGCACTTCCGGATGGAGGGCTGCATGATGAAGCCTGTGCCGTCGAGCCCGATCCCGATCGTCGCCGCTGGCCAGAGCGGGCGGGGCATGGAATTCGCGGCCCAATATGCCGATTACAACTTCGTGCTCGGCACCGGCCTCAACACCCCGACCGCCTGCGCGCCGACCTGCGCCCGGCTGATCGAGGCGACCGCCAAGACCGGGCGCGACGTCGGCTCCACCGTGCTGATGATGGTGATCGCCGACGAGACCGACGCGGCGGCGGAGGCGCGCTGGATGGCCTACCGCCAGGGCGCCGACGTGGCGGCGCTCGCCTGGATGCTCGACCAGAGCAATCAGGACAAGGCCGCCTCCGCCGATTCGACCGCGACCTGGATGAACCTGCCGGAGGGGGCGGTGAACTTCAACATGGGCACGCTGGTGGGCTCTTACGCCAAGGTGGCGCGGATGCTCGACGAGGCGGCCACCGTGCCGGGGGTGAAGGGCATCATGCTGACCTTCGACGACTTCCTCGGAGGCCTCGACACCTTCGGCACCCGGATCCAGCCGCTGATGGCCTGCCGGCAGGATCGTGTGGAGATCGCCGCGTGAGCGTGTCCGACGCGCTCGTCGCCCGCACCATCCTGGCCGGCACGGTCGCGCAAGGCGCCCCGGCCCGGGACCTGCCCCCTTCCTGGGACCGGACTGCGCCCGAGCCGGCCTGGGCCGAGCGGCGCCTGCGGCAGGCGGCCGACACGACCGGGGAGGCGGCACCCGCCGCCCCACCCCTGCCCCCGGTCGAGGACGGGCCGCCGCACGGGCTCGGGATCGGTGCCCTCCAGGCCGCCTATGCCGCAGGCACCACCGACCCGGTGGCGCTCCTCGCCGCCTTGACCGAGCGCATCGCCCGCCACCCCTCCGGCCGCGACGCGGTGCTCGCCCCGGTGCCGGACGCGCGAGCCGCGGCGAAGGAGAGTGCCCGGCGGATCCGGGACGGGCGGGCGCGCCCCCTCGAAGGCGTGCCCTTCGGCATCAAGGACAGCTAATCACGTAAGTCATTGATTTCATTGGCGCCGATCGGCCACCGCAGGCGCATTTGTATCATGGTTTCGTATCGCGGCGCGAGCTTGCATGATTGGGCCCCCGGGCGATGTGTCTGTCATCGAAGAAGCCCTTGGGTGAGGCTGCCACTCGTCGCTGATGCAATGACAGGGACGGGCTAGATGTAGGAGAATAACAGATGTCAGCCAATATAATTGATTTTTCAGCCTTCCTAAATAAATCAGACACCTCGCAGGAGGAAAATGAATCAGAAATAGAAATTGAGTCTCCTAAAGATATAAGGCAAATCGCAAATCTTGCTGCCGGTCTGTCAGATTACATAATGGAGAACAATTGCACGAACGAACAGCTTGACAATATGATTGCACGAGCTTGCCGTTCATGGACAGAAAGCCAGCGAAAAGATTTGATTGTTATTGCAGAAGTTATGACAAACCACGCAATCAATGTCTTACGCGACGCAAAAGAAATTTTTGAAATAAAAATATCAGATAATCTATATCATGTAGAATCAATTTTAGGATCATATAGAAATAAACAGTGATCAAAATAATGCAATATCTTAAAGCATCACGGATGCATGAGGCGCGACATTGATCATTGTCGTGGGTGCTCGGTGAGTGAGCCCTTGGCTCGCTTACCCGCTTCCATACCGCAGCAGGGCAGGGAACACGCATTTACGCCGTGACGTAGTTACGTAGCTACGTCACGGCGTGGATGAGTGGATGCGTACTGATGTGATGGAGCGAGCACGCCGTGATGTACGCGCTACAATGTTGCGCTACTTAAGCGATTGATTTATAACGCAATTCACCAAGGCGCGACGCCGATGCCCCCTTGGCTACGTCCCCGCCGGGTTGAGCGCGTCGCCTCTTGCGCTCCCCGGCGGCCTCGCCCGTCAGGCGGCGGCCTCATCAACGATCACGGGAGCGAAGAACTCTTCGAACGCCTCCAGAGCGTCGCTCTCAACATCGTATCTCTCGATGACGATTCTCGCAGCGGAAATCGCAGCGTTCGCAAATACGATGACCCGGGCCGGATCGGACTTCGCCAGCACCTCGATTTGGTCTTGAAAGTGCAGAACGGCCTTACGGGCGGCACGATGGGCGGACTTGGACATGACGGTCTCCTTCCTGGTGGGTGAGGGGTCAGTGGGTGGCGGCTCGCCGGGCGGCATGTGCGGCGGCCCAAGCGGTCTTCAGGCCGTGCGACATGGCGGTGCGCCAGCATCCACGGGCGAGGCAGCCGTTCAGGACGGCGCGGGCAGACTGGATCGCGTGAACCATGATGCGGCGACGATCGAAGCCGCCCGCTACGGTCCAGAGCCCAGCCTTGGTGCCGCTCGCTGCCCTCAGCTTCTCTTCCCTGGCAGCTTGGAGGCTCGCCAGATGGGCGCGACGGGCCACCGCCGGTTGGCGATCGGCGGCCATCTCGTGCATTGCCTGAGTCCAGGAGAGTGAGCGGCGGGCTGCCATCGGCTTTCCCTTTCCAGTCTTAACCTTCTAAAAAGGAAAGTACCGGACGATGCAGCACCCAGCAAGAGAAACTTTCTAAAAAGGAAACTTAGATGGCTGCCATCGAGCCCGCTCAGTGCCGCGCCGCCCGTGGGCTTCTCGATTGGACGCAGGCCGATCTAAGCGCCGCTACCGGGCTGAGCGTCGTCACGGTTCGGGCGTTCGAGAAGGGCGGCGAGATGCGAGAGAGCAATCGCACGCTGCTCCAGCTGGCGTTCGAGAAGGCGGGAGTCGACTTCATCCCCGAGAACGGCGGTGGCGCCGGGGTGAGGATGCGGGAGCCGAGATCGACAGGAGCTCAAAACTGTTAGGCTGCTTGATTTCCATCACAATAATATTTCAGGGCTCATCATACACTTGCGAGGACTGAATATCACGCAACATGGACTTCAATTAGTAATATCTTTATAAATAATTGCTATCGTGGCGATATAATTTTGGATATAACTATACTTTTTATTCTCTCAGTTCGACTCTTGCGTCGGAAAACAAAACATTTAATATCATTATCGCCGTCAATCTTGTCTTTTGCTGTTGCAGAAAGGCTAGCAACGATTGCGCCGATGTTTTCTGGATTTCGAGCAAATTCCGCCAAAGTAAATGCGATAGGGCGTTTTTCGGCCGGAAGATATATACGCCCAGTAAAAGTATTGATATTATAACTGGTTATTCTGCCGGCAACAATTACCTCTTTCTGGTCAGTTGTAGTGTAAGACATGTAGTCATAGGTATCTCGATCTAGGCTCCCTGTAAGATTTACATCGCCTCCAGGCTTGCCAACCGATATTGTCGCCTTGCTTGCAGTCTTTGATGCGATGATTGGCCTGTGCATCTTTGCAACAGAACTTTCACATTTCTCTAGTAATGAGTCTAGTCTAGATTGACTCAAATCAGGAAAATACGGATCTCTCTTTTTTCGCTCACGATAGACTTCTCCAATTGTCTTGTCGTAGTCAACATGAACCCCGACAGTCTCAGATATAATGTAATCATATATCGATCGGCCAAAATTGCCGACCGGAGTATCTTTATCAGCGGTTCCGACTTGATAAACGGCGCCCGCAAGAGCAGTCAGCGCGGTACCAAAAACAGCTATATTTGCCGTAAACTTCCAGCTCCCTGGCTGCGCGGGAAGTGCATAAATCCTAGCACCTTTCAATGCAGGCGCCTTGACGATAATTTCGTCGTTCAAGATAAAATGTGTTGTAAGAGCAAGATACCTCTGAAATCCAGTCAGAGCATCTGCAACATCGTAAAACTCAATCTCGTTATGATCAGCGTTGTGACCCGTATACGAAATACTGAATTGTACAGCTGATGACATTCGCGCAGCTCGTCTGACCCGCACCGGTACGAGCGGCCACGGCTATGCGAAGACAATCACGCATCAGGCATATGATGCAATGATGGTATCTTATTTTTGGTGTGGATGACTGCGGCAATCTGTGAGGCAGATGCGGAAACGTCAGTGCCGCCCTCCTGGCCAGCACGGGAATCGTAAGATAAAAAATTTGGCATCTTTGGCACCTATGTCCTGTCGGGCGGGCCGATTCTCGCTTAAGAAGATCGCCGGGGATCAATGGGCTGCTAACTTTACCTTTGGTCGCAAAAGTCGAACCGGACTTCAGATAATTTTGATCAGCTGACAGGCGAGGAGGGGGAGATGAAGAAGTTATTTTGGATTGTGTGTGGCGTTGCTGCCTTAGGCTGGATGTTGGGCGACAATAGCAAGACTAAGAGCGGACCGGGCGGAAGCGTGAGCGCAGTCAGAGCACAAGCGACAGCTGTTTCGTTCACTTCTCTGATGCCGCCATCGCAAACTTCTTTTGTCCAAGCAGTGCGGCAAGGCCAAGCTGCCTACCAAGCTGGCGCCAATGAGATGGCCAAGGGTGCCGCACGACCGGCACGTGCGCGTGACATTTGCTCGGCGTTTCAGAGTGGCCGGGCCGATCGGTGGGTGGGAACAGTCTACGGCCTTTCATCGAACAACGATGGCAAAGGCGTTCTCACGATTCACCTTGGAGACGATATTTACGTAAAAACTTGGAATAACTCCTTGTCTGACACGGGATCAAACACGCTTATCGAACCAAGTTCGCAATTATTCGCCTCTGCAAGCTCTCTCTCAAAAGGGCAACCAGTGGTATTTTCTGGCAGTCTTTTTCGAGATAAAACTGATTGTTTTCGCGAGTCAAGCATGACACTTTCCGGATCCTTGCAGGAACCGGAGTTTATAATGAAGTTCACGGACATCGCGCCGATACAGTGATGATGCTTGTTCCTTCAATATAAAAGAATCACATGGTGTAGAATCTAGATAGGGGAAATTTATGGACTTGAAAGATTTCATTGCTGAGACACTGGTTCAAATACAGGAAGGGGTAGAGCAAGCAATCAAACGGCGGCTCGAAACCCCAGAAGCGTCCGGCGTCATCAATCCTGCGTTCGAAGCGTCCAAGCAATCAGACGCCAAAGATGTTGAATTTGATGTCGCTGTTACTGTTCAGGACAAGACCTCAGGATCAGCCAAGGCGGGATTAAAGGTTTTCGGGATAGACTTTGGAGGTGACGGATCCAAATCAGCCGAGCACAGTACTGTTAGTCGAATAAAATTCAGCATCCCGGTAATACCGCCGACAACGACTGTCGAAAAATCCGACAATACAAAGACACAGTTAGATAGCTCAGCGATCCTGTAGTCTGTCACGCCGTCCGGGTGAGCATCCGTTGAACCTGGACGGCTGACCACGATCCGCCTTTGACCAGCTAGACCGTTACGCCGCCCACCGCGCCAAGATCGCTTCGGCTTCGGCCGGGTCCTCTTGGATACGGTAAACGCTCTGCCTCGATAGGCCGGTATCGCGGGAGATGGCCGAGATGCTGGCACCCTGGGCGAGCATCGCAGTCACCATGTCGAGCTGCCCGCGGCTGTAGGACGGCTTCCGGCCACGGTAGGCGGCTTCCCGGGTCTTGGCATGGGCGATCCCCGCCCGCTGCGCCTCGCGGGTTGCCTCTGCCTGCGCTTGCGCCGTCGCAGCCATGAAGCCGATCAGAGCATCCCGCACGGCTTGGCTCATCGGGTCCTGAGTGGCGCCGTCGAAGGTCATGCCGTGGATGATCGTCTTGACGACCACGCCGCGGCGCATCAGCTCGCGGATCACCTCGCAAACGTCGCCGTAGTCGCGGCCGAGCCGATCCACCCACCTCACAATCAACACGTCACCCCGGCGCAACAGATCGAACAAGCGCCTGCCCTGCGGCCGATCCACGAGGCGGGTGCTGACGCCAGACACGCCTTCATCCGCCACAACCGCATCAATCGTGAAGCCCGCGGCCTCGGCCTGCGTCACTTGGTGGGCGGCGGTCTGATCGGCCGTCGAAACGCGGCAGTACATGACGACCTGAGACATGCGGCGACTCCGTCCGTTGGGATGCTGTCCGCATAAATGCATGTCCGTATGCTGGAAGCAACCCTAGCGGACAGGCCTTTCGCCACGCTCCAACGAGTCCGCATAGGTATACCTATACGAACATATTGCACTGCACAAAGTGGGGGCGTGGTTCGATCACCGCCACCTGATCCGGCCTCAGGGGCATGGAGCGCCACTTTTTTCTTGTTTTAGTTCAATTCATGGTATGATGAAGAATGTGTTAACAGATCGGCAGGGATCATGCGCACCGTCCTTACGTACAGCTTTTCGCTCTACATCGGCGCATGGGCGGGTGCTCATGTCGCCGGTGATTGGTTTCCGTACAATCAGTCTGCGGCGCAGATTAGCTTAATCGCAGGGATGGTGATCGCCGGTCTTCTCGCGAAAAAGGCCTTGCGCGACATCGATGACTGCGCTGGTCCGAAATTTCGTGGGTGAATTCGTGGCAGTCAGCGCGCAACCGTTCGCGTTCATACGCAAACAGTTGCGCGCGAAAGCTACCTCTCCCTAGTATCTTACGCCGACCTAATCTAAACGGAAAATTTGATACAAGCATAAAGCTTGACATTCCGATTGGATTATGGTAGTAGATTGCTACAGTCAAAAATCTGTATCCCAAAAAGCGGCCCGCCAATCCGGCGCATGGCCGCTTTTCGCGTTCACCACGGAGAAAAAAGACCATGACAGCCGGCAAGCGCCTGACTGATACCCGTCAACTAAACTATGCTGTTCCAACGTCTATGCATACCGCACTAGTGAAAGCTGCGGCAGCGCGCGGGATGACACTCGCAAGCTATCTCAAATTTATAGCGTCAGAACAAATAAACAATGAGCGTAAGCACGCATCAGTGGCTTAGATATAGGACATCTACAATGAACCAAGAAAATAAGGCAATTGCGGCGCTCACGTCACGTATCGTCGCAGGAGCGGTGGCGAACGCCAATCCTCATGACGAGGCGCGCGACATGGTTGAACTTCTCGTCAGCCGTAATGTCAAGGCTGATGACGAAGGCAACATCAAAATTCTCGATGAGAACGGTGGGCATCGCATTTCGACGCGGCCCGGTTATCCCTCGATGACTATCGAAGAGTACATTGATGAGATCAAGGCTTCGCGCCCGATGCTATTCCGTAGCCCAGGAACTAGCTTGGCTTCTGCTATTAACGCGACCGCGCCAGCCATTGATATCCCGATGGCCGGCAACCCGTTCAAAGAAGGCCCGTTCTTCAGTATTACAAAACAGATGATGCTTATGAAGAATGATCCGGCCAAGGCGCAGCAGCTTCGGATTGAGGCTAACCGATGAAAACGCCTCAAAAGGCACATGCAAATTACGCTGCATATATCGCTCATCGTCAGGTAGGGATAAAAGCTCGGCGTGATCAGCGTGAGCGTGAGCTTAAATCCGATCCTGAACATCAAGAAATGCTGCGCAGGCGGGCAGAATTTATTGCCGCGCAAAACGCAGAAAAAGCTGCCCAAGAAGCTGAAGACGCCAAGCACGCGCGCGTTTCTTGCCCTTATGGCTTTCATGTTCATGTGGATCGCAACTTTAATACAAAGGCAAGCTTCCTGCCGTATCTCGAACGGGCTCTTCGGGATTACGAAGCAGATCATCCCGATCAAGCGCCAGCACCGCTGATTGACCTTCAGCAGGAGGCAGCCGACCGGCGGGAAGCGGAGTCTCGATACCGAGCGCAGGCGCTGGAGACGGCAACCAGTAGGGCAAGGCTGGAAAGCTTGCTGTCGATGCGGTGCGCCGACATGGGCCAGGACGAGCTGAGGGCTCGTGATGAGGCACGCAAGAGACTTGGTGAGATGGCGGCCGATCCCCATGGTGGGGAACAGCTCATAGAGCACCAGGACGATCCTAAACCCACGCCTGTCATCGAGACGCCTGATCCCGAGCCGGTGAAGCGTGGTCGCGGTCGTCCGCCGAAGTTCATCGCCGATCAGCGATACGAGATCACACCGGATGGTGCCCTGCTAGAAGACTGACAGGGATATACTCCGGCCCGCCGATCCGACCGACACGATCAACAAAAGAAATTGAATTAGTTTCCGGCCTCCGAGGTACCATGAAAGTACCCCAAAGCACCCCTCTCCCTCTGCGGGACGAGAGTTTCAGAGCCAGAGATTAATCCTGCCGAAAATCGTTCCAGAGCCTAATTTCGGTGCTGATAAATACCGATAAATAGGCGGGGATGGCTTTTTTGTGGTAAAGTCGGGCGGGTTGGCGACAGACGTCGCGAGTTACGAAAGCTCCGGCACTCCCGAATAACCAATCCTCACCCAGGGCGGTCGCGGTCGAAATTATCTTTTTCGATTTTGCAGAACGCCTTGGGTGATTCAACCCACAAAATTCCCGAAATAACATCCGGCGGGGACGCCTGTCCGGACGAAAACGCATGCGTACATCAAGATGAATAACGAAGAAAAAATCAAAATTGGCGTCGACATCGAGGGGAACGCTCAAGACGTACTCGATGCACTCCGAAAATCCCTGAGGGGCTTTGAGAACGACCTGCGACGGATGAAGGGCACAGGCGCTGCCGCAACCGGGCGGGGCGCCAAGCCTCGCGGACAGGACGACGCGAGCGCCCGCATCACCGATCAGCTCGCCGTGGACAGAGCTGCCGTAAAGGGCTTGCGCCAGCGGATGGCATTCCAGGGCAGGATGACCGCACAGCGCCTCAGAGAAGATCGGGTAGCGGCCCGGGTCAAGCAGGCAGCAGCGGCCGAGACCATGCGCGCAGCCCGGGTCGAAGCCCAGGTGACGCGCCAAGTCGGCGCAATCGCCATGCGCAACTTGCGGCAGAAGATGAGCTTCGCCGCCAGAATGACCCGCCAGCGCGAAGCAGAAGAAGACGCTACGGCACGAGCTGAAACCCGACGAGTCCGCGATCAGATCAAGCATCATCGATTTTTGTTCAGCCTCCGGATGCGCCATGAGCGAGAGGTGGCAGCCGAACGACAGAGGGCGGTCCGGAACGTCTTCGATGGCTTCGGGGGGATGCGTTCGAGCGCATCACAGCTCAGGCAGGCGGCATCAGCACCCGCTAGGGCGGCTGCCGCCGGGGGTCTCGTGGCCGCTGGCGCAGTCCGCACCGGCATCGGCGCTCGAATGACGACCGACACCGCCGAGACAAACCTGCGCATGTTCGGTGGCGAAGGCACCACCATGATGAGCCAGGCCAAGGTCAAGGAGATCCGGGAAGGCTGGCTCGACAAGGAAGCGCTCAAGAACGGCATGAGCGTGCCCTCGGCGATGAACGCCTACACCGAGGTGCTCAAGGCCGGTATCCAGAAGGAACAGGCCGGCGACGTCACGAAGAAGATCCTCGAGGCGACCGCCGGCATGGATCTCAACGTGCCGGAGACGACGAAGCTCGTCGGCCGCCTCGCCCAGCTGACCAAGCAGGGGCCCGAGGGCATCGGCGAGATGCTGAACTCGATGGGTATCGTCGCGGCAGAGACCGCGGCCGATTCCAACGAGCTCGTGTCCTCGCTTCGCCGCGGCGCCGGTGCGCTCTCGAACAAGAACTTCAAGGTCTCGGACCTCACCGCCTTCACGGGTGTCGGCATCTCGGCCGGTATCCAGGAGGGCATGGCCGGTACCTTCATCGAGCATCAGCAGCGTGACCTGCTGAACGCGAAGTACGCCCGCGGCCAGGAAGCCAAGGACCTGAACAAGGCCTTCGGCATGCTCGGCATGGGCTCGCGCGGCGCGGTCTCGGCGGCGACCGCCAAGGACCCGGCCGGCACGCTCGAGAAACTCTACACCAAGCTCGGCGAGATCGCCGAGAAGGACCCGGTCAAGGCCAACCTGATCGCCTCGCTCATCGGCAAGGACGAGTGGGGCGGCAAGATGCTGATGATGGCCCAATCATCGGGAAAAATCCGTTCGACACGCCAAGCCGCCAACGATCCGAATAACAAGGACTTCCTCGCGACCCTCAAAGGCGAGCGCCTTGGATCATGGGCCGGCATGTGGAATACCACCAAGGCCACGTTCCAGCTATTTTGGGAGAAGTTTGGGCTTGGGTTCGATGGTATCCTGAGGGATGTCACGACCTACTTCGCCGACCTCGGCCAGAAGTTCGACTGGAACCGGGTCACCCTGCACGTGCAGGCATTCATGGACGGCCTCAAGGAAGGCTTCGGCGTCAAGACCTGGCGCGAGCTGATCGCCAACATCACCGGCTCCCTGGGGACCGGCGACATGGTCCGGAAGCTCAAAGACTTCGGCCGTGGCATCGCCCGAGGCGTCACCTCGTTCGTTGACGCGATCAAGGCCATTGGTAGCAGCATCGGCTTCGACGGTAAGCAGTCGGCCGAAGACATGGGTAAGCTCGTTGCTCAAATCACCCTGCTATCGGCCTCGCTGATCGTTCTTGCGCCTGTGGTCTCGGTCCTCAGTCTCCTGGCTGGTGGGATCAACTTGATCGTGACCGCCCTCACGGCAGCCCGGGGCCTCTTGGCCCTTCTCGGCATTGGTACGGGAGCCGGTGGCGCGGTCGCGGCAGGCGGTGCGGCGGGCGCTGTGGCAGCCGGTGGCGTCGGCACCCTCGCCTACCTGATCACGAAACACCTCACCGACAGCTTCCCCGACTTCAAGAAGCCCCCGGCCGAAGGCATCCGCGAGGACCAGTCTCGTGGGTGGATGGGTAGGACGTGGAATTGGATGCTCGGCCGCAGCCCCTCAGGGGCGACGGTTCAGCGCCAGTCCTTCCTTGGTGATGCTCCCCGGTCCCTGATCCAGAACGCATCCTACGGTAGGAACGAGCGATCAGTTCGCGAGGAACCGTCCCTGCGCTCGATGATCCAGCAAGCCTCGCTCTCGAACATGAGCGATCGGCTCGGCAGCCTCGTCCAGTACGCCTCCTTGGGGGGCAACCTGGGCTCGGCGCTCGGCTCGTTCTCGAACAACGCCGGTGGCAGCGGAACCGGTGGCGGCGGCGGCTCATTTGGCGGCGGCGGCTCTGGTCCGCTTCTCGGGAACCAGACGCCCGGCACGGCCCTCGGCAACGTCGGCATCGGCCGGCGCGGAATCATTGGTGGCGGTGGTGGCGGCAACGGCGCCCCGTTCTCGGTTCCAGACAGCGTCCCGATGACGCCAGCGGAGCGCAACACGCTCGGGCTGATCCTCAAGTACGAGGGCGGCTACAAGAACCAGATGAACTACGTCGGAAAGAGCCAAGGGCTCGATCCGGCGACGCCGAAGGGTTACACCGCCCAGGGCTACTACCAGATGCTGAACTCGAACTGGCGGCGCATCGCCCCCAAGCTCGGGATCAACACGCCGAACGCCATGGCTTCGAGCCTGGAGGATCAGACCAATGTCGCCCTCCACCTCCTGCGCAACGGCGGTGTCGGCAACTGGGCCAACTTCAACCCGCGCCTCAAGGCGGCTATCGCCCGTGGCGAGGTCGCACCGACCGGGATGGTGCCGAACCTCGGCGGCGGTGGCGACGGCGGTGGAAGCGGTGGCGGCGTCGGCCAGTATGCGGGCCTGCGAGTCAAGGGAGCTCAGGCGACTGGCGGTGGTGGGGCGCATGTCGGCACGACCGACCTCGCCCGCGCCATCCAAGGCGACTTGCCTGGCGGCGTGAAGCACTTCGCGGCCTTCAACGATCGCTACCACGCCGGCACCAGGTCGAAGCACGCCTCCGGGCTCGCCTTCGATACCTCGTTGATCGATCCCCGCCAGAGCGCGGCGGCGGCGGGCTCCATCCGCGAAAAGCTGATGGCGGCCGGCCTCCAGGCCAAAGACTTCAAGGTGATCGACGAGTACCTGAACCCTTCGGCGAGGGCGACGGGCGGGCACATCCACACGCAGTTCAACTCGGCCGAGGCAGCGGCGAAGTACCAGCGATACGTGGAGGGGTTGAAGCGATCGGCGACGACCGCCAAGGCCGCCGTCGATCCTGACCGGTTCAAGGCCATTGCGGCTCCCGGAGACTCGCTCTCGGGCGGCTGGAAGCCCGGTGCCGGTGGCAACGCCAAGGCCATCGAGGGTGCCAGCAAGGCGCCGCTGCCTCCCGCCCGGATGAACCCGGAGGACGCGACCCGTAACGTGCCACTCAACGCGATCAACACGGGTGACATCGGCCGACGCGCCGACGCGAGCCCCGGCGGTGGCGGTGGCACAGATGGTGGCGGAGCCCCGATCACCATCAACGTCAACGGCGCCGGCCAGGACCCTGAGAGCGTTGCAAACGCCGTTCACCGGCGCTTGTCCGATCGGATAGGCCGCCGGACCCACGAGGTCGAACACCACTGGGGATAAGATCTGCGTATTGACGACGATTGATCGATAGGTTTTTTGTATTGATCAATCGTATCAGCTCAACGCCCAAGCAAAATTTTGTTTGACCGAAGTCGAGTCATTAGCTCGATTTTGGGATTTGGGCGTTCTGTGCTATGTCTTCAGACAAAGAAAAACCGCCCCTCAGAGGTTCTGGGGGCGGTCTAGTCGATCTAACAGATCGGGGGCCTTGCAGGGCTGATCCCGGTCTCAACAAAAGCACAGGGAAATGATTAGCACACCTGCGCAAAATGCGCAACCGAAAAAAACCTCGAAGCGTCAGACAAAGGCTCAGAAACAGCAGGACAAGGCTAGCGCTGGCACCCACGCTCAGTCGTGGACCATGCTTGTCGAAGGCGGCATGAGCACCGGGAAGACCTCCGAGAAGCAGCGGCGTGAGCTTCTTAAGCCCATGCATGAGGCTGTTGCCTGCCAGCATGCCAGGACGGTCGATGCGATGGTTCTCGATTTCCGCTCAATGCGGAAGGGGCTCCACGACATCATAGGCCTGCGGTACGGCGGCGACTGCTATGACACCGACAGCCGCGCTCAGGGGTGGCTCGAAACACTGATCATCATCCAAGCACAGCTTGAGTCCCTCACCTCGAAAGAGACCCCGGAGAAGTCCTGGTGGCGCCTGAGCAAGGCACTCCCGGCGCTCTGCCGGCAGGTCGGGCAGGGTACTATTCGCGAGCGGATCGGTGAGCACCGCGCCCACTACGATCGCCTCGCCAGCAAGCTTCATCGTGACGGCGATCCGGAGCTTCCGAAGCTGATCCGCTCTTACGACATCGCGCATGCGCACCAGATCACGCTGGCGGAACTCCGTGAGGCCGGCGCGACCAAGAGGCACCTCACCTCTATCGACCCGGAGTCGCGGCAGGAACGGAACCAGAAGGATTACGAGAAGCGCCGCGCAAAGACTGGAGCCGTGCCCCAGAGCGAGAGGACCAAGACGCGGGAAACGGACGATTTCGCCCTTGATGTCGGGTGCAGCGGCCGGACTGTCCGGGACAAGCTCAAGAGTGGTAAGCTCCTGAACTGGCTGGAGAAACGCGGCTGGAAGGGCGACTTCCAAAAAGTTCATCACCTTATATCTCTTTATAACGATGATGAAGATTTTGGAGAAAATCGCCGGGCTCCGAAGGTGGCGCGTCCCCCGGTTATGGAGCCCTCGCCAATCGAGGTGAAGCGCACAAGCTTGGATACGGCGCTGAAGGACATGGTGACGGTGGGGACCGCATAAGGAAGGTCTTGTGCGCACCCACGTTTTCCCGCCCAGGAAGGTGATGGGACCGAGATCGCCTACATCCTCCCCTCGATAGTGCCGGCGCTCAAGAAGGGAACCGGCCACGACCTCAAGACCGTGCTCCGCCTGGCCGGCCTGCGATCCGACGACAGGGACGGGACCTGGATCAGGTTGCGCACCAACGCGGCGGAGGCGGCGGCCGAGTTTGCCGACCTCGACGAGGCCTTGCTCGCCATCCGGACGGCCGAGGAGGTTGAATACCTGATGGCGGCTTGATCCTGCATCCGGCGGTGTGGCGGGACCGTCGAGATCCCGGCCAGGGGGAGACAGGGGTAGGATCGGCGACACTCCCCCGGTCGCGCAACGCCATTGAGGGGCAGGGGGCACGATCCCGGTCCCGGCTCCATCCTGGCAGGCCTGCGCGGACCACACCGCGGACGCGACAGAACCGGGTCAGGAGGTGCAGCAGGAAGGCCAAGAGCCCGGCCACGGGAAGCCAGGGAGCGCGGTCAGGGATCACACCTCCCCGGTCACGCCAGCCCCTCAGGGGAAGGTGGCGCGATCCCGGCCCCAATCACCTCTTGGTAGGCCACCTCAACGACGCCGCGCACGAGGATGGGAGGATGGGGCGGTCCCAGGGGTTTTCTCCAAATCTCTGCGAAACCCTCCTCCCTGGCTGGTGCCCTTCGTGCCGCTGGGTCTGCCCTCGCTCTAGGAGGTCCGATTGTCTCCATGGCCGGGCTGCTCTCATGCGAACCGCTACCAGAAAGTTAGATGCGACTGGATCAAGGCTGCGAGCAAAGGAAAAATGCTCGAGCCAATCCACTGGCCCAAGCCGGAGGCAATTCCACAGGCAATGGCAATGGTCAGGCTCTCTATGAGAGGTGTCATGTATTCTCCTTCATGATGGACGCCACGGGGTGACGGGTCCTGTTTCATGTAGGAAGGATGACACCTCGCTCTCCTGATGCAGGACCGTGCCGCACGTAGGTGGCCCGTGACCTTGACCCCAGCGCCCGTCTGGCCGGCCTCCCGGGGAAGCCAAGCGCGACGCGGCGGGAACTGGGCCACGTCGGCTTCCAGATGCCTCAAAATCCACGCAGCAGTGATTTTTTTTGAAGCCGCTCGCACCCTCGAAAAGCGATCAGGATGGCCTCAGGCGGCCATTTCGCCTTGGAGCACGTAAGCGCCCACCGTATCGAAAATTGACACAGGCGGGCCTCTGAGTGGCCGCTAGGGGCATATCGTACGTACGATACGTACAACACGATGGCGCGCTACGCACATGCCGCCCACCAAGTCAAGCGGCGATTGATAAATAGGGCCAATGGCCCTACACTCATGAGTGAGGGCCGCGGTGGCAGCCGCGACCCTCGTAGGCAACTACCCGTGCCGCTACATGAGCCCGATCGTGATGGTCACAGACCATCCGGTCGGGTTTCTTGTAACGGTGACGCTCACGAACGGGATTCCGTTCATGACCTTCTCCTTCCCAGTGCTGCCTACTCAGAGACGGTGGTCGGCTACTCCACCGTAAGCCCCGCTCGCCACGGGACCTTCGCGACCGGGAAGGTGTCGCCTAAGGGGCATATTTAGCGCTTGGGCGGCTGACTGTCTCTAGCGATAACCAGAAATCCACAGGACGTTAGGAAAAATCGCGCAAGGGCCTTCGGTTGTCCACAGAACGGCCTCTTGCAATCACAACAGATTGTTGTTCTCGCGCTCGTGGGCACGCCCGCGGCTCGCGGCCACGAGTCGGATTCGGTCCCTGTTTGGAACGGGCGCCCGAAGGTCCGGTTCAACGACCCATTTACCACCGATCGGTCTCGATTCGCTTAACGCCAATGGTAGCTTGCGAGGGCTGGTGAGCAGTAGCTGAAACCGCTGTGGTCAGGGTCGGGGAGGCAAGAGAGCTTGATGCTCAGCTCGCCTTCCCGCTTAGCTGATCTGGTAACAGCACTTTCGAACCGAGGCCGAGAGGTAGCGCTATCGTCCTGGCGCAGGGAAATTAGGTCCTGCCGCTCTTGCTGTCGAGGGGCGCTTGCCCCTTACGCATTCTCTAAGGGTGGAGTCATCTCTCGGCGATCATCAAGGGGCGGAACGGGAATTTTTGCTACTGCCTCCGCCATCGTCTTGATATCAATGTGTCGATAGACAGACGCCGCTCTTCCATCTCTATGGCCTTGGATAGCGTCAACTATCGAATCTTGAATTCCAATGCGCGACGCTACTGATTTGAACCAATGGCGAGTTGCATGCAAAGGAGACTTACGTACATCTGTAAAGCCGTTGTCGCGAATCCATCTCCCTAGCCGCGCGGTAATGTG
Source organism: Methylobacterium aquaticum (assembly GCF_016804325.1). Taxonomy (NCBI): domain Bacteria; kingdom Pseudomonadati; phylum Pseudomonadota; class Alphaproteobacteria; order Hyphomicrobiales; family Methylobacteriaceae; genus Methylobacterium; species Methylobacterium aquaticum. Next base: position 2,653,543 of record NZ_CP043627.1, read on the forward strand.
CTTGGACTTGTGGCGCTTATCATCACCGCCTCGCGACAGTCGGTCGTAAAACAGAGGTCGCCCCTTTCTACTCGCCACAAAATCTAATAATCCGGCTTCGATCAATGCCGGATGGATGGGAACGTAGCGCTCAGCAGAGTGCTTGATCGTCCCACCGTCATCTGTTTCTTGGATGGAAATTACATGAATGCCATCGATCATGCGGACATGAGTTTCCCAAAGCTGGCAAATCTCTCCCGCACGAGCACCCGTCAATATGAGCAGCCAAGGCACCCATCTGCGAATTGGCAATGTCTCCTTGCTAGATAGATCAAGAAGTTTCGCAATCTCTTGGTCCTCATATGCCAACTTCGCGTCGCTGGCTCGATTTCCACCGCCAGCCCTTACACCTTTAGCAGGGTTGTCGTCATGGAGTGAGTTTGTGATTGCAAAATTATAAAGCGCTCTAAGACAAGAAAGATACGATTGGTTGAGCGTCTTAGCTTTGACACCGTTTAAAATACGATTATCTTTCCAATTTATTATATCTTGTTTGCTGATTTTCGTAATATCATCATGTCCAACATATTTAGTAAGCTGCTTTGCTACATTCTGCCAAGTATCGCGAGTAGATGCAGCAGGATTCACCTCGCGCGCCCACCTTTCTAACAATTCCTTAAAAGATATTCCAGCCACAGCAGACGATGGCTCACGCAATTTTTCGCCAGGATCGATCTTTGGAAACCGGCCTTCGGCCGGATCGTCTGACCAGTCAAAATTTGCCGCGCGCTTCATGCGCCATGATGCATTGAGGATAGCTACGCCGACACGCTCCAGAATTGTCGAACGAGAACCCTCATCTATCTCAAGTCCGTTAATGCCCAGAACCCAATCAACGTAAGCACCAAACCTCTGCTCGAGAGCTGAGGTATGAACGCCGGGCGGGAGAGAATCGATGACATCAGTCATCGTCTCGCCGAACAACTCGCGAGCAAGCTGCACCTCATCAACCGGATCAAAATCGCATGGCAGTCTTGGCGCGCTAGCTATGCGGCCTTCCAGCGCTGCGCGAGTAAAGGCTTTGACTGCCGCCCATGCGTCGGGGGTGCCAGGAGATTCTAGGAACCGACGGCTGATGTGTTCGTAAACTTGGCGGGCCAGAGCTTCGATGCGCATCGGCGTCAACCGGGCCGACCCGCTACGGGCAGCCTCGTACACACGCTCAAGGTGGGCTTGCACAGCAGCGCAGCGGGCGTGACTAAGCGCGTGGTCGCGCGTGTGGAGGGAGACGCGAGCGAACTGGCCGAGCGTGAAACTGACCAGCCGCGAATCGCCGCTTGCAGCCGCAGGGAGTTCGATGAAGACCTCGCGGCCCCTCAGCTTCGCCACAAGATCGGTCGGAACTCGTTTCTCGTACCGGTGCGGCGCGTCGCCGCGGATGACGGGTTTCGACATGTATCGGGCCATCTGCCGTGTCTCACGGTTTTGTATCACGGTTCCGGCCGATTTCGTCAACGATCTCAATAACTCAGGCACTTAGCCTCGATTTCCATCCTTCGGCATCAAGGACATCATCGATTGCGCCGGCGCGCCCGTGACCTGCGGCTCGCGCTTCACCGGCGAGCGGGTGGCGGATACCGACGCGACGGTGGTAGCGCGGCTCAAGGCCGCCGGCGCAATCCCTCTCGCCATGCTCGCCACCACCGAATTCGCCTGCGGCTCGGCCCACAACCCGCGCTACGGTACTGTGTCCAATCCGTGGAACCGGGCGCGCTGGACCGGCGGCTCCTCGACCGGGTCGGGGGCTGCGCTCGCCGCCCGGCTGATGCCGCTGGCGCTCGGCACCGATACCGGCGGCTCGATCCGGGTGCCCGCGGCCTGGTGCGGCGTCACCGGCCTCAAACCCACCCGCGGGCTGGTGCCGCGCACCGGCGTCGCGCCCCTGTCCTGGACCCTCGACCATGTCGGCCCGATGGCGCGCTCGGCCGAGTATCTGGCCCGGGTGATGCCCTGGATCGCCGGCCCCGACGGCGCCGACCCGCACGCCGCAGGCCATTACGACGCCTCCCGGGCGCGAGGGGTGCCGGGCCTGAGGATCGGCGTACCGGACGGCTGGTTCACGCAGATGCAGGACGACGCTGTGCTGGCCGCCTGGCAGGCGATGCTGCGCGTGCTGGAGCGGCAGGGCGCGCGCCTCGTGCCGGTCGATCTCGGCCCGGTCGCGACCGCGCATCAGGACGGCTACACGATCGTGATGGCGGAACTCGCCGCGCTCCAGGAGCCCGACCTCGACCGCGCCGCTTCGCTCGATCCCGGCACCCGCGCCCGGATGGACCAGGGCCGGCTGTTCTCCGCCACCGACTACCTGCGCGCCCTGCGCCGCCGGCCCCTGGTGCTGGCGCAGGTCCTCGATGCGCTCGCGGACGTCGACGTGCTGGTGACCCCGGGCCTCGGGGGCGAGGCGGCGGCGCTCGACAGCCTCACAGTGGAGGTGAACGGCGAGGCCCACCCGCTCCAGGCGGTGCTGCCGCGCAACACGATGCTGTTCGACTATACGGGGCTTCCGGCCCTGATGCTGCCGACCGGTCTCGGGCGGACGGGGCTGCCGGTCGCCGCGCAGGTGGTGGGGAAGCCGTATGACGACGCCGTGTGCTTAGGCGTGGGGGCGGCGTTCCAGCGGGAGACGGACCATCATCGGGGGGCGCCGCCGGAGGTGGGGTGACCCGATCGTTCGGGCGTTGTCGCCGTGGAGAGTTCACCATCCTCGCCAGCACCGACCGGCTCCAGCGACATCCCGGGACCGCGTCGCTAAGTCGAGGACGACGGCAAGAGTCTCTTTGATCGACCTATCCTGTCGGTCTGGCGCCGACATCGCCGCTTTACTGTGTCATCCTGGGGCCGCACAGCGGAACCGGGGATCCATAATCGCTGACGTGACAGGACGAGGCGGAGCGCTGCTCGCCTTATTTCCCACCGTCAGCGGTTATGGATCCCGGGTTCCCGGCTGCGCCGGGCCCCAGGATGACGGTGGAGGGTTCGGGTTCGATTCCGCGGATCAAACAGGCTCGCGGAATATCTGCCGTCACCCAGCAGCTTTCACCCGATCCGCGATCCATTGCAGGGCATCGATGACTTTCTCGGTCCCCCGCGGATCGGCGGCGATCCGTGCAAGGGCGATGGTGCCCCAGCCCTCTGCGACGGCATCGGTCAGGCCAGAATTCTCGACCTGCGCGAAGAGCCTCACGATCTCACGCCGCTCTTCCACCGTGTTGAGAAATGGCCTGGTTTCGAGGTGCTTGAGCTGCAGCCAGACGCTCCCCTTGCCCTCGGTCGAGAGATAGGCCGGGTTGATCGTCGCTCCCTTCGCCCGCAGCAGCGGGTAGACCGATCCGCTGGTACGGCCGGTCCCGAAGACGAGCGGCAGGCCGAGCCCCTTCATCCCATCCAGGATCGCTCGCGCGGCCGCGGCCTCCACCGCGGAGAACCTACTGTTGCACTCCGCGAGAAGGCGCTCCTCGGTCCAGCGCTCCCCCCTGGTCGGCTCCTTCCGGCCCGCCGCCTCCTGGGTCTGGCCGAAGACCATGGGCACGATGGTCCGTAAACCCTGTCCGGTGAACTGGCGCAGCTCGATCGCCAGGACTTCGGCGGGCTGCATCTGCTTGTTCATAAACTCGACGATGCGGCGCAGTTCCGAGGGAATGTCATCGGCGACGAACAGCAACCGCAGCTTGCCCGCAGCGATATTCTTGTCGACGTCGGCCCAAAATCGGTCGGCAGCGATGTCCGGCCCGAGGAACTCGGCCAGCACGGCACCGCTCTCGGCCTTGGCCGCCGCGCAGGTCGCCTCGAACGCGGACAGAATCCTGTCGGCATTCCAGGACGACTGGAAGTTGGAGGCGTAATCGAGCATCTGCCCGACCACCTCGCGACGCAGCCGACCGTCGGATTGTCGCTTCACCTCGACCAGGGTCGGCACGCCATCCTGGTCGAGGAACAGATGGTCGAGCGACCATCGGCTCGCCGCATCCTCGTGCCCGATCGGCAATTCCTGCTTCACGAGCAGGAAACGCCGCGGATTGTCGGTGTCGATCTGATCGCCGACCAGCAGGGCAGGAAATTTCGAGAGCAACGCCTGGAAATCGACCTCGGCCGCGAATTGCTCCGGTTGCATGGGCACCAGAGTGTCAGTCCCCTGCAACACGAACACGCCGGTTCGAAGGGTCATGCGATCCTCGCCTCGATAAGCACCTGTGAACCGGGTGGGTTAGCCGAATGGTTCAATACTCCCACTCCGCGCCCACGCCGACAGCCGTCCGTCCATCGGCGCCGGCCTCGCCCTGCACCTTGATCCGCCCGGTCACGTCGTAGGTGATGGTGGCCGCGCTGTCCTCCGGCCGCGCCCCGGCCCGCACGCCGACATTGACCCGCTCGCCGATCGCCCGCGACAGGCCGACCGCCGCGCCGCCCTTCGCGCCGGCCTGGATGTCGAGGCTGTCGAGGCCCAGCCCCTTGCGGGCGCTCTCGAACACGTCCGGCCCGCCGGCGCCGCCGGAGAGCTGGGCGACCGCTTGCGCCAGTTGCAGCGCCTGGAACGGCGACAGGCCGCCCGAGGCCTTCTTGAACAGCAGGCGCGACAGGACCTCGTCCTGCGGCAGCGGCGGCTCGGAGGTCAGCGCGAAGTCGGGCTGGTTGGCCGGGCCGGTGACGGCGATCTTGGCGGTAACGTCGCCGGCCTGGGACTGGGCCTGGAAGTCGAGATCCGGCGCCGTCAGGTCGCCCGCGAAGGTCAGGCGGCCGCGGGTGAAGTCGAGGCGCTGGCCGACGATCTGGATCCGGCCGCGGCGCATCGCGAAGGCGCCGTTCGCCACCGGTGCCGCCGAGGTGCCGGTGAGGCGAAGCGACCCGCCGAGCTCGGCGTCGATGCCCCGCCCGCGCACGGTGATGCGGCCGGGCGCGTTCACCGTCAGGTCGAGGGTGGCGAGGAAGGGCGGGGCCTTGCGGCCGCGCCGGGCCGCCGCGTCGCGCCTGGCCCGCGCCGCGAGGCGGGCGCGCATCTGCGGCGGGGTGTTGACGTGGCGGATGCCGGGCAGCGGCTGCACCGTGGCGGGCAGGCGGTCGGGCACCGAGACGTCGAGGGAGACGACGTCGACCTGGCCGGTGACCCGCGGGGTGCGGGCGAGGGGACCCGTGAGCGACAGGTTGAGGCCGGTGATCAGCGTCATCAGCTGGCTCGAGACCAGTTCGGCCCGGTCAGCCCGGATGGTCAGGTTGCCGGGGAACCCCGAAGCCGGCTCGACGGCGACGCGGCCCTGGACCTGGAGCGTGCCGCCGTTGCGGGTGGCGGCGGTCAGCCGCTCGATCACGAGCGTGTCGCCGCGCCCGGTAACCCGGCCCTGGATGTCGGTGAGGCTCACGCCGTTGAGCGGATCGGTGAAGCTGCCGCCGGTGAGAACCGCCGAACCGTCGATCTTCGGGGCCTGGAGCGTGCCGCCGATCCCGGCATCAAGGGCGACCCGGCCGGTCAGGCGCTGGCCGCCCGCCGCCAGCAGGGTGTTGGCGAGCGCCGCGTCGACGGTGCCGCGGGTGCGCAGCGCCAGGGTGCCGCCGGCCTCGACCGGGATCGAGCCGGACAGGGCGATCTGCACCCCGCGTCCGGCCGTCACCGTGCCGTCGAGGCCGGCGCGGCCGTCGTCGATCCGGCCGGAGGCCTTGGCGTCGATCGGCGGCAGGCCGGCGGAGCGGGTCTCGGGCGTCACGAGGCGCGACAGGCTCACACGATAGCTTCCCTCCGGGCTCGCGGCCGGGCCGGTCAGCGCCGCCTCGCCGTCGAGGGTGCCCGAGAGATTCAAGCTGGGCGAGGCGATGCGGGCCATCGCCAGCGGCAGGTTCTTCAGGCCGAGCCGCAGGTCGAGCCTCTGGCCGATCGTGCCGTCGAGGCTCGCCCGGCCGGAGCCGGCGGCGATGGCGAGGCCCGCCACCGTCACGCCCTCGTCCTTGACGGTCACGGTCGCGGGGCCTGCGAGCGCCAGCCGGTCGGCCCCGCGCACGGCGCTGAGGCGAGACAGGTCGAGGCGGGGATGGGCGGCCGGCACCAGCCGGGCGGCGCCGTCGAGGGCAAAGCCCCGGGCCCGGGCCTGGAGCACGAGGTCGCTGCCGTCGGGCGCGGGCTTGGCGTCGAGGCGGATCGCCTCGATCGTCTCGGAGCCGGCGACGAGCCGGTCGGCGACGAGCCGGCCGGAGACCCGGGGGCTGGTCCAGAGATCGGTGCCGGCGAGATCGGCGTCGAGGCGCGACAGCGCCACGCCGGCCGCCCGCACGCCTTCGCCGGAGGCCCGCACCGTCGCGTCCTGCTTGCCGCCGGCGCGGCTCAGGGTGATCGCGGCGTCGAGGCGCCCCTGGAGACGGGTGAGCGCCAGGGCCGAGAGGTCGTCGAGGTTGCCGGCCTTCAGCGACACCGCGCCCTCGGCGAGGCGGGAGGCCGGATCGACGGTGGCGCGGCCGGTGAGCGACACCGAGCCGAGGGTCAGGCCGAGCCGGTCGAGCACCCAATCGGCGCCGTCCTTAGCGAGGTGGAGGTCGCCGGACAGCGGCTTGCCGTCGACCCGGCCGGACAGGGCCACGGTGCCGTCGAGGGCGCCGGTGGCGTCGGTCACGGTCGCCTTGGCGGTCAGCTCGCGCACCGGCCGGCCCATCGCCCGGGCCTCGGGGGCCGAGACGGTCAGGGCCAGGTCCGGGCGCTCGAGCGAACCGGTGAGACGCGCCTCCAACCCGGCCTTGCCGGCGAGTTCGGGATCGAGGGTGGCGAGGTCGGTCAGCTCGACCCGGCCGGTCATGTCGGCCTTGGCCTCGGTGGCGCGGCCGTCGACCGTGGCGGCCACGGCCGCCCCGGTCAGGCGCGCGGCCTGGACCGCGTAGCCGTCGGGCAGGCGGGTGAGGCGGCCGGCGAATCGCGGCTCGCGGCCGAGAGTCCGGTCGAGGGCGGGGGTGCCGAGAAACAGCTTCTCGGTGTTCGCCTCGACGTCGGCGGTCACGCCGGCCCGGCCGGGATCGCCGGAGAGAAGCGCCGTCACGGCGACGCGGCCGCCGAGCGGCCGGCCGGCGGCGAGGGAGAAGGCGGCGAGGTCGGGGAGCTCGGCCTGGAGCGTGCCCGCCACCACGTCGCGGCCGATCCGGCCGGCATAGCGGGCATTCGCGGTCGGCGCCTCGATGGTCACGGCGTCGAGATCGGCGACGCCGTTCGGGTCGATGCGGCCGGTGAGGTGAAACGACGCCTTCGGTCCGACAGCCCGGCGCAAGGCCGGATCGGCGAGGTGGAGGCCGTCCACCTCGGCGTTGGCGGCGAGGCGGAAGGACTGGCCCTCAGGCTTGCGCGGCAGCGGCTCGGCGACGAGGTCGGCGCTCGCCCGGCCGAGCCGGCTGCCCGCGGCCGAGAGGCCGGCGGCGCGCAGGGTCCCGCGGACAGCCGGGGCGTCGAGGGGGCCTTTGAGGCTCGCGTCCAGAACCAGGGCCTCGAGGGTCGAGTCGCCGGCCTTGGTCACGCCGCCCTCGGTCGGAAGGGCGCGAGCCTGGAGGGTCAGGTCGGCGTTGCGGGCCGCGTCGACCCCGCCGTTCAGCGCCAGCCGCGCGGTGCGGGAGGTCAGCTCGAACCGGTCGACCTGCACCGCGCCGGCATCCGCGAAGCGCAACGCCCCGTCGAGGCGGGTGGTGCCGGAGAACACGGCGGCAAGCGGCCCGGGCATCAGGCCTTCGACCCGCGAGGCGAGGTCGAGCACCATCCGGCGCTCCGCCCCGACCCGGTCGATGCGGGCCTTGCCGTCGGCGCCGATGCCCTCGCCGGCCTTGAACGCGAGAGCCGCGTTCCAGGCGTCCAACGTGCCGTTGCCGTCGAGGTCGAGGCTCACCGGGGGTAAGCCGGGCAGGTTCATCAGCCGCGCCGCGAGGCCGCCTTCCGGCTCGTCCTGGGCGAGCTTCACCTCCAGACGGTTCGTGTCCGGCACGTAGACGAGCTTGAGGGTGACGGTGCCGGGCTTGTCGAGCCGGCGTAGGCCGAAGCCGAGATCGAGGCCCTCGCGCGGGTCGCCGAGGGTGGCCTGTCCCGCCCCGCCGATGCGGGCGGCCTCGCCGAGCACCGGCTCGCCCAGCACGAGGTCGGAGAGGGCGAAGGCCTTGACCACCACCTTCACCGGCAGGTCGGGCAGCAGCGCCTCCTTGTCCTGGGACGGCGGGCTCGCCGAGGGCAGGGGGCGGCGCAAGACCTCGAGCCGCCCGATCTCCAGCCGGTCGATCTCCAGGCGGCGCGACAGCAGCGCGGTGCGGCGCCAGATCAGCCGGGCCTTGTCGAGGCGCAGCCACACGCCGTTGCGGTCGGCAATGGCGACGTCGCGGATCGTGGCGTCGGAGGACAGCGCCCCGTCGACGGCGCCGATCGAGACCCGGGAGGCCGGGGTCGAGAGGGCGCGGGACAGGAGGTCGCCGAGGATCGTGGTCTCGCCCTCCGCCGCCTCGCCGGTGGCGGCGTGGCCGAGCCAGGCGAGGGCCACCAGGGAGACGGCGATGGCGGCGGTGAGAAGGCGCGAGGCCCGCATCTGCATCATCAGAAGGCCTGACCGAGGCTGATGTAGAGGGCGACCGGCGGCTGCTTGAGCTGCTTGTCGGGGTTCAGCGGCACCGCGAGATCGACCCGGATCGGGCCGATGCCGGTATAGTAGCGAAGCCCCAGACCCGCGGCGATGCGGATGCGCTCGTCGAAATCGGGCAGGGTGCCGGCAAACGCCGTGCCGGCATCGACGAAGGGCACGATGCCGATCGTGTCGGTGATCTTGATCCGGCCCTCGATCGAGCCCTCGAGCAGCGAGCGCCCGCCGATCGGCAGCTGGTAGGGGCCGATCGGCCCGACGGTGCGGTAGGAATAGCCGCGGATCGAGCCGCCGCCACCGGCAAAGAAGCGCAGGGATGCCGGCACGTCGGCGAGATTGGCGCCGCTCACCGAGCCGAAGCCGAGGCGGGCGGCGAGGATGTAGCGGCCCTCGTCGTCGAACGAGTAGTAGGTCGAGCCCTGCGCCTTGGCGATCAGGAGGTCGGGGCTCTTGCCCAGACCCGCATAGGGGGTGAGCGAGGCGGTGACGCGAAAGCCGCGGGTCGGGTCGAGCAGGCTGTCGGTCGAATCGTAGGTGACGCCGGCATTCAGCCCCAGCAGCCCGTAATCGACGCGGCCGAGCGCGTCGCGGTCGGAGCCGAACCGGCCGTCGAGGCCGACCTGCGCCGAGAAGGCATCGGCGAAGCGGCGGCGGACCGCCACCGTGAAGCCGGTGGCGTCGCTGAGATAGGATTGCTGCACCTCGCGGCCGATGAAGGCGCTGGCCAGGAGGTCGTTGCGGGTGCCGAACAGGGCGGGCTTCACGAAGGTCGCGGCGAGCCGGCCGCCGAGCCCGTTGGTCTCGATGCCGGCGAGCTTGCGGCGCCGGGCGTAATAGTCGGTGCCCAGCCCGAGATAGGACAGGTCGGCGTCGATCCGCAGGGTCTCGCCGCCGCCGAACAGGTTGCGGTCGGCCCAGTAGGCCCGCACCCCCGGCCCGTCGACGGTGGAGTAGCGGGCCGACACGCCGACGATGTGCGGCGAGCGCTCGGTTACGTCGACGAAGACCGGCAGGGTGCCGTCGGGATCGAGCGCCGTGCCCTCGCGCACCCGCACGCCGCCGAGCGCCTCGATCCGCGAGACCGAGCGGCGGATGTCGGAGAGCGCCTGCGGCGAGTAGGGATCGCCCGGCTCGGCATAGATGAACGAGCGCACCACCGCCGGGTCGAGGTCTTTCGTGCCCCGCACCGTGACGGTGCCGAGCCGCGCCTTCGGCCCCGGATCGACCACGAAGGTCACGTCCATGACGTGGGCGGTGTCGTCCACCACCGGCTGGCGCCGCAGCACCTTGGCGAAGGGGTAGCCGTCGCGGCGGAACCCGTCGATCAGCGCCGCCTCGCGGGCGAGCACGGTGGAGGACCGGGCCGGCACCTCGCCGTCGAGGCGGGTGAGGCGGGGGGGCACGACCTCGGGCGGGAACGGTCGGCCTTCAGGATCGAGCACCGTGATGGTGCGCAGATGGTAGAGCGGGCCCTGGTCGACGGAGATCCGCACCGCCACGAGGCTGCGGTTGCGGGCGGCCTCGGCGGCGCGCACGGCGGCCAGAGCCGCGGCGTTGCCGCCGAGCACCACGTCCTCGATGCGGAAGCTCACCGTGCCGGCATAATAGCCGAAGCCCGACAGCGCATCGACGAGGCGCGGCGCGTCCGCCTCGGCCCGGCGCAGCAGGCCCTCGCCGTCCGGCGGCGCGTCGTTGCGCAGGCGGTAGAGGCTCGACGTGTCCTGGAGGGCACGCAGCAGGTCCTCGTCCTCGACGCCCTGGAAGCGGATCGCGTAGGGCAGGGCGGCCGGGCTCGGGGCCGGCGGCGCCTCCTCGGAGGCGAACAGGCCGAACAGGTCGAAGGCGCGCGCCGGCTCCGCCGCCCCGAGCCCTAAGGCGAGCCCGAGCCCGAGCGCCGTTGCCATTCCCGCGCCTGACGGACGCGTCGTGTTCGCGCCGCGATGGTCGACCCGCTCCCGCATGCCCCCCGGCCGTGCTTGCCGGCTCCGCCCCCCGAGGCGAGCCTTGAAAGAAACTTACCTCACGCCGACGGCGTGCCCGATGCCCGCCTAACTCGCGGACCGTGATCGATGGCGAGCCTTCCCGTCCACCACCGTATCGCGCGCGATACGATGGCGATCGAGAGATGTCTGCCCCAAAAATCTCTTACCCAAGGGTCGGGGGAATTCGTGTTCAAACCGTGACCGTTGTCCCGCCCGATCCCCGACCAAGCTAGAGCATAAGCCGGCGAAAGGGGAGCCGGAGACGGCCGAACGACAGGCCGGACGGGTCCGGGCGCTTGCGCCGACCCTGTTGATCCTGCGGGAAGATCGTCCGATGCCCGCGGCGCGCGGTCGCGCCTGCCGAGAACCGGACCGGCGCGTTGAGCGTATCCGTGTCGTCCCCGCTGTCCACAGGGTCTCGCCCATGGTCCCGGTCGTGTTCCACCCGGCCTACGAGGCCGCGCTGCCCGACGGCCACCGCTTCCCGATGGGCAAATACGGGCAGCTCGCCGCGGCCATCGCGGCGCGCGGCCTGGTGCCGGACGGCTTCGTGACCCCCGAGCCGGCGAGCCCGGACCTGATCCGCCTCGCCCATGACGGTCTCTACGTCGAGCAGGTCGTCACCGGGACGGTGCCGCGGGCGGTCGAGCGGGCGATCGGCCTGCCGGTCGATGCCGGGGTGGCGCGGCGCTCGCTCGCCTCGGCCGGCGGCACGCTGCTCGCCGCGCGGCTGGCGCTGGCCGGAGGCCTTGCCGGCAGCACCGCGGGCGGCAGCCACCACGGCCGGCGCGACGGGGGCAGGGGGTTCTGCGTCTTCAACGACGTCGCGGTGGCGGCGCTGGCCCTGAAGCGCGAGGGCACGATCCGCCGGGCGCTGGTCATCGACCTCGACGTGCATCAGGGCGACGGCACCGCCGATTGCCTCTCGCACGAGCCCGACCTGTTCACCTTCTCGATGCATGCCGAGAAGAACTATCCCGCCGACAAGGTGCCGGGGGACCTCGATGTCGGCCTGCCCGACGGGCTGACCGACGACGATTACCTGGCGGCGCTGAGCCAGCACGTGCCGCGCCTCCTCGACGGGCAGCGCCCGGATCTCGTCTTCTACAATGCCGGCGTCGATCCCCACCGCGACGACCGCCTCGGCCGCCTGGCGCTCTCCGACGAGGGCCTGCGCCGGCGCGAGGCCTACGTGATCGGCGAGGCGCAAAGGCGCGGCATCCCGCTCGTCGCGGTGATCGGCGGCGGCTACGCGACCGACATCGCGGCGCTGGCGGCCCGCCACGCCCTGGTCTTCGAGGCGATGGCGGAGCGGGCGTGACGGAGGAATTCGGAACGGCCCAGGCTGTTCGGCCGTTCTATCCCCGAACGACCTCATGCCCGCACACCTGGAGGATACGATGAGCCTCATCGGCCGGATCGTCACCAAGATCCTGGGGAACGACGACCCCCGCCTTCGTCCCGACAGCCGTCCCTACGACGACCGGGTCGCCTACAACGATTCCGGCAACCTCGTCGGCCGCCTCGTCACCAAGATCCTGCGTCGCTGACGCCACGCTCCCGCAACGACCGGGACGACGCCCCCGCCGGCCCCCGGCGGGGGCGTCGCCGTTTTCGAGGCGGGCGCGATCGTCTGGGAGAAAATCTTCTTGAGGTGCGCTTTCGCACTTGCGAACACGGCGCAGGGGTCTATCTTCTGCAATGCACGGTCGCGATGGCGTCGCGGCCCTGCTGCCCTCTTTGGGCGTTTCCTCCCTAGACTTCGGGCCGCTCGCAAGGGCGGCCTTTTTTCTTGCTCACGGGGTCATCCGCGTGTGCGGCGCATCACGCCGGCGCCCCGTATCGCCGCTGCATCCGTGCCACCCGCGCCGCGCCCCGCGCCGCCCGGGAGTCCGGCACCACCTCCTCCCCGGCGAGGATGCGGTCCTTGAGCGCCACGAGCGCCGGATCGCCCCAGCGTGCCAGCCAGTCCTGGAAGACGGCATGGCGCCTGAGATCGTAGCCGCCCTCCGTCAGCGGGTGCGGCGGATGCAGGTGGATGACGGGGGCGAGGCCCGGCGGGATCGGGGCCGTGGCGGCGTGCAGGCGGCCCTGGCGCAGGAGCTTGTCGAACCAGTGGACGCGCGGTCCCGGATGGGCGTCGGGCAGGACGACCTCGATGCGATTGCGGCCCTGCGCCGCCACCAGCACCGCCCCGAGGCCCGGCAGGCCGGCCCAGAGGGCGGCGTCGGCCGGGCGCCCGCAGGCGGCGCGCAAGGCCCGGACGGCGTCGCCCCGCACCCGGGCGAGGAGCCGGGCCTGGGGCAGGGGTAGGCCGAGGCAGAACAGCACCCCGTCCCGGTCCTCGGACCGGGCAGCCTCGTCGTCGGGACCGCGTTCGCTCACGAGCGTGGCCGAGCCGAGCGGCAGGGCGTCGAGGGGCCGGCACAGGGCGAGGGCCTGGCTCCAGGCCTCGTGACCGAGCGCTGTCTCGTAGGCGAACGGCACCAGGGTGCCGGCCTCTCCCAGCACCAGGGCGCCGCGGGGCGTGACGAGGCCGGGGCGTCCGCTATCCGGCCTCGCCACCGGCTCCCCGGGATCGCGCCGGAAGGTCGCGCCCGCCCCGTAGCCGCCGAGGCTCCAGGTCATCGCCTGATCGGCGAGGGCGCGATGCAGGACCGCTCCCAGGGCAGCAGGATCCGGCCTCGGTCGGACTGACAATGGGTCGTTCAAAGGAGCTTGGGCTCTCTCAAAGGCTCTTGCCCGCCTTGAGCGCAGCGCAGCAAACCGCTACCTCTTCGGGGGCAGGGGGTGCCTGCCGGGATCGAGAATCGTCAATCGTGTCGGAACCCTCGCCGCTGATCCCCGATCCGGACGCGCCGGCCACCCGCAAGCGCGTCAGCGTCCGCGGCCGGCTGCGGAACTACTTCTTCACCGGCGTGATCGTCGCCGGCCCGCTGGCGATCACGATCTACATCACCTGGTGGTGCATCAGCTTGATCGACGGCTGGGTCAAGCCGCTGGTGCCCTCGGCCTACCTGCCGGACCATTACCTGCCGTTCAGCGTGCCGGGCCTAGGGCTCGTCATCGCCTTCGTGGCCCTCACCACCCTGGGCGCCCTCACCGCCAACCTCGTCGGCCGTTCGGTGGTGGAGTTCGGCGAGGTGCTCCTCGCCCGCACGCCGGTGATCTCGGGCCTCTATCGCGGCCTGCGCCAGGTCTTCGAGACGCTGTTCTCGACCAGCGGCACCTCGTTCCGCACCGTCGGGCTCGTCGAGTTCCCGGTGAAGGGCACCTGGTCGATCGTGTTCGTGTCGGCCCCGGCCGGGCCCGACGTGCAGACGGCGCTCGGACCCGAGCACGACCATGTCGGCGTGTTCCTGCCCTGCGCGCCGAACCCGACCACCGGCTTCTTCTTCTACCTGCCCCGCGCCGAGGTGATCGAGTTGTCGATCAGCGTCGACGACGCCGCCAAGCTGGTGATGTCGGCCGGCGTGATCCAGCCCGAGGACCCGCAGGGCCGCCTCCAGGCGATGGCGGCGGGCCTGCGCGCGGCGCAGGTCGGGCCGATCGACGTGCCGGCGCGGACCCGCCTCGACGCGTGAGGGCCGCCGGGCCGGCGGATGCCGTCGGCACCCTCCCGATCACCCGGATGTGATGGCCCCGGGCTCCCGCCCTGCGACCGTGCCGCGGAGGCGCCTCCTTCCTGCCGGCGCCAGGAATGCTACTGGGGACGCGTGCGACCCGGGAATCGCGCCGGCCGGTGCCGGAGGATCTCCGCCCGCGGCCGCACCACCCGAGGCCCTCCGCGGCCGCCCGACAGACAGGATCGCCCTTCCCCCGTGACCGACGATACAACGCACCCCGCCGCGCTCAGCCGGGCCGGGGATGAGACCGTACGGCCCGACATCGCCGCCCTCGCCCGCGAGGTGGCGCGCCATTGCGCGGCCTACCGCGATCCCGTCCCGAAGCTCGCGCTCCGGCAGGTCGCCAATACCCTGCTGCCCTACCTCGCGCTGTGCGCGATCATGCTCTGGGCGGCGGCGAACGGTTACGAACCCTGGGTGCTGCCGCTCGCCGTGCCGGCCGGCGGCCTGCTGGTGCGGCTGTTCATCATCCAGCACGATTGCGGGCACGGCTCGTTCCTGCCCTCCCGCGCCGCCAATGACGGGCTCGGCCGCCTCCTGAGCCTCCTGACGGTGACGCCCTACGACAGCTGGAAGCGGGCGCACGCCCTGCACCACGCCTCCACCGGCGACCTCAGCCGCCGCGGCACGGGGGACATCCACACGCTGACCGTGCGCGAATACCTCGCCCTGTCGCGCTGGCACCGGCTGCGCTATCGCCTCTACCGCAACCCGTTCATCCTCATCGTGCTCGGCTCGCCGCTCAACTTCCTGGTGCTGCAGCGGTTTCCCACCGGCGTCGGCCTGCCCTGGCGCACCGCGTGGCGGGACGTGCTCGCCCTCGACCTGGCGCTCGCCGCGATGGTCGCGCTCCTCGCGCTCGCGACCGGCGGGATCGGGCCGGTGCTCTGGGTGCTCCTGCCGGTGGTCAGCGTCGCCGCCTGGATCGGCGGCTGGCTGTTCTACGTCCAGCACCAGTACGAGGAGACCGTCTGGGAAGGCCCCGAGGCCTGGGATTTCCACCGCGCGGCGCTCGGCGGCAGCTCGTACTACGTCCTGCCGCGGGTGCTGCAATGGTTCACCGGCAATGTCGGCCTGCACCACGTCCATCACCTCAACAGCCGCATCCCGAACTACCGCCTCCAGGAATGCCTCGACGGCCACGCGACGCTCGGCGAGGTCGGCCGCCTGACCCTGCGCGACAGCCTGCGCTGCCTCGGGCTCGCCTTGTGGGACGAGGAGGCCCGCAAGCTGATCGGGTTCTCGGGGCTCCGGGTCGCGGCCCAGACGGCGTGACCGGGACAGATCCGGGCGGGGCGCACTCTGCCCGGATCTTGAGTGCTTAATCCTCTTGGGCTAGTCCTTCACACCGAGGCGGCCGGGGAGCCGCGCTTACCAGGGAGGCTCCATGCCCGTGCGTCTGATCGGTGGCGGATTCGTCGGGATCACCCTCGTCGCGGCGAGCACGCTCGCCGCCGCCGACACCTTGCCGGCGCGCAAGGCCGGCCTGTGGGAGAGCAAGACCGTCTCGGCGGAGGGCAACACCACCGCCCGCCAGTGCATCGACGACAAGACGGACCAGATGGCGCAAGGGGCGCTCGGCGCCGGGCAGTGCTCGAAGCGCGATTTCGTCAAGACGAGCACCGGCTACAAGGGCGAGACCGAGTGCAAGATCGGCCCGATCTCGGCCAGCGGCACCAGCGTGATCACCGGCGACTTCGCCAGCAAGGTCCACATGGACGTGGACACGACGCTGACCGGCATCCCCAACATGAAGGAGCCGGTCCGGCGCAAGATGGTGATCGACGCCACCTATCTCGGTCCGTGCGAGGCGGGGCAGAGCCCGGGCGACATCATTTTGCCGGATGGGAAGATCGTGAAGATGCCGTCAGCGGGGCCGCGTTAGAGGTCGATCGGGATTGATTAGAGCGAGACGGCGGACATATCTCACTCCGCGGCGAGTCCGCCGCGGGCAACAGATAGTATTGGGTAATTTCTCAGACTGACAACGCTAAAGGTCCTTATTGGCCTCCTTGATTCGGCAGTTGAAAGCCCGTTTTTAATTTTTCTTGTACGGCATTTTATTTACATGGAATTTGCTACGATGAAACAAAATATTTAATATTATACAAAATCATTCCAATCAAGACTTAGTATATATTTACAGATCGCGCTGGGCGCTTTATAAGCGAGCCGCTCAACTCTGCTGTTGGTGCCGTCTTAATCGACCGATTATACGTGGCGCTATGACCGAACATAAATATTGGCCTACGCTCTGTGAGCGAAGAAAATAAAATCTCAAAATTTTCTGGCATTTCAGCATAGTCAGGGGATTTTTCGAGCATGATGCGCTCCTATGCAGAAATCAGAAATCGTCTTACAATATTATCTCAATAAACAAATCGATATTGCCGTAATAACTTCGATAATATTTCGACTTAAGAAAAAATTAGAGATAATTCGATACAATTATCAGGCTATAGCATGATCTCAATGCAGATTTGAGAGGCGGCAGATGATTCCGGCGAGTGCGGCTTCCGACGTGAGAATGACATCGAGCGCCATTGCGCTGAAAATGCTCAACGAAACGATAGTCACGTCTAAACAAACTTCCTTCAAACAGGCTGCCGCAGCTCTCGATACGACATCGAAGGTGGCTAAGATCGCATCGACTAGAACGTTGGATGCAATTACAAACCTCAAACGCCTCGACAGGAATATTACATCCGAAGACTTAGCAGCGATGACGCCAACCGATCGATTTGCCATGCAGTTTGTGGCATCCGCCCCATACCTTGAGCTCCCGAGCAGCATGCTGAAGGAATCCATCTCGGCTAAGGACGAGGCGTTCATGCGCGGATTGGGTGCGAATGGCTGGGTGGCACACTACGCCCCGAAACTATCGCCAGAGGCTTTTGAAGCGGCAGCGCGGAAGAGCCTGGATTTGATGCTGCCAAATAACGGCGTTGTAGAAAATTACCTATACTATAAGGACGCATTTGAGGATGTAAATACTAAATTTGTTTTATCGAACGTCGACAATCACACGCTCGTTGGGCGAGACGCCCTCGAAACAACAAGGCATGCGTATCAAATTCAAATGTCTCTACGGCATGCTCTAGATACAGGAAACATTGCATTTAGCCGCCCAGAAGACGAAGTCGGACTTGACTATATCGGTGTCTCGTATGATATGTATAAAGATGGTAAATTTGAAGGAAACATGCTTAATTATACGCAAAACAGTGATTATTTACAAACAAAACAACTAGAAAGAACTGTCATTTACACATGGAATATAGGACTCCTGGGATTTCTCGCAAAATTCGATCTACTCAGCCTGAACGAAATAGAAAGAAAACAATTAAGATAGCAACTGTCGCCCAGAAATAAAATCGGCGGCAGTTGTCGCAGGGTGTTAATTTTATAACACACTGCGCGCAGCTCTATAGGTTGAGCTTACTCGCCGCTTCTATCTAAGGTAGGAGAGGCGGCTCTCCGCCGCCTCTCTCTTTTTGCCTCACGCCGCCTTCTTCCGCGTGATCAGCTTCACCAGATCCCGCAAAATCGCCGTCGTCTCCTTCAACCGCTCCGCCACCGTGGCGAGGTCGCGGATGAACACCACGCTCATGTCCGGCCGCACCTTGGCGAAGGAGCGCTGGTCGGCGATGTAGCCGGCGAGCTTGGCCGGGTTGGCGAAGGCGCGGTCGCGGAAGTGCATGACGATGCCCTTCGGGCCGGCCTCGACCTTCTCGACATTGGTCTCGCGGCACAGGATCTTGATCGTCACGATCTTGAGAAGCTCTTCCACCTCCGGCGGCATCGGGCCGAAGCGGTCGATCATCTCGGCGCCGAAGCTCTCGAGCTCCCGGTCGTTCTCCAGCGTCGCGAGGCGGCGATAGAGGCCGAGCCGCACCGAGAGATCCGAGACGTATTCCTCCGGCATGGTGACGGGGGCGCCGAGCGCGATGGTCGGCGACCATTGCTCGTCGGTCGGCAGCGCGTTGCCGGACTTGAGCGCCGCGACCGCGCTCTCCAGCATCTGCTGGTAGAGCTCGTAGCCCACTTCCTTGACGTGGCCGGACTGCTCGTCGCCGAGCAGGTTGCCGGCCCCGCGGATGTCGAGGTCGTGGCTGGCGAGCTGGAAGCCGGCGCCCAGCGTGTCGAGGGATTGCAGCACGCTCAAGCGCCGTTCCGCCTGCACCGTCAGGGGCTTGCCCTCGGGCGTGGTGAACAGCGCGTAGGCCCGGGCCTTGGAGCGGCCGACGCGGCCGCGCAGCTGGTAGAGCTGGGCAAGGCCGAACATGTCGGCGCGGTGGACGATCAGCGTGTTGGCGGTCGGGATGTCGAGGCCGGATTCGACGATCGTGGTGGCGAGCAGGATGTCGTACTGGCCCTCGTAGAAGGCCGTCATCACGTCCTCGAGCTGGCCCGCCGCCATCTGGCCGTGGGCCACCGCCACCTTGGCCTCGGGCACCTCCCGGTCGAGGAAGCGCTTGACCTCCTCCAGGTGCTCGATGCGCGGCACGACGTAGAAGGCCTGGCCGCCGCGGTAGCGCTCGCGCAGCAGCGCCTCGCGGATCGAGAGCGGATCGAACGGCATCACGAAGGTGCGCACCGCGAGCCGATCGACCGGCGGCGTCGCGATGATCGAGAGTTCGCGCACCCCGGTCATGGCGAGCTGGAGCGTGCGCGGGATCGGCGTGGCGGAGAGCGTCAGGACGTGGACCTCCGACTTCAGCGCCTTCAGCCGCTCCTTGTGGGCGACGCCGAAATGCTGCTCCTCGTCGATGATGATGAGGCCGAGATCCTTGAACACGATGTTCTTGGCCAAGAGCGCGTGGGTGCCGACCACGATGTCGACCGAGCCGTCGGCCAGCCCCTCCCGGACCTTCTTCAGATCGGCATTGCCGACGAAGCGGGAGGCCTGCGCCACGTTGACCGGCAGGCCCTTGAACCGGGCCTCGAAGGTGCGGGCGTGCTGGCGCGCCAGCAGGGTGGTGGGTACCACCACCGCCACCTGCTTGCCCGAGAGCGCGGTGACGAAGGCGGCGCGGAGCGCCACCTCCGTCTTGCCGAAGCCGACATCGCCGCAGACCAGCCGGTCCATCGGCCGGCCGGAGGTGAGGTCGCCGAGCGTCGCGGCGATCGCCGCCTCCTGGTCCTCGGTCTCTTCGTAGGGGAATCGGGCGGCGAACTCGCCGTAGGTGCCTTCCGGCGGGGCCATCTTCGGGGCGGATTTCAGGAAGCGCTCGGCCGCGACCTTGATGAGGGCGCCGGCCATCTCCATGATCCGGCGCTTGAGCTTGGCCTTGCGCGCCTGCCAGGCCCCGCCGCCGAGCTTGTCGAGGGCGACGTCCGCATCCTCCGAGCCGTAGCGGGTCAGAAGCTCGATATTCTCGACCGGGAGCAGCAGCAGGCCGCCGCTATACTGGATCTCCAGGCAGTCGTGGGGGGCGCCCGCCGCCGTCACGGTCTTCAGCCCGATGAACCGCCCGATGCCGTGATCGGCATGGACCACGAGGTCGCCCGGCGCGAGCGCCTGCACCTCCAGGATCACGTCCTGCGGGCGCTTGGCCTTGCGCTTGGGCCGGACCAGCCGGTCGCCGAGGATGTCGCCCTCGGCCACCACGGCGAGCTGGCCGGCGGAGAAGCCGCCCTCCAGGCCCCAGACCGCGACGCCGAGATCCTGGCCGCGCTTCATCGCCAGGATGTCGGAGAGCCGGGTGATGGTCTTCGGCTTCGGCAGGCCGTGCTCGGTCAAGACGCCGCAGAGCCGGTCGCGCGAGCCCTCCGACCACGCCGCCAGGACGACGTGATGGCCCGACGCCTGGAGATCGCGCACGTGGCCCACCGCGGCGTCGAAGACGTTGACGCCCTCCTGCGCCCGCTCCGGCGCGAAGCTGCGGCCGGGCACGCCCTCGCAATCGATCAGCTTGCGGCCCGAAACCTCCGGTACGTCGAAGGGGGCAAGCCGCGCGACCGTGGCGCCGTCGATCCGCTTCGCCCACTCGTTCGGCGACAGGTAGAGCGCGTCGGGCTTGAGCGGCTTGTAGGGGGCGGTGCCGCTCTGGCGCTCCTTCAAGGCCTCGCAGCGGGCGTCGTAATACTCTTGCACCTGGGCCAGGCGCTCGGCCACCGCGTCGTCGACCTGGTGGTCGAGGATGAGGGGCACGCCGGCGACGTAGTCGAACAGCGTGTCGAGCTTGTCATAGAACAGCGGCATCCAGTGCTCGAGGCCGGCATAGCGCCGGCCCTCACTGATCGTCTCGTAGAGCCGGTCGTCGCGGGTCGCGGCGCCGAAGGTCGTGACGTAGCCCTGGCGGAAGCGCCGGATCGTCTCGGTGGTGAGCTGCACCTCGCTCATCGGCACGAGGTCGAGGGAGCGCAATTGCCCGATGGTGCGCTGGGTCTCGGGATCGAAGGCGCGGATCGATTCGAGGGTGTCGCCGAAGAAATCGAGGCGGACCGGGTTCGGGAGCCCCGGCGGCGACAGGTCGATGATGCCGCCGCGCACCGCGTATTCGCCGGTATCGCGCACGGTGCCGGTGCGCAGGAAGCCGTTGGCCTCGAGCCAGGCGACGATCTGGTCGGTATCGAGCGCGTTGCCGGGCGCGGCCGAGAAGGTCTCGACGGCGATGCGGGATTTCGGCGGCACCCTTTGCACCAGGGCGTTGACCGTGGTGGTGAGGATGCGCGGCTTCTCGGCCGAGGAGCGGGTGCGGGCGAGCCGCGAGAGCGCCGTCATGCGCTGGGCCGCGATGGCGGGATTCGGCGAGATCCGGTCGTAGGGCTGGCAGTCCCAGGCCGGAACGCTCATCACCTCGATCTCGGGCGCCACGAAGGACAATGCGCTGGCGAAGGCCGCCGAGCGGGTGCCGTCCCGGGCGACGTGGACCAGGACCGCCGGCCCCTCCGAGACCTGCGACAGGGCGCGGGCGAGATCGGCCACCACCAGGGCGTCGAACCCGTCCGGCACGCGCGCCAGCGTCGCGCTGTCGCCGGCCTTCAGCGCCTCCACGGCCTTGGTCAAGGCGGCGGATTTCGGCAGGGCGAAGCGGGCGGCTGCGGGCTTCTTCGGGGCTGCGGGCGGGGCGGGGGGCTTGGGGGCGGGCTTGGCCATCGGGTCTTCAGCGGGTCTTTACGCGAGCGGAGCGGGCAGGGGGCGTCAACAGCGGGTCGTCGGATCGATCAACGCATCAGGACGGGGCGCGGGACTTGAACCCTCCCCCCTCTGCGGGGGAGGGTGCCCGGCGGAGCCGGGCGGGAGAGGGGAACCCGCTTCCGGATATAGCGGAACCGTTCTGAAGGGGGCCCACTGGATCAACGTCGCGCTGCCCCTCTCGGCGGGACTTCGTCCCGCTGCGCTCGCATCCGCTCGCCACCCTCCCCCGCAGAGGGGGGGAGGGTTCAGACCCGCGCCTCATTGGGAAGCCGATCTCACAGATCCACCGGCGCCCCGTGCTGATGGAACGCCTTCATTCGGCGATAGACTGCGGTGTCGTAGTTCGACGGAACCTCGGCCTCGTCGGTGATCCAGCGGAACAGATCCCGGTCCGGCACCTCGATCAGCAGCTCGAAATCGTCGAGCTCCTCCTCCGTGAGGGTCCCGATCTCGGCATCCGCGAAGCGGCCCATGATCAGGTCCATCTCCCGGGTGCCCCGGTGCCAGGAGCGGTAGAGCGTGCGGCGGCGGCGCGGATCGAGGTCGGCGCTGGTGCGGGTGGTGCCGGTCATCGCGAGATCAAATCCTCGGGCTGGTCCGGAGCGGCTTTACCGCCCGGGGCGCGGGTGCGAAACCCCGCCACCTGATATGGGATTCGTCGCAGCCTGCGACACCCGCAAGGCCGCAACCGCGACCGTGTGGTGTATAGAGCCCCCGACTTTCCTCCGCCTCCGCCCCGATGTCCCTGCGTCCCTCCCTGCTCGATCCCCTGTTCGCCCCCGCGACCGTGCTGCCGGGGGCCGGTCCCAAGGTCGCCGTGCTGATCGACAAGCTCGTCGGCACGCCGGAGCGCCCGGCCCGGGTGGTCGACCTCCTGTTCCACCTGCCGCAGCGCGGCATCGCCCGGCAGCTGCGCGGCTCGATCGCCGAGGCGCCGCCCGGCGAGCCGGTGACCCTCGGGGTGACCGTGGTGGCCCATCGCCCGCCGCAGACGGCCGGCCGCAAGCCCTTCCGGGTGCTGGTCGAGGACCAGACCGGCGACATCACCCTGGTGTTCTTCAACCTGCCGCGTGCCCGCATCGAGAAGATGCTGCCGCTCGGCAGCCACCGCTACGTGTCGGGCCGGATCGAGCTGTGGGACGGCTTCCGCCAGATGGTGCATCCCTCGCGCATCCTCGACGAGAAGGGCCTGGCCGACCTGCCGGCGGTGGAGCCGATCTACGGCGCCACGGAAGGGCTGACCTCGCGGGCGATCGGCAAGCTCGCGGTCTCGGCCCTCGACCGGCTCCCCGTCCTGCCCGAATGGCAGGATCGATCCTTCCTCGACCGCCAGGGCTGGCCGGCCTTCGCCGACGCCTTGCGCACCGAGCACCGCCCGGCGGAGGCCGCCGAGACCGAGGAGGATCTGAAGACCCCGGCGCGGCGCCGCCTCGCTTACGACGAGTTGCTTGCCTCGCAATTGGCGCTCGCGCTCGTGCGCAGCCGGATGCACCGGCCCCCCGGCCGCACCAATGTCGGCGACGGGGCATTGTCGGGGCGGATCGAGGCGGGCCTGCCGTTCGGGCTGACCGGCGCGCAGACCCGGGCGCTCGCCGAGATCCGCGGCGACATGGGCTCCGACCGGCGGATGCTGCGGCTGCTCCAGGGCGATGTCGGCTCGGGCAAGACCGCGGTGGCGCTCCTCGCCATGGCCTCCGCGATCGAGGCCGGCCGGCAGGCGGCGATGATGGCGCCGACCGAGATCCTGGCCCGTCAGCATGCCGAGCGCCTGCGGCCGATGGTGGAGGCGGTGGGGTTGAGGCTCGCGCTGCTCACCGGCCGCGACCGGGTGGCGGAGCGCCGGACGACGCTCGCGGGACTTGCCGACGGCTCGATCCACATCGTCGTCGGTACCCACGCCCTGTTCCAGGACGACGTGGCGTTCCACGATCTCGGTCTCGCGGTGGTGGACGAGCAGCACCGCTTCGGCGTGCATCAGCGCCTGGCGCTGGGGGGCAAGGGCGAGGCGGTCGACATCCTGGTGATGACAGCGACGCCGATCCCCCGCACCCTGGCGCTGACCTATTTCGGCGACATGGAGGTCTCGGTCCTCGACGAGAAGCCGGCCGGCCGCCAGCCGATCAAGACGGTGCTGGTCTCGACCGATCGGATCGAGGAGGTGACGCTCGGCCTCGAGCGGGCGCTCGCCAAGGGCGACCGGGTCTACTGGATCTGCCCGCTCGTCGCCGAATCCGAATATGTCGACCTCGCCGCCGCCGAGGAGCGGTTTTCCGCGTTGCGCGAGCGCTTCGGCGCGGATGTCGGCCTCGTCCACGGCAAGATGCCGGGCAAGGACAAGGACGAGGCGATGGAGCGCTTCGCCGCCGGCGACACCAGGATCCTGGTCTCGACCACCGTGGTGGAGGTCGGCGTGGACGTGCCGCAGGCCACCGTGATGGTGATCGAGCATGCCGAGCGCTTCGGCCTGGCGCAATTGCACCAGCTGCGCGGCCGGGTCGGGCGGGGCTCGGGCGCCTCGACCTGCCTCCTCCTGTTCAAGGGGCCGCTCGGCCAGGTCTCCCGGGCCCGGCTCGAAATGATGCGCGAGACCGAGGACGGCTTTCGCATCGCCGAGGAGGATCTTCGCCTGCGCGGCGAGGGCGAGGTGCTGGGCACCCGCCAGTCGGGGCTGGCCAATTTCCGCCTCGCCCGGCCGGAAGCCGACGGCGACCTGATCGTGGCGGCGCGGGACGACGCGCGGCTGATCGTCGAACGCGATCCGGGGCTGCAATCGGAGCGCGGGGAGGCGCTGCGGGCGTTGCTCTACCTGTTCGAGCGCGATGCGGCGGTGAAGCTGTTGCAGGCGGGGTAGGCGCGTTGCGCCCCTGCCGGCCCGCCAAGCAGGATGGTCGAAAAATCATCCATCCCTGCCGCCGGAATGTGCGCTGGAACACGCCGGACGCGAAGTCCCGGGCCTAACCTCCGCCCACCTCGCGAGGTCCTGATGCCGCCGCACGATCGTTCGGCGATCGGCCGCGGCGTTTCGTCCTGCCGCGACCCTCCAGTACCGACCCGACCTTTTCGCGACGTGGCGCCCTCGGCGGCTCCTGCGAGGCTCCGGAGTCCCACCCTGCCCGAAGGGGGTGCCCGATGACCCATCCATGGCCCCATCACCACACCGACGGTTCGGTGCATTACACCCATTGCCGGCCCGAGACGGTGGAGGCCCTGCCGGCCACCGGGCAGGCCCGGCCCGACTGGCGCCGTCGCCTGCGCGGGGCCGCCGGCATGATCGGCGCGTCTAGCCTCGCCGCCGGGGCGATCTGGTTCGCCATGCTGTGCGACCCCACCGTGTCCCGCGCCGCCCTGCCGCCCTCGGCGGATGTCTGCACCAATGCCGGTCACGCCGTGCGGATCTGGTTCGACGCCGAGACCGCCCGGCGCGCCCGCGTCGCCGAGGCGCCCCACCAGCACGCCTTCAACAGCATGCTGCTGTGGTACCGCTCGGCCGAGGGCAAATGCGCCTCGGGCCGGACCCAGGAGGCGGTCAAGAGCTTCCAGGCCCTGGAGCGGATGATCGCCGGGTTCGAGGCGAACCGCGAGGACCGGGACGAGGCGGGCCTCTGACGGCCTTGCGCGCCGGGCCCGTTCGCGCTTGGCTGCCCCAGAGCATGTTCCGACGAAGCGGATACCGGTTCGTCGGAGACAATGCGGCAAGATCAAACGCGCAGAGCAGCGCCCGATCGCACCACGGTCGGGCGCTGCTCTCGCGATGACGGGAGGGGCGGAATGGCGGATGGTCTGACCTTCGTGCTGGTGCACGGTGCCTGGCACGGCGGCTGGTGCTGGGTGCGCGTCGCCGACATCCTGCGGAGCCAGGGCCACCGGGTCTTCACCCCGACCTGCACCGGGCTGGGCGAGCGGGCGCACCTGCTCTCGAAGGACATCACCCTCGACACCTTCGTGCGCGACGTCGCCGGGACGATCGCGGCCGAGGAACTGACGGAGGTGGTGCTGGTCGGGCATTCCTTCGGCGGCCTGGCGATCAGCGGCGTGGCGGAGGCCATGCCGGAGCGGCTGCGCCACCTCGTCTACCTCGATGCGCTGATCGTGCAGCCGGGCCGCGCGCCCTTCGACGGCTTGCCGCCCGAGGTGGTCGAGGCCCGCCGCCGCGCCGCCGCGGAATCGAGCGGGTCCTTGAGCCTGCCGCCGCCCCCGGCCGCGGCCTTCGGGGTGCTCGATCCGGCCGATGCGGCCTGGGTGGAGCGCCGTCTCACCCCGCACCCGCTCGGCACCTACGAGAGCAAGCTGCCGATCCGCGGCCCGGTCGGCAACGGCCTGCCGCGCACCTACGTCGACTGCACCACGCCGTCCTACGCCACCCTGGACGGGGTCAAGGACTGGGTGCGGCGCCAGCCCGGCTGGGGCTGGCGCGAGATGGCCACCGGCCACGACGCGATGGTGAGCGCGCCCGGGCCGCTCGCTCGGCTGCTGGTGGGGCTCGGCGGCGGTTGAGCCGGCGAGCCCAGACAGGCGACTCGCTTCTCACAACAAAATATCCACCCACCGCGTCATTCCGGGGCCGCGAAGCGGAGCCCGGAATGACACGGAGGGTGTGAATTATATCGAGGGAGCCGATCGCGCGTTTCGGGACCGCGCCTATCCCATCGTGACGACCGTCCGCCCGGGATCGATCTCGATCAGCCGCAGGCCGAAGCTGCGGCCCTCCTGCGCCTCCCAGTCGGCGAGCACGGCGTTGACCCGCTCGGGGCCGTCCTCGGCGAGGGTCCGGGTGCCCACCGGCTCCTCGATGGCGTGCATGACCTCGCCCATCAGCCGGGCGCGGGCCGGCTCCGGCGCAGGCTCGGCGGCATCGCAATAGGTCGTGACGATCTGCTCCGACAGCGCCTCGATCACGGCCTGGTTCACGGAGGTCATGCCCATGCTGCGCTCTCCTGGTCGTCGGGCCATCCGCCCCGTTGGATGCGCCCCTTCGGACCGGGACAACGCGACAGGGCGTGACCGGTGCCGCGATTCACCCCGCCTGCTGCTGGCCGGCGCGGTGGGCGGCCAGCGTCACGACCTCGGCGGAGGGAGCCTCCCTCGGACCTTGCCCCATCATGAAGATCACCGGGTTGCGCGGCATGTAGCCGGGATTGCGGCGCAGGTTGAGCAAGGGCTGCAGCTCCACCGCGGTCAGGTCCTTCGGCGTGGCGTCGCGCCAGACATGGCCGGGCGAGGCGGCACGGGCGAAGGGCCACCAGGAGCGGCGTTCGGTCTCGACCTGCAGGACGAGCTTGCCGGTGAAGGTTTTTCGGAAATTGAAGCGACCCGTGATGGCCATGACGCGTCCTCCATTCCCGGACAACCGTTCCAGATCATCTGGACCCGTGCAGCTTAGCACGGCACTAACATGGGGCGGCCACGCTTCGCGGAACACCCCGAGGAATCCCCTGCCGCGCTGCCGCACCACCCTCACTTAACGGTTGCGATGCCCAAACGCTCCCTCACGCTCGACGCCGCATCGATCGCCCGGGCCCATCCGCACAAGGTGACCGCCGACGCGCGCGGGCCCGGCTACGGCATGGCGCTGATGGACGAGACCGAGGCCGATGCGCGCCTGGAGGCGGCATTGGCCGGGAAGCCGGGCGATCCCGGCACCCTGTGGCTCTTCGCCTACGGCGCCCTGATGTGGCGGCCGGAATTCCCGTTCGCGGAGCACCGCGCGGCGCGGGTGCGGGGCTGGCACCGCCGGTTCTGCCTCTGGCAGCGGGGGTTTCGCGGGACGCCGGAGCGCCCCGGCGTGATGCTCGCCCTCGACCGGGGCGGAGAGTGCCGCGGCCTCGCCTACCGGCTGATCGGCGACGACCTGCGGGCGGCCGTGCGGCCGGTCTGGCGGCGGGAGATGCGCGGCCGGGGCTACGCGGCCCGCTGGCTCGCGGCCGAGACCGCGGAAGGGCCGGTGCCGGCGCTGGCCTTCGTCGCCGACCGGACGGGGCCTCGCTATGCCGGGCGGCTGACCGACGCGGAGATCGCCGACAGCATTGCCGCCGCCTGCGGCCCGATCGGACCGAGCGCCGAATACCTGCTCAACACCGTGGCGGCCTGCGAGGCGATGGGCATCCGCGACCGCCACCTGTTCGCGATGCAGGCGCTGGTCGCGGAACGGCTCGCCGCCTGCGACCCTCAGGCTCAGAACAGCCCGACGCCGATGCCGGGCTGAGGCCGCGGCGGGAAGCCGTAGGGGCCGGTCGAGACGCCGTAATAGGGCAGGACCGGCGCGTAGCCGAAGCCGAGGAGCCGGCGCGGCGGCGGCGCGACCACGACCACGTCGGCCTCGATCGCGACGGCGGGCGGCGGAGGAGGAAGCGGCGGCGGCGGGGCCTGCCAGCCGGCGGAGAACTCCGCCCCGCCGCGGGCGCCGTAGCCGGCGGGCATGTCGGCCGCCATCGCCGGCAGGGCCGTGAGAGCGGCCGCCAGGGGCAGCCAGGCCAGCGTCGTGCGGAGCGTCATGGTGGGGAACCTCGGGAAGGACGATCGTGGGGGCAAGCTTCACCGGAACAAGCTTCGCCGTAACAAGCTTCACCGGGGCATCCCGGTTCCCCGGATCGTGCCCTAGATTGGTGAACGAACCGGAGCGGATGGCACCGATGACCGAGCCTGCGTTCTACGACGACCTCGCGGCCTGCCTCGCCGAGGCCTGGCGCCGGCTGGAGGAGGGGGCGGCGCATCGGAGCGGCTTCCACGCGCCGGCGCTCGCCACGATCGGCAGCGACGGCGCCCCGCGCCTGCGCACGGTGGTGTTGCGCGGGATCGACCGGGACGGCCGCTCCCTGCGCATGCATTGCGACGCCCGTTCCGACAAGGCCGCCGAGATCGCCGCCGATCCCCGGGTGGCGCTCCACGCCTACGACGCCGCGGCCAAGATCCAGGTGCGGATCGAGGGCCGGGCCCGCCTGCACGGGCAGGACGCCGTGGCCCGCGCCGCCTGGGCGGCGTCGCGGCCGATGAGCCGGGTCTGCTACGGCACCGCCCCGGGCCCCGGCACGCCGCTGCCGGCCGGCGACGCCTACGCCCTGCCGGAGGACGAGGCGGCCGTGGAGGCGGGATTCCCGGAGTTCCGCGTCGTCGTCCTCACCGCCGCCCGGCTCGACTTCCTGTACCTCGCCCGCCGGGGCCACCGGCGGGCGCTGTTCACCTGGGACGGGGAGGAACCGTCGGCGACGTGGCTGGCGCCGTGAGGGCGCAGCGGCGCGTCCGGACGCTCCCTCGGAGCCTTGTCCGTCCCTCTCGACAGAACTGCCACTCACCGCGTCATTCCGGGGCCGCGCAGCGGCGCCCGGAATCCAGAACCTCAGGCAGGTAAGAACCGGGCGGAACGCTCGGAGATTTCTGGAAAACTCTCCGCGGTTCTGGATTCCGGGCTCCGCTTGCGCGGCCCCGGAATGACGAGGAGGGTTCGAAGTCTGGAGGGACCGATCGAACGATCCCTCAGCGCAACGTCACCCGCATCGGCATCCCGTCCGCCGGGCGCAGGGTGATGCGCTGCTTGAGCTCCGGCAGATAGCCGGGCCGCAGCGAGAACCGGAGCGAGCGGACCAGCACCGCCAGGATCGCCACCGCCTCCGAGAGGGCAAAGCCCATGCCGATGCAGATCCGGGGACCGGCCGCGAAGGGCAGGTAGGCGTAGCGGTCGCGGACCTTCATGGCGTCCGGGGAAAAGCGGGCGGGGTCGAAGCGCTCCGGCTCGTCCCACAGGGTGGCGTGGCGGTGGACGGCGTAGATCGGGATGGTGATCGGCGTTCCGGACCTCACCGCGATCCCGTCGAGGTCGACGTCGCGGATCGCCGCCCGCACCACCACCGGCACCGGCGGATAGAGCCGCATCGCCTCGAGGATCACCTGGCGGGTGTAGGGCAGGGCATCGAGATGCTCGGGGCGCAGCTTCCCGCCCCCGGTCGCCGCCTCGACCTCGGCGGCGATCAGCGCCTCGCTCTCCGGGTGGTGGGAGAGCAGGTAGAACGCCCAGGTGAGGGCGAGCGCGGTGGTCTCGTGCCCGGCGGTCACGAAGGTGAGCAGGTTGTCGGCGACGTCGCGGTCGTCCATCGCCTGGCCGGTCTCCGGGTCGCGGGCGGCGAGCAGCAGGCTCATCAGGTCGTTGCGCCCCTCGGTGCCGGTGCGGCGCCCTTCGGCGGCAAGCCGCACGAGCTCGTCGCGCAGGTACATCTTGGCCCGCTCGGCCTTGGACCGGCCCGGGAACGGCATCCAGGCCGGCGCCCGCAGAAGCGTGAGCGCGAAGATCCAGCTCGTCGATTCGAGGTAGTCGGTGATGCCGCGCTCGACCCGGGCGGCGTCGATGCCGCCGGGCCCCGAGAGCATCGTCTCGGCGATGATCTCGAAGGTCGTGCGCATCATCGTGTGGGCGATGTCGATCTCGGCGCCGTTGGCGGCATCGGCCGCCAGCGCGTCGCGGGTGCGCTCGGCGGCGGCGATCATCGCCGGCACGAAGCTGCGGATGCGCTCGGCCCGGAAGATCGGCGCCGCCGCCCGGCGCTGCCAGCGCCAGCGCGCCCCGTCGGCGGTCAGGATCGCGTCGCCCAACGCCGGCGAGAGGGCGCGGCGCAGGACCTCCGATTTCTCGAACGCGTCGGCCTCGTCCACCATCACCCGGCGGATCAGGTTCGGGGCCATCACGAACAGGCTGGAATTGCCGAGGAAGCTCGAGGTGTAGTGCGGCTCGCGGTAGATCGTCTCGGGCCAGGCCTCGAGCGGGTTGCGCACCACCGTGCGCAGGAAGCGCCACGGCCCGAGCGGCCGGGCCGGCGGCGTGATCCGGGCGAGGACCGGCCGCGGCCCCTCGGGCGCCGGACGGACATGGGACGGATGCGCGGTCATGGCTCGCCTGGGTTCGGGGGTCCCGACGGACACCGGGAGCCCGCTCCTTCTCCTACCCCATCTGGGCGCGACCGTGACGGGGAAACACGCGTGGCCCGGTGCGCGTTGGCACCGACAAGTCCGGAGCCTCCGATGCAGGCCGCCTTCGACCGCACGACCCTCGACCGCCTGATCGCCTTAGGGAAGAGCCGGGGCGGCCTCACCCCCGACGACCTGCGCCGCGCCCTGCCGGTGGACCGGATGAGCGCCGAGGACATCGCCCTGGTGCTGATCGAGCTGGAGGAGGCCGGGATTTCGGTCGATCCGGACGAGATCGTGATGACATCCGGCCGGCCGCTCCCACCTGCCGGCGCGGTCCGGCTGCCGGAGCCGGGGGCGCCCGAGGCGGCTCCGCCCGCCGCCGCACCGACGACGGCCTCGCCGGTTGCAAGCCCGCCGGAGATCCGCGCCGCGCCGCCCCCGGAGCCCCAGGGCGGCGCGCACCGGGCGGTGGTGTGGGCGGGCGTGGCGGCGCTCGTCCTCGTGCTCGTCGTGCTGGCGCTGTGGGCGGGGCGGGGGTGAGCGGCCGTCCCCTCAACCGTCCCACCCGCGACCTCATCCTGAGGTGTTAGTCCATCGGAGATGGACTGACCTCGAAGGAGGGCTCCAGATATCTCGGTGCCATCTGGAGCCCTCCTTCGAGGCCCACTGCGTGGGCACCTCAGGATGAGGTCGCGGACGGGAGGCCCGCCCCCCTCGGCGTCCCATGCTCCTGTCGTCCGGCACCGTGCACGCCATGCCCGAACCGTGGCCGCCGACCGGCCGGCCCCTATATCCGTCCGCTCTCGGAGAACCCCCATCCATGACCGGCCCCGCCTACCGCTTCGGCATCGAGGAGGAGTTCTTCCTGGCGGATGCCGCGTCCCGCGGGACGCCCCGCTCCGGCGTGCGCGGTTTCCACGCCGCCGCCAAGGCGCTGCTGCCGGCGGCCGAGCGCGAATTGCTCCAGAGCCAGATCGAGATCGCGACGCCGCCGGCGACGGAGATGGAGGAGGCGAGGTCCGGCCTCGCGTCCTTGCGCAGGGGGCTTGCCGAGATCGGGCGGGCGCACGGCATCCTGGTCTTGGCCGCCGGCACCCATCCGGGCGCGGCCTGGGATGCGCAACGCCCGACCGACGGGGCGCGCTACCACGGCATCCTCAACGAGGTGCGGATGATCGGCCAGCGCACGCTGGTGAGCGGCATGCACGTCCATGTCGAGGTGGCCCGGCCCGACGACCGGGTCGACCTGATGAACCGGCTGCTGCCGTTCCTGCCGGTGCTGCTTGCCCTCTCGGTGTCCTCGCCGTTCTGGCAGGGGCGGGACACGGGGCTTGCCGGCTACCGCCTCAGCGTGTTCGGCGAGATGCCGCGCACCGGCCTGCCGGAGCTGTTCGCCTCGGCCGCCGAGTTCGAGCGCTACGTCGCCGTGATGGTGCAGGCCGGGGCGATCCAGGATGCGAGCTTCCTGTGGTGGCACCTGCGGCCCTCGATCCGCTACCCGACCCTGGAACTACGCATCGCCGACAGCTGCACCCGGGTCGAGGACGCCGTGGCGATCGCCGGGCTCTATCGCTGCCTCGTGCGCGCCGCCGAGCGCCGCTCCGACCTGAATGCCGGCCTCGATCCCGTCGCCCGGGCGGTGATCCGCGAGAACCTGTGGCGGGCCCAGCGCGACGGCGTGCGCGCCGCCCTGATCGATCCCGAGGCCGGGCGGGCGGTGCCCTACGGCGAGGCCCTGGAGACGGTGCTGGCGCTGGTCGCCGAGGATGCCGCGGAATTGGGCTGCGAGCCGGCCCTGGAGGCCGCCCGCCGCATCGCCCGCGACGGCACCAGCGCCGACCGCCAGCGCGCGGCCTACGCGTCCGCCCGGGGCGAGGACGGCGACGACGCGGCCGGCATCGCCGCGGTGGTGGACGCGCTGGCGCGGGAGACCGAGGGGCGGGCGTAGACGACCCTCACACCCGGCACAGCCGGGCGAGGCGCCGGCCGGAGACCTGGCCGCGGGGCGTGCCGTCGCTCTGCACCGCATCGCCCGCCAGCGCGATCCGGGTCGGGTTCTCGAACAGGGTGTAGCGGGTCCGCCAGGCCGGCAGGCCGAACTGTACCGCCCAGAGCCGCAACGCGGTGCAGAAGCCCCGCAGGGTGCCGGGCCCGAACCGCAGGGGATCGAGGACCGGCGCGACCCCGGCGGCGCCGTAGGGCAGGGCGCGAAAGCCCGCCAGCAGGTCCGGGCGGCCCTGCGCGAGGGTGAAGGCGGCGGTCGATTCGACGCCGAGCACCCCGGCGCGGTCGGGCGGGACGGTCGTCGCGACGGCGAGCGGCTGCTCGGCCACCAGCACCACGGCGCGGTCGGGCGCGCCGGCGAGGTCGAGCGCCAGCGGCCGGTAGCCGGCCCCCGGCACGCGCGGCGCGGTGAACACGACGCCGATCAGGTCGAGGGCGGCGGCGGAACCCGAGACCCGGTCGGGATGGGCGGTCCAGCCGATCAGCCGCTCGCGCTGGGCAGACCGCTCGGCTGCCACGTCGGGGACCTGGATGTCCGTGTCCGGGAGCGTGCCCCGGAACGGCACTCCTGCCTCGGGGCCGGCCGCGGTGCAGACCGGGCAGGCGGGGGCAGGCCGGGTCTCGGCGGAATCCGGGGAAAGCGGGCGGTCCGGCAGGCGGGCGGGTGTCTGCGCCGCATCCCGGGAGCCGGATGACGGCACCGCCTCGACGGCCGGGCGCGGGCGCAGCAGGCCGATGCGCGGATCGAGGGCCGCGATCACCGCGAACGGGATGGCGACGGCCCCGAGCGCCGCCGCACCGAGCCGCCAATGCCCGCTTGCCTTCCGCACGCTCCACCGCCCCGCTTGCGCGCAACCCGTGGCGCGATCACGCCAGTATGTATCCGATTTCGAGGAAAGTGCGTCCGCGACAAAGACTTAGACAAAGAATTCTGGGGATGGCGCAGTTCTCCGCTTGTCCCTTGCCCCAACGTGATCTCTAGAGCCCGTCCGAACCGCCGGGACGGGTGCCCGGCCGGCCCGGATGCCCTATGCTGCCCCCCATGACGATGCCCGCGCCCGACCCTACGGACGGCCTCGCCCGACGGCTGCGGCTGGAGCGCGAGGCGCGGGGCTGGTCGCTCGGCGACCTGGCGGCCCGTTCCGGCGTCTCGAAGGCGATGATCAGCAAGGTCGAGCGGGCGGAGGCGAGCCCGACCGCCGTTCTGCTCGGCCGGCTCTCGGGGCCTTCGGGCTCACCCTCTCGACCCTGCTGGCCCGGGCGGAGGGGGAAACCGGCCAGATCCGACGCGAAGCGGCGCAGCCGGTCTGGGTCGATCCGGCGACCGGCTACCGCCGCCGGCAGATCTCGCCGCTGATCGCGGAGCATCCCCTGGACCTGACGGAGGTGGATTTGCCGCCCGGCGCCGAGGTCTCGTATCCGGCCGCCTCCTACGCCTTCCTGCGCCAGATGATCTGGATGCTCGACGGCACCCTGACCTTCCGGGAGGGCGCGGCCACCCACCTGCTCGCACCCGGCGATTGCCTGGCGCTCGGCGCCCCGGTCGATTGCACCTTCGCCAACCGCAGCGACCGTCCCTGCCGCTACCTCGTCGCCGTGGTGCGGCAGCGCTGAGAGCGTGCGTGCACGGTCATACGATTTCCGGTTCATCGCTTCGCGATGCGGAAATCGGCTTCGCTCAAGCGTGTGAAGCCTACGGCTTCACCGCGCGGGCTGGTGATACGATTTCCGGAAGTGATCGTCCGGAACTCGTATCACGCCGCGCGCCGGGCGAGGAAGCTGCGGGCCTCGGTGCCGCCGCGCAGGAAGCCGTAGACCAGCACCGGCCAGCAGAACAGCAGGACCGCCATCGGCACCGACATCTGCCAGCCGACGATCGCCCCGACGATGCCCGCCGCCGAGCCGACGAAGCGGAAATAGAACACCGGCACCGCGACCACGAGGGCGATCAGGACCGGCACGCCCAGGACGGCGGTCAGCCCGGCCTGCACCGCCAGGAGGTTGGTCACGCCCATGGCCAGGAATACCAGGAAGGCGGCGATCTGCATCATCGGGGCTCTGCTCTCGGGCATCGGATCTGACGTGGAGCCATACAGACAGGCGAGCATGGCTTTTTGTAGGGCGCCACGGGGCAGGCGACCGCCCTTCGCACGGCGCGTCCGCGCGATCACGGCGAGCCCTGACCCTGAGGAATCCACGAAGGAATCCAGGAAGAGGCCGACGACGGAAACCCCTCGGGCATTACGGCACCGCGGCCGGATGCACTCCGGCCGCATCGGGCCGGGGCGTCCTCTCATCTAACCGTCATGTCTCTCGCCAGACGTTTCGAGTCGGTTACAGTTTCATCCGCTGCGGACGGCCTTCGAATCCGCGAATGCTGCAGTGCAAGGGACATTGCGGGGAACAAGACGGGGAGCGGGATGGATGTCAGGTCGCGACTCAGCCAAGTTCAGTCCGATATCGGGGCGACATGCGACCGCGCGACACGGCAGGTATCCTTGATCGAGGCGCGGGAGCGGAGCGGCTTGTCGACCGATCACGAGCGGAACATCCTGCGCGGCATGCGCGTCTCCTTGGGCTTCGAGTATCGCCAGCAGGATCTGCTCCTGGCGACCTTGTCCCGCCAGGCCGAGCACGACCGTGGCCCGGTGCCGGCCCGGCGCCGGTGCCACCGCGGCGTCGGGGAGGATTGCCCATTGCCGATCCGCTGCTGCGCGACCCTGGCGGCGACGGTCCGGCTCTCGCCGGAGGCGACCTGGTCGCACGCGGCGATCGCCCCGCGCTGATTCGCCGGATGCGCCCCGCGTTTCACCCCGACCGGTGAGGCAAGACCGCCACAGCCGTCCGCCATCGGCCGCCCCGAGCGGTCCCGCTCCCCTCGGGCGGGCGCCACCTCACCGGGCGCTGTGGCGCCGGAGCACTGGCGGGAAGCCCGGGCCCGGCGGTCTTCTCGGCCAGCGAGATCAGGGAGTCAGCCCTTTGCCCACCCCTTGGCCCACCCCGTTGCCCGCCCTGTCGGATGCGCCGCTCTTCCTCCACGTCGCCGGCTCGCTGGTCTTCGTGGCCGCCGCCGGCCGCGGCATCGGCTGGGCCCTCGACGCCTGGGTGCGCCGCGCGCCCGAGGACGCCAAGCAAGCCGAGCCCAAGCCGGCCGAGGCCAAGCAGGCCGAGCCGGGGAGTCCCGCCGGAGCCCCGGCTCAATCCGGCGCCCGCATCCGGTAGCCGACGCCGGTCTCGGTCAGGATGTAGCGCGGGCGCTCGGGCTCGGGCTCGAGCTTCTGGCGCAGCTGGCGCACGTAGACCCGGAGATAGTGCGGGTCGGCGGCGCTGCCCCAGACCTCGCGCAGCAGGTGGGCATGGGTGAGCACCTTGCCGGCATGATGCACCAGCAGGCGCAGCACGTCGTATTCCTTCGGCGACAGCTTCACCTCGCGCTCGCCCACCCGGACGATGCGGCGCACGAGATCGACCGTGAGCTCGCCGGCCCGGAAGAGAGGGCGCTCGCCGCCGACCGCGAGCTGGTGGCGGAGCGCGTTGCGCATCCGGGCCAGCAACTCGTTCATGCCGAAGGGCTTGGTGACGTAGTCGTCCGCCCCGAGATCGAGCGCCTCGACCTTGCCGGCCTCGTCGTCGCGGCTCGACAGCACGATCACCGGCAGGTCGGGCTTGCGGGCGCGGATCTGCGCCAAGAGCGCGTGGCCGGCGATGTCGGGCAGGCCGAGATCGAGGATGACGAGGGCAAACGGCTCCTGCTCCAGGAGGTCGAGGGCGGTGCGGCCGTTATGCGCCTCCGCCACCGCGTAGCCCTGGCTGCCGAGGCCGACCCGCAGCAGCTTGCGGATCGGCGGCTCGTCGTCGATCACCAGGATGCGGGGGTCGTTCGTCACGCGGCGTCCTCCAGGGCGGCGCGGGGCACCGGCAGGGTCAGGGTGAAGACTGCACCGGTCCGGTCCGGGCGGTTGCGGGCGGTGATCCGCCCGCCCATCGCCTCGACGAAGCCGCGGGAGATGGCAAGGCCCAGACCCGTCCCGGCCCGGACCCGGTCGCGCTTCCTCACCCGGTAGAAGGTGTCGAAGATCCGCTCCTCGTCGCCCTCCGGGATGCCCTCGCCCTCGTCGAGGATCGCCAGGACCACCGCCTCACCCTCGTGCCGCGTCTCGTGCCATCCCTCGATCCGCACCCGGCTGCCCTCGGGCGCGTATTTGGCGGCGTTGTCGAGGAGGTTGAACAGCACCTGCTCCATCAGCACCGCGTCGAGGCTCAAGGGCGGCAGGCCGGGCCGCAGCGCCAGGTCGACGCGGTGGGGGGAGAGGATCTTGGCCACGCGCGCGAGCGCCGTCCCGACGATCTCGGCGAGGTCGTGGGGAGCGAGGTTCGGCGCCAGCGCGCCGGATTCGAGCTTCGTCATGTCGAGGAGGTTGGCGATGAAGCGGTTCAGGCGCTCGGCCTCGTCGATGATGGTGGCGAGCAATTCCCCTTGCGCCTCCCGGTCGAGGGCGTCCCCGAGGTCGCGCAGGGTCGTGGCCGAGCCGAGCACCGCGGCGAGCGGGGTCTTGAGGTCGTGCGAGAGCGACGACAGCAGCGCCTGGCGCAGGCGGTCGGTCTCGGCCGAGCGCCGGGCGCGGTCGAGGTCCTCGACGAGGTGGACCCGCTCGATGGCGAGCGCGCCCTGGTCGGCCAGCGCATCGAGGAGCCGGCGCTGGTCGGGGGTGAGGAGCGGCCCCGGCTTGTCGCCGTCGAGCCCGACCACCCCGACCATGCCGCGGCCGGTGCGCAGGGGCAGGAACAGGCGCTTGGCGCCCGGCAGGGTGTCGGCGCCGCGGCCTGCCGGGCGGCCGTGGTCGAAGGTCCATTTCGCCGCCGCGAGGTCGGCCTCGTCGAGGAAATCCTCCGGCGGATAGCCGGCCATCACGGTGACGGTGCCCGCATTCACGCCACCCGTCTCCGGCAGCAGCAGCACCACCCGCAGCCGCAGCATCAGGGCGATCTGGTAGGCGGTGGCCCAGAGCACGTCGTCGAGGGTGCCGCAGCTCGCGAGCTTGCGCGAGAAGCCGTAGAGCGCCTCCGTCGCCCGCGAGCGCGCCCCCGAGATCGTCGCCTCGGCCCGCACGCGGCCGGCGAGGTTCGAGACCACCACCGCCACCAGGGTGAAGAAGAACAGCGCGACGACGTTGGTCGGGTCGGCGATGGTGAAGGTGTAGAGCGGCGGCAGGAAGAAGAAGTTGTAGGCGAGCGACGAGGCCAGGACCGCGGCGAGCGACGGATACAGCCCGAACCGCACCGCCACCGCCACCACGGCGGTGAGGAAGACGAGGTCGGTGCTCTCGTGGCCGAGCGACGATTGCAGCACGAGGCCGAGCCCCAGGGCGCCCGCCACCGTGGCGAGCGCCGCGAGATAGGGCAGGGGGCCGGGCCGCGGCGGGGGAGCGGTGCGCACGCCCTTGTGGGCGGCCGGCGCGCCGGCCGCCTCCTCGCCGGCCACGACGAGGACGCTGATCGGGCCGGAGCGGCGCAGGAGGTCGTGCACCACCGAGCCGTTGACGAGCTCGAACCAGCGCGAGCGGGTCGACTTGCCGATCACCACGTGGGTGACGTTGTGCTCGCGGGCGAAGGCCACCACGTCGTCGGCGATGCGGCCCTGGCTCGGCAGGGTGGCGGTCTCGCCCCCCAGCCGCTCGGCGAGCCGGAGCGTGTCGGCGATGCGGTCGCGCTCGGCCTCGCCGAGATGAGCGCTGCGCCGGCTCTCGATGGTCAGCGCCGTGAACGGCGCCCGCAGCCGGTCGGCGAGGCGCTTGGCGGTGCGCACGAGGCCTGCCGAGCGCGGATCCTCGCTGACGCAGACCAGCACCCGCTCGCCCGCCGCCCAGGGGCCGGGGATCGCGTGGGCCCGCATGTGGGTGACGAGCTGGTCGTCGACCTGCTGGGCGGTGCGGCGCAGGGCCAGTTCGCGGAGCGCCGTCAGGTTGCCGGGGGAGAAGTAGTGCTTGAGCGCCCGCTCGGCCTGGCGCGGCAGGTAGACCTTGCCCTCGTGCAGGCGCTGGATCAGGTCGCCGGGGGAGAGGTCGATGACCTCGATGTCGTCGGCCCGGTCGAGGATCGAATCCGGCACGGTCTCGCGCACCCGGATCCGGGTGATCTGCGCCACCACGTCGTTCAGGCTCTCGACGTGCTGGATGTTGAGCGTCGTGTGGACGTCGATGCCGGCCTGGAGCAGTTCCTCGACGTCGAGGTAGCGCTTCGGGTGGCGCGAGCCCGGGGCGTTGGTGTGGGCGAGCTCGTCGACCAGCGCCAGGCGGGGTTTTCGCGCGAGGAGCCCGTCGAGGTCCATCTCGTCGAGGGTGCCGCCGCCATAGGCGACGACGCGGCGGGGCAGCACCTCGAGCCCGGCGACCAGGGCCTCGGTCTCGGGTCGTCCGTGGGTCTCGACCACGCCCACCACCACGTCGATGCCCTCGCGGCGGCGGGCATGCGCCGTGGTCAGCATCTCGTAGGTCTTGCCGACCCCCGGCGCCGCCCCGAGGAAGATCTTCAAACGCCCGCGCCCGGGCGCCTCCCGGCGCGCCTGCGCCAGGAGAGCGTCGGGCGAGGGGCGCAAGTCGTCCCTCATGCCCTCCCTCATCGGGCCTGTTGCGCGTCGAGCGCGCGGTTGAGGGCGAGCACGTTGACCCGCCGCTCGCCGAGGAAGCCGAGGCTCGGCTCCTGGACTCTCTCCGCGACGAGGGCGCGCAGAGCATCCTCGGGAACGCCGCGGGCCTTCGCGACGCGGGGCACCTGGAACAGGGCGGCCTCGGGCGAGACGTCCGGGTCGAGCCCCGAGCCCGAGGTGGTGACGAGGTCCTGCGGCACCGGGTCGGTCGGGTTCTCGGCCTTCAGCGCCGCGAGGTCGGTCTTCACCCGGTCGATCAGCGCCGGGTTGGTGGGCCCGAGATTGGCGCCGCCGGAATTGGCGGCGTTGTAGGGCGCCGCCACGGTCTTCGAGGCGTCGGCGGGATCGGGCGCCACGGTCGCCGAGGGGCGGCCGTGGAAGTAGCGCGCGCTGGTGAAGCTCTGCCCGACGAGGGCGGAGCCGACGAGCGTGCCGTCCGCGTTGCGGACGAGGCTGCCTTGCGCCTGGACCGGGAAGAGCCGCTCGGCGAGGCCCGTCATGGCCAGCGGATAGGCGAGGCCGGTGACGAGGGTCAGGCCGGTGAGGAGCACGAGGGCGGGGCGAATGTGCCGGAGCATGGCTGTTGTCTCTTCTAAGCCAGATGGAGGGCGCTCACGGCGAGATCGATCACCTTGATGCCGGCGAACGGCACCAGGATCCCGCCGAGACCATAGATCAGGAGGTTGCGCCGCAGCAACGCGGCGGCGCCGACGGCGCGGTAGCTCACCCCGCGCAGAGCCAGCGGGATCAGCGCCACGATGATCAGAGCGTTGAAGATGATCGCCGACAGGATCGCGCTCTGGGGCGAGGCCAGCCCCATCACGTTGAGGGCCTGGAGCTGCGGGTAGAGCCCGACGAACATCGCCGGGATGATGGCGAAGTACTTCGCCACGTCGTTGGCGATCGAGAAGGTGGTGAGCGCGCCCCGCGTCATCAGCAGCTGCTTGCCGATCTCGACGATCTCGATGAGCTTGGTCGGGTCGGAATCGAGGTCGACCATGTTGCCGGCCTCGCGGGCCGCCACCGTGCCGGTATTCATCGCCACGCCGACATCGGCCTGGGCGAGCGCGGGCGCGTCGTTGGTGCCGTCGCCGCACATCGCCACCAGCTTGCCCTGCGCCTGCTCCTTGCGGATGAGCGCCAGCTTGTCCTCCGGCGTGGCCTGGGCCAGGAAATCGTCGACGCCGGCCTCGGCGGCGATCGCCGCCGCGGTCATCGGGTTGTCGCCGGTGATCATCACCGTGCGGATGCCCATCCGGCGAAGCTCGGCGAAGCGCTCCCGGATGCCGCCCTTGACGATGTCCTTGAGGTGGATGACGCCGAGGAGCTTGCCGTCGCGGGCCACCGCCAGCGGCGTGCCGCCGGCCTTGGCGATCTCCTCGGCGATGGCGCGGATCTCCTGGGCCGCCATCGGGTCGAGGCGGGGTTGCAGCACCCGGGCGGCGGCGCCCGCACCGACCAGCGCCGGGGCGGATTCGAGGCTCGCGATCACCGCCTCGACCGCCCCTTTGCGGATCGACGACCCGTCGAGGTCGATGCCCGACATCCGCGACTGCGCGGTGAACGGCACGAAGGTGGCATTGAGGCTTGCCATGTCGCGGGCGCGCAGGCCGTGCGCCTCCTTGGCGAGCACCACGATCGAGCGGCCCTCCGGGGTCTCGTCGGCGAGCGAGGCGAGCTGGGCCGCATCGGCCAGCGTGCCGGGGGTGACGCCGCGCACCGGCCGGAACTCGGTCGCCTGGCGGTTGCCCAGCGTGATCGTGCCGGTCTTGTCGAGGAGCAGCGTGTCGACGTCGCCCGCCGCCTCGACGGCCCGGCCCGACATGGCGAGCACGTTGAACCGCACCAGCCGGTCCATGCCGGCGATGCCGATCGCCGAGAGCAAAGCCCCGATCGTGGTCGGGATCAGGGTGACGAAGAGGGCCACCAGCACGGCGAGGGGAATCGCGCCGCCGGCATACGCGGCAAAGCTCGGGATCGAGCCGACTGCGAACACGAACACGATGGTGAGGCCGGCGAGCAGGATGTTGAGCGCGATCTCGTTGGGGGTCTTCTGCCGCGAGGCGCCCTCGACGAGCGCGATCATCCGGTCGATGAAGGTCGAGCCGGCGGCCGCCGTGATCCGCACCCGGATCCAGTCGGAGAGCACCTGCGTGCCGCCGGTCACTGCCGAGCGGTCGCCGCCGGATTCGCGGATGACGGGGGCGGATTCGCCGGTGATCGCCGCCTCGTTGACCGAGGCGATGCCCTCGATCACCTCGCCGTCCGACGGGATCACGTCGCCGGCCTCGACCAGCACCACGTCGCCGACCTTCAGGCCGGCGCCGGGCACGGTCTCATAGGGAGCCCGCGGGCCGCCGGCGGCGGCGGCGGGGCCGGCCAGGAGCTTCGCGGTCGTCTCGGTGCGGGTGCGGCGCAGGGAATCGGCCTGCGCCTTGCCGCGCCCTTCCGCCACCGCCTCGGCGAAGTTGGCGAACAGCACGGTGAACCACAGCCAGAGGATGATCTGGCCGGTGAAGGCGAGATCCTGCCCGCCGGTGACGAGGTCGCGGACGAACAGCAGGGTGGTGAAGGCCGCCACGACCTCGACCACGAACATCACGGGGTTCTTCACCATCTGGCGCGGATCGAGCTTCGTGACCGCGCCGAGGCAGGCCGGGCCGATCAGGCCGGCATCGAGGAGAGAGGGTTTTTGGGTCTGGGCCATGATCCTGGGATCCGGATGAAGGCAGAAAAATCGAGGATTGTTTCAAGGTTGGCTCGCACGATCCCGACACCCTCTTCGTCATTCCGGGGCCGCGAAGCGGAGCCTGGAATCCAGAACCGCAGGTGTTTCCGAAGAGAGCGAAGCGCGCTCAGCTTCATCCTGCACCACCTGAGTGTCTGGATCCCGGGCTCTCGCCTTTCGGCGAGCCCCGGGATGACGCGGAGGGTGTCAGGTCGGCGGGCGGATCTTCTTTGCCGAATTCACGGCGCCAAAGCCGCACCGCCGAGCATGATCGCCGCCCAGATCGCGCCGGAGCCGAGCAGGGCGAGGCCGGTGAGCGCCAGGACGATGTCGCAGGGCCGCAAGGTCGAGCGGTCGGAAAGCGGGGCGGAGCGGGGCCGGTGCCGGGACAGGCCCCGGCGCAGGCGGTCGGCATGGGTGGCCATGGCTCAGTTCCCCGCCGCCGCGAAGGTCTGGCCCGCCGTGCCGGCCAGGTGCTCGACGATCGGTCCGAGCGCCAGCGAGGGCAGGAAGGTCAGGCCGCCGACGATCAGGATCACCCCGACGAGCAGGCCGACGAACAGGCCGCTATCGGTCGGGAAGGTCCCGGCGGAGGCCGGCACCGTCTTCTTCGCCGCGAGCGAGCCGGCGATGGCGAGCGCCGGGATGATGACGAAGAACCGCCCGACCAGCATCCCGGCGCCCAGCGTCAGGTTGTAGAACGGGGTGTTGCCGGACAGGCCCGCGAAGGCCGAGCCGTTATTGGCCGCCGCCGAGGTGAAGGCATAGAGGATCTCGGTGAAGCCGTGCGGACCCGCATTCGCGGGACCCGCCAGCCCGGCCGACAGCACCGTGGCGAGCGCGGTGAAGCCGAGCATCATCAAGGGCAGGCAGAGGATGGCGAGCATCGCCATCTTGACCTCCCGGGCCTCGATCTTCTTGCCGAGATATTCCGGGGTTCGCCCGACCATCAGCCCGGCGACGAAGATCGCCACCACCACGAAGACCAGCATGCCGTAGAGGCCGGCGCCGACGCCGCCGACGATGATCTCGCCGAGCTGCATGTTGACGAGCGGGATCAGGCCGCCGAGCGCCGTGAAGGCGTCGTGCATGGCGTTCACCGCGCCGCAGGAGGCGGCGGTGGTCACCACGGCGAAGAGCGCCGAGCCGGGGATGCCGAAGCGCAGCTCCTTGCCCTCGAGGTTGCCGCCCTGGAGCCCGAGCGCGTTCAGGAGCGGGTTGCCGGCGCCCTCCGCCCAGTAGGTGACGGCGGTGCCGGCGAGGAACAGCACGCCCATCGCGGCGAGGATCGCCCAGCCCTGGCGCTCGTCCCCGACCATGCGGCCGAACACGTTGGTGAGCGCGGCGCCGAGTGCGAAGATCGACACCATCTGGATGAGGTTCGACCACGCGGTCGGGTTCTCGAACGGGTGGGCGGCATTGGCGTTGAAGAAGCCGCCGCCATTGGTGCCGAGCATCTTGATCGCCACCTGGCTCGCCACCGGGCCGAGGGCGATGGTCTGCTTGGCCCCTTCCAGGGTCGTCGCCTCGGCGTAGGGCGCCAGCGTCTGCGGCACGCCCTGCCAGACCAGGAACAGGGTGTAGACGATGCAGAGCGGCAGCAGCACGTAGAGGGTGCAGCGGGTCAGATCGACCCAGAACGAGCCGACCGTGCGGGCCGAGGCCCGGGCGAAACCCCGGATCAGCGCCACGGCGAGCGCGATGCCGGTCGCCG
Source organism: Methylobacterium aquaticum (assembly GCF_016804325.1). Taxonomy (NCBI): domain Bacteria; kingdom Pseudomonadati; phylum Pseudomonadota; class Alphaproteobacteria; order Hyphomicrobiales; family Methylobacteriaceae; genus Methylobacterium; species Methylobacterium aquaticum. The sequence goes on from NZ_CP043627.1 coordinate 2,696,897, forward strand.
CCGAGAGGAAGTTCTGGTGCGTCAGCCCCAGCATCTGGGAGAGGTAGGAGAGGGTGCTCTCGCCGCCGTAATTCTGCCAGTTGGTGTTGGTGACGAAGCTCGCGGCGGTGTTGAAGGCGAGGTCCGGCGCCACCGCGGACTGGTCGGCGGGGTTGAAGGGCAGGAGGTTCTGCAGCCGCAGGATGCCGTAGAGCAGCACGAAGCCGGCGGCGTGGAAGACCAGCATGGCGCCGGCGTAAGTCAGCCAGTGCTGCTCGTGGCGCTCGTCGATGCCGGCGAGGCGGTAGAGGCCGCGCTCGATCGGGCGCAGCACGGGGGAGAGGGGGGTGGAAGCGCCGGTGAAGACCCGGGTCATGTAGAGACCGAGCGGCTTCACCAGGGCGAGGACGACCGCGCAGAACAGCGCGATCTGGAGCCAGCCTGAGAGCGTCATGGCGTTGCTCCTCAGAACCGCTCGGGCCGCACGAGGGCGTAGGCGAGATAGGCGAGCAGCCCGAGGGTCATGAGGCCGCCGAGCCCGTAATCGAGGGTCATCGCGGGCCTCCTCACAGGCGTTCGCACAAGGAGACGTAGCCGAGCGACAGGGCGAAGAAGCCCAGGCCGGCCGCCAGCATCAGAAGATCGAACATGGGGTGTCCCCGTCGGGCGGCGCGGGGATGACCGGCGCCGCCGCATGAACCGGACCGTGAGCCACGGTCCCGATCCCGGAGATCCTCCCGATCGCGTCAGGATTCGAGAGGGCGGCGGGGGCCGCGATATCAAGGCGGCATCAAGACGGACGCCATCGGGGTTGCCGCGCGGTGCGGACCGCTTCCTGCAAGCCGGCACAGGCATGCTCCTCGCCGCCGGGGCCCTCGCGACAGACGGCGTGCAGCGCCCGGCCGTCGACCTGGAGCACGCAGGTGGTACCGTTGAGGAAGCCCCGGACGGAGAAGCCGCAGAACCGGCAGGCGGCGCGCACCTGCGCCAGGGCCGGCCCGCGGACGCGGCGGTCCCCTCCGGCAATCGCAGCGGGTGCGAGCGCACCGTGAACCTCATCCCCCATCGTAACACTCCCGGTGTACTCACCAGGGGTTCTTGCGACCGGGGGGAGGCGGAAAACCATGCGGCCGGGCGGGCCGCCTTATCAGGATTCCATCAAGGCCGGGGCATTCAGGCCGCCAAGAGCTCGCCGCCCTTCTCGGCGATGGCCTGGCGCACCTTGGCCGAGAACATCCCGAGCAGCAGCGGCAGCCGGACCTCGACGCGGGCGACCGCGTCCTCGACCGCGATGGTGCCGCTCACCGTCTGGCCCATGGCGCCGACGACGAAGGCGAGGGTGTCGCCGTCCCAGACCGGGTCCTGCATCGTGAGGCCGGCCTTCTGCACGAGCTCCCGACCCTGGCCGATGCGGGTGTCGATGCGCCGGCGCGCCTCGGCCCGGCCGAGCTGGTGGGGGATCTCGACGACCAGGGGCTTCGCCATCACCGTCTCCGCGGCCCGCCGTAACCCCCTCCGGGCCGGCTTCCGGGCACGACGCTCCGGCCGGGCCGGATCATCTCCGGTTGAAATCCCCCAAGCGACCGGGGAAGACAATCCGTGCCGAGCGCGGAGGGGCGGCCGGGAAGATCGAACATCGCGATCCGGGAGGCGACCGTTGCAACGATGCGTCACGCCCCGCGGCTTCCGACCGGTCGGATGGAAGAAAACCTTCGCAAGCCGGGACCTCTGGCTTAAGCGGAACCCCTTGGAACCGGGCGCGTCGCGCCCGACGAGCGGAGGCGGGTCTTGAGCGCGATCGAGAAGGGCATCCTCGGCGCCGTCGCCGTGTGCCTCGCGGCCACGGCCGCCCTGTGGTGGCTGGCGATGCCGGACGAGCCGGTGCGCGCCCTCCAGGACGGCCTCGGTGCCGCGGCGCTCGCCACCATCATCGCGGGCGCGGCGGTCCGGCGCTCGTCCGAGTGAGGGGCCGGTGACGCCCGCCGCCTCGCGCCTGGCCCGCCGGATCGTCGCCGGTCTCGTCGCGATCGCGGTTCTGTGGATCGCCTTCCACCTGCGCTGAAGGCGGTCTTCAGGCCGGCACGGCCAACGGCTGCCGGCGGACGACCCTCTGCCGTCCCAGCACCGCGCAGGCGCCGCCGAGGACGAACCACATGTACCAGGTCGGCACCAGGTAATAGAGCATGTTGTCGGAATAGGCCATCGACAGGTAGCCGGCCGTCATCGCCAGTATCATCCAGGCCCATCGCTGGCCGCGGAGGATCAGCCGCGCCGTCAGGACGACGACCCGCGCGTAGAGCCAGAGATAGGCGAGGAAGCCGATCACCCCGGTCTCGAACAGGAACTGCACGTAGACGCTGTGCGAATCGATGGTGTCGTTCTCGAGCGGCAGCGGGAAGAACTGCGCGACGTAGTGGCCGAAGCTCGACAGGCCCCAGCCGAAGAGCGGGCGCTCCCAGAACCAGGTCATGGCGCCCTGCCACAGCAGAATCCGGAAGGCGTAGGAGTTCAGCTTCTCGTAGGCGTCCGCGGTGTTGCCCTGCTGGAGGTCGGCGAGGCGCTCGGCGAATTCCGGCACGGCCAGCAGCGCCACCGGCAGGCCCAGGAAGTAGAGCAGGGTGCGCCGGTCGAAGAGAAGCCCGTGGGTCACGAGGATCAGTCCGGCCCCGGCCCAGGCGCTGCGGGTCTTGGTGAGCAGGATCAGCGCGAGCAGCACCGGCACGTAGAGCGCCAGCGCCCGGCGCAGCCGCGGGCTCAGGCCGAAATTCCGGCCCGCGAGCAGCGTCAGAACGACCGCCAGGATCGTCATCAGGTAGAAGGCGTAGATGTTGGGATGCGGGAAGCTGCTGAAGACCCGGATGCCGTCGTCGCCGAACACCGCCCAGCCGAGGGCGAGTTGCAGGCCGGCATAGAGCGTCGGCACGATCGAGCCGGCGACGATCAGGAGCAGGACGCGGCGCAGGTCGGCGAGGTCGCGGACGAAGTAGAAGGCCAGCAGGCAGAAGGCGGCATGGGTCGCCAGCAGCATCGTGAGCCGGATCGCGGCGCCGGGATCGGGCGCCACCTGCGACGAGACCAGGCAGACCAGGAGGAGCGGCCCCCACAGGACGAGGGTGGGGCCTCTGCTCACCCGCGGCCGGGTCGCCACGCAGGCGGCGGCCACCACCAGCACCGCGAGGTTCACCGCCGCGCCGACGCCCATATCCTCGATGCCGCCGGCCTTGGTCAGGTTGAACACCGGATCGAGGGCCGAGCGCGTCAGCAGCACCGCCTCGACGAAGCGCCGCGGCCCGGCGAACCAGGCGAAGAGGATCAACACGGCGCTGGCGGCGATCAGCATCGGCCTTCCCCTCGGGCTGCCTTCTGGCCGCCCTGCTTAGCCGCCCCGGCAGCGGAGCGGAGCGCCGCAAAAGGGAGAGGCCTCCTCCGCAAGGCGTAGGCCGAGGCGGGGGCGCGGCGGCTCCGGATGTCGCTGCGTCACAGGTCGCCGTCGGGCGGCGTTGCTGCTAAGCTGGCGCCCTCGAATCCGGACACCCGCCGATGCGCCTCCCCCTCGCCTCCCTGCTCCTCCTCGGCGCGCTCGCCGCCCCGGCACACGCCCAGACGACCGCGCCGGCCCCGAACCCGTTCGGCCCCGGCGCGGCGAAGCCGAATCTGGCACCGCCGCCGAACCCGCCCGCGATTCCCGCCAAGCCCGCGGCTCCGGCGGCCCAATCTCCGGCCTCCCAGGCTCCGGCCCCGCACGCCCCGGCCGCCGGCGCGATCTTCCCGACGGCCGTCGCGCCGAAATACGCCAAGGAACCGGCCGGCAGCGCCCGCCAGCACACCTGCCTCGACCAGTACAACGCCAACAAGGCGGCCGGCGGCGCCGGCAACGGCGGCATGAACTGGATCGAGAAGGGTGGCGGCTACTATTCCGAGTGCAACAAGCGGCTGAAGGGCTGACAAACCTGTTTGATCGATCGACCGAAATCATCCCACCCGCAACCTCATCCTGAGGTGTTAGCCGATCTTTGATCGGCTGACCTCGAAGGAGGGCTTCAGGGATCGCCATGGTCTCTGGCGCCATCCTTCGAGGCTCAGCGATCTTCGATCGCCCGCACCTCAGGATGAGGTCGCGAATGGGATCGCTCGCAAGACAAACAGGCCCTGAGTGACATCCGGGACGATCGCTGGCGCGATCGTCCCTCACCCCCGCGCCGGCCCGGGCGACGGCCGCACCGTCAGGGCCAAGGCCGTGCCCAAACCCGCCACGGCCAGCCCCGCCAGCACGGCCCAGGCCGGCCAGGCCGCGCCCGCGCCCTCGGACAGGGCCGCCTGGTAGGCCTCGATCGCCCAGGCATTGGGGGTGAGCCAGCCGAGGCTCTGGAGCCAGGGCGGCATCAGGAAGCGCGGCACCATGCTGCCGCCGACCGCCGAGAGCAGCAGCACCCCGAAGGTCGAGACGAGGTGGGCCTGCTGGCGGGTGCGCGCCGCCGCGCAGGCGGCGAGCCCCAGGCCCGCCGCCATGGCGGCGACCAGAACCCCGGTGACGAGCCAGGAGACGGCGTGCGGCCCGACCGAGACGCCGTAGAACAGGGCGGCCGCGCCGAAGATCAGCGCCCCCTGCACGGTGCCCTGGAGCACCAGGAACAGGAACTTGCCGAGCACGACCACCGGCAGGCCGCCGGGAGCGGCGGCGAGGCGGTCGGCGATGCCGGACTGGCGCTCCTCGACGAGGGAGAGGGCGCCCTGCATGGCGGCGAACAGCAGGAACACCGCGGCGATGGCGCCGGCATAATAGGCGACGCGGGCGTTCCCGCCCTGTCCCTCCGCGGTCGAGGTCCGGGCGATCAGGGCGGCGAAGGAGAAGGCCTCGCGCTTCTCGCGGCTCTCCGCGAAGGCCTTGTCGAGGAAGGCGCGCTCGTCCGGCCCGATCTTGCCGGTGCGCTCGACGTCGGCGACGACCCGCGACAGGACCACGTCGGGCAGGGCCTCGTTGAGCACCCGCTGCACCTGACCGAGCGCGATCGGGGTGGCCAGGGCGCGAGCCGGGCTCTCGACCACGAGGATCGGCGCATCCGTCTCGCCGCTCCCGGCCGCGAGGTCGCCGCGCAAGACGAGCGCGACGTCGATCTCGCCCCGGCGCACCGCCGCCACCGGATCGCCGTGCAGGAGCGTGGTGCGCAGGGCCGGATCGGCCTGGAGCGCCGTCACCAGGCGCTCGGTGGTGGCGGTGCGGGCCTGGTCGAGGAGCCCGACCTGGATGCGGATGCGCTCGCCGACCGCGCCGGAGAAGATCGCCGCGAAGACGCAGAAGATCACGGTGGGCAGCACGAAGGCCATGACCAGGGCGGCGCGGTCGCGCCACAGGGTGAGCAGCATCACCCGGAACGCCGCGACGATCATGCCGGTACTCCCGAGCGGGCCCGGACGGGCTCGGCCGGCGCCGCCTCCGTCACGGCGCGGTAGAGCCCGTCGAGGCCCGGCTCGCGCACCCGGATCTCCCGCACCGGCACGCCCTGGCGGCGCAAGGCCGCCAGCAGCGCGGCGCCGTCGTACCCGCCCGCGACACTGCTCCCCGCCCGCCAGGTCAGGGGCGACGCGAGATGGAAGCCGGCCTGGCGCAGGGCGGCGGCCGCCTCCGGAGCGGCGGCCTCCGACAGGGCCACCTCGTGCTCGGGCGGGCCGGCCCGCATGCCGGCGAGCAGGTCGGCGAGGCGCCCGTCGAGGCGAAGCGCGCCGTCCTGGAGCACCAGGATCCGGTCGGCCAGGCGCTCGGCCTCGGCGAAGTCGTGGGTGGCGATCAGCACCGCCGCCCCGGCCCGGGGCAGGCGCTCGAGCACGGCGTGGATCGCCGCCCGGGCCGCCTGGTCGACGCCCTGCGTCGGCTCGTCGAGGAGGACGAGGGTCGGCTCGGCGAGCAAGGCCGCCGCGATGTTGGCCCTTCGCTGGTAGCCGCCGGAGAGCACGCCGACCAGGCGGTCCGCCACCTCCTCGAGCCCCGTGCGGGCCAGCGCCCGCAGCACGGCCGGCGCCCGCGCCGCCCGGGGCAGGCCCATGAGGCGGGAAAACACCTCCAGGTTCTCCCGCACGGTGAGGCGCGGGTAGAGGGCGATCTCCTGCGGCACCCAGGCGATGGCGCGCCGCACTCCCGCCTCGCGCCCCGGATCGCCGCCCAGGACCCGCACGCTGCCGCGGCTCGGGAGGAGGCGGCCGGCGAGGAGCCGCATCAGCGAGCTCTTGCCCGCCCCGTTGGGGCCGAGCAAAGCCACGGTCTCGCCCCGCGCCAGGGCGAGGTCGACGGAATCGAGGACCCGGTGGGTCCGGTACGAGAAGGCGAGGTCGCGGGTCTCCGCCGCGGGATCGGGCATCATGCCGTCACCACAGCAAGGCTTTGCGGCATTCCGAGGGAGTGCCGCCGCCGTGCCTGGCGTCACCGCGCCGGCAGGGCGCGGGTGAGCCGCACCCGCAAAGCGGTGCCCGGCTCGGGCAGCCGGAACGCGGCGGCGGCGAAATCCGGGCGGCCGCGGCGGCCGGCGCCGTTCGAGAAGCCGTAGGGCTCGGTCGGCAGCCCCAGGCCCGTGCGGCCGAGGCGCCCGTCGCCGTCGAGATCCTGGAACGCCGCCACCGCGTAGGTGCCGGGCGGCACCTCGGTAAAGCCGAAGCGCAGGCTTTGGGCCGCGGCCGGCCCGCTCTGGCCGATGCGGCAGGATTCCTCCGCGAGCGACCCGGTGCAGAGCGCGACGAAGACCCGGCCCGCCCCCGGCTCGACCCCGTCGACCTCGACTGAGAGGTCCGCGGCAAAGGCCGGCGCGGCCACGAAAGCCGGCGCGGCCAGCACGACGAAGGCGGCGGCCAGGAGCGCGCGCCTCACGAGGCCTCCCCGAGGCTCGGGGCGGCGAGCGGCATCCCGCGGGCGGGGACCGGTTGCAGGGCCAGATCCTCGGCCATCAGCCGCGCGGTGATGCGGGCGCCCTCGTAGATCACCGGCAGGCCGGAGCCCGGATGGGTGCCGCCGCCGACGAGGTAGAGCCCGGGCCCGAAGCGGTTATGGGGCCGGAAGTAGAGCATCTGCCCGAGATCGTGCGACAGGTTGAAGGTCGCGCCCTCGTATACGTCGAACTCGTCGCGCCACTGGGTCGGGTCGACCACGCGCTCGTAGCGGATGCGCGATTCGATGTCGGTGATCCCGAGCTTCTCCAGGCGCTTGAGCACCAGCGCCCGGTAGGACGGGCCGACACTCGCCCAGTCGATCCCGGAGCGCAGGTTCGGCACCGGCACCAGCACGTAGAGGCTGGTATGGCCCGGGGGGCCATGCCGCCGTCGGTGTAGCCGGCATGCTGGACGTAGACCGAGGGCTGCATCGGCAGCACCCCGTCGGAGACCTCGCGGATGTTGCGGGCGTAATCCTCCGACAACAGGATGGTGTGGTGGCCGAGGCTCTCCGGCATCGGGCCCTCGATGCCGAGATAGAGCATGTAGGTCGAGCAGGAGAGGCGGGCCTTCGCCACCTTGGCGTCGCGCCAGCGCGGCCGGCGAGCCTCCGGCACCAGTTCGGGCACGACCTTGGCGAAGTCGCCGTTGATGACGACCGCGTCGGCACCGATGCGCTCGCCCCCGGCCTCGACCCCGACCGCGCGCTTGCCCTCGAACAGCACCCGGTCGACGGAGGTGCCGAGCTTGATCTCGACGCCGAGGCGGCGGGCGAGGTTGGCCATCGCCTCGGAGACCGCGCCGCAGCCGCCCACCGGGTGGTAGACCCCGTGCTCGTATTCGAGGAAGCTCAGGATGGTGAACAGGCTCGGGCACCGGAACGGCGACATCCCGAGATATTTGGTCTGGAACGAGAAGGCGAGGCGGACCCGCGGGTCCTTGAAGTAGCGCTTCAGGTCGCGGTCGACGGTGGCGTGCGGGCGCAACAGCGGCAGGGCCGCCAGCATCGCCGGGGAGGCGAAGCTGCGGATCGAATCGCAGGCCTGCTGCAAGACCGGAATGAAGGCCGCGAGCTTGTGGCGGTTGTCGTTCAGGAAGCGGCGGACGTTCTTGGCGTCGTCGGGCGCGATCCGGGCGATCTCGGCCTCGAGCCGTTCGACGTCGGGCGTCGCCTTGATCTCGCCGCCGCCCTCGAAGACGAGGTGGTATTGCGGATCGAGCCGCTCGAGGGTGAGGTGGTCCTCCAGCCGCTCGCCGCAGGATTCGAAGATGTCGGCCAGGATGCGCGGGTAGAGGAAGAAGGTCGGCCCGATGTCGAACTTGTAGCCGCCCGGCGCCGTGACCGTGCGGGTGCGCCCGCCGACGCTCTCCTCCTTCTCGATCACCGTCACCTGCACGCCGTCGCGGGCGAGCATCAGTGCCACCGCGAGGCCGCCCGGCCCCGCACCGACCACGATCGCCCGCCGCCCCGACAGGGTGCGGTACCCATCCCGCGGCTGCAACAACGCTCCACCTCCTGCCAGACGCCCGACACGTCGTCCCGTTCCCACGGCCTAGTTGTGGTGCGCGGCGGTGAGCCGGCAATGGCTGCGCATTGTCGCGGCAGGGACGGAACGGATTTTTCCCGACGGTGTTGCAGGCCGTCACGCGGCCGCGACGGTCCGGCGGCGGCGCCTCGAACCGGCGCTCACGCCGCCTCGTCGTCGGGCAGGACCAGGACCGCCTCCGGCACCAGCGACACCCCGACGGCGTCGCCCGGCCCGTAGGGCCCGGACCCGGGCAGGCGGGCCCGCAGCGGGAGCGAGAGGCCCGGCACCCCGAGATGCAGCACGCTCGCCGCCCCCAGGAAGGTGCGGCGCACGACCTGGGCCGGCGTACCCTCGCCGGGGCCTTCGACCCGCAGGGCCTCGGGCCGCAGGCAGACCCGGACGGAAGCCCCGTCCGGCAGGTGCGGGGCCGGGACGAATCCCAGCGGCGTGGCGGCCCCGCCCGCCGCGATGCGGGCCGGGATCTCGGCGGCGTCGGCGAGGAAGCGGGCGGCGAACAGGCTCTCGGGGCGGCGATACAGGGCTTCGCCGGTGGCGACCTGGACGATGCGGCCGCGGCGCATGAGCGCGATGCGGCTCGCCACCGCGAGCGCCTCCTCGGGGTCGTGCGTGACCATCAAGGCGGTGGTGCCGGTGCGGCGCAGGAGCGCCACCGTGTCCTCCCGCACCCGGTCGCGCATGCGCCGGTCGAGGTTGGAGAACGGCTCGTCGAGGAGCAGGAGCCGCGGCCCCGGCGCCAGCGCCCGCACCAGCGCCACGCGCTGCTGCTCGCCCCCCGACAGGGTCTGGGGATAGGAGTCGGCATGGCCCGCGAGGCCGACCTGCTCCAGCAGTTCGTCGGCGGCCTCGCGGGCGGCGGGCGGCTGGCCCTTCAGGCCGAAGCGGATGTTCTCGCGGACAGTCAGATGCGGGAACAGGGCGTAGTCCTGGAACATCAGGCCCACCCCGCGCTCCTCCGGCGGCACCCGCGCGCCCGCGCCGGCGACGAGGCGCCCGTCGAGCCGCACCGTGCCGGAATCCGGTGTCTCGAGCCCGGCCACCACCCGCAGCAGGGTGCTCTTGCCGCAGCCCGAATCGCCGAGCAGCGCCATCACCTCGCCCGGCCGCACGGTGAGCGAGACCCCCGCGAGGGCCTGCACCCGGCCGAAGCGGCAGGCCAGGTCCTCCACCGCCAGGGCGGGCGCCAAGGTGGACGCCAAGACGGGGGCCGGGCGGGACGGGGCCGGTTCGGTCATGCGGCGTTTCCTGGTGGGGCGCTCGAAGCGGGCGGGGCGTCGCGCTCATACACGGGCCGGCAGGGAGGGGCGAGGGCGAGGGCGAGGGCGAGGGCGAGGGCAAGGGTGAGGGGCAAGGGCAAGGGGTAAGGGCGCGGCGTGGATCGATCCGGCACGGGGGGCGCCGCGTCAGGGTCAACCGGGCGTTAAGCCGATTCATCGAATCCTGCGCATCGCCGCGACCCCGTTGGAGATCGCGGCGATGTCGCGAAGGGTATCGGGCGTATGCGTAACCTGTCGGGCGAGAGGAGCGGTCTCGAGGGCGGCACCGTGGTGGCGTTCCGGCGCAAGGAGCGGGCGGCGCCGGCGGGCCACGGGTTGAGCCACGACCTGGACCACGATTTCGCCCCGAGCCCCGGGTCGCCGCCGCGCGGCGCGACCAGCGCAGCCTGATGGACACGGTCTACGAGGCCGGCACCCTGCCGGTGGCGGCGGGCGACCGCGAGACCAAGCTGCTGGCTTCGCGCCTGCTCGTCTACGGCTTCCTCACCATCGACGAGGTCGGCGAGGACGGCGCCACCCGCTCCTTGCGGCCCTCCGAGGCGATCCGCGCCGGCCGCGAGCGCCCCTGGCGCCTGTCGCGGGCCTCGCGCGGGGTGAGCCTGTCGGTGCCGATTCCAGCCCGGGACGGGTTCCTGTTCGAGATGGCGTGAGGGCGAAGGTTCAGCCGCCCGCGCTCTTCGAGCCGAAATAGAAGCCGATGGCCGATCCGACCAATCCGACGACCGGCGTGAAGATCAGCGCGACGGTCCCGCTCAGAAGGGCGAACGCTTCCTTGGCCTCGCCGCAGGTCTTGCCCGCGTAGCAGGTCAGCGCGAGATAGGATCCGGTCGCGAGGACGCAGACGACCGCGAGGCCCAGCATGGCAAGGAGGACATAGGCGATCCTGACACGTGCCTTCTCCTGGTCGCGGCCGGGATCGTAGTTGCCCTGGACAGACGTCGCGACGCCGATGGTGGGCGGCCCCTCCGTCGGAGCATCGTCGCCAATCGTCTTGAGGACGATGGAGCCTGCCTCGCGCCCAGCCGCTTCAGACATCGTCGGAATCCGTCTGGGAGGAGGGATGCTGGAAGAGGATAGCGGCACAGCCGCTGCGAGGACTCGGTGTCTCTCACAAAACGTCCGTTCGCCGACGTCGCTCGCACGGCCGCATCGGCGCAGCGGGAGTCCTGCGAGGCGCGCCTACTTGCTGAAAATCACCCGAGAATAGGTCTTGTCTGGCTTCTCGATCAGAAGCTTGTCGTTGATTCCGACATGATCCGAGATCAGCTTGTCCGTCGCGATAGCCTGCTGCAAAGCAGTGTTCGCGTCGACACCGCGACGGCGCGCCAATTCCTTGAGCGCATCAAAGGCTGATTTCGACAGCTCAGCCTGCACTGTGACGGTTGCCTCGGAATCGGATTTCGGCCGATCGGACACAGCGTTACCCCGCGGGATCGGCGAGAAGACTACCACGCCGCTGCGGCCGAAGCCAGAACCCGGCTTCGTGCGGCACAGCATCGGAAGGCGCGGGCAGGCTCCGCACGATGCCGTGCATGGACTCGCCGCCCCACCCACGAAAATTGACTTTCCCAACCGGATCACCGACACGGGCGCCCGCCGCGACCGGCGCCGTTCGCGTCGGGTTGTCCGGTTCGGAGCTGTGCATTTGACGAGCCTTGCCGCCGGGCGCCGCCCCGGCCGCGCCGCCTCCGTGGGTCGTCTCGCGGAGCGCCTCCTCGATCTCGGGGCGCGCAGCCACGGGGCGGCCTGCGCGCTGCTCGTCCTCCTGTCGCTGGTCTGCTTCCTGCCGGGCTTCGCCTCGCTCCAGCCGATGGACCGGGACGAGCCGCGCTTCGCCCAGGCCTCGAAGCAGATGCTCGAATCGGGCGAGTTCGTCGATATCCGCTTCCAGGGCGAGGCCCGGCACAAGAAGCCGGTCGGCATCTACTGGGCCCAGAGCGCGGTCGTCGCCGCCGGCGAGGCGCTGGGCGTGCCGGGCGCCCGCACGGCGATCTGGCTCTACCGCATCCCCTCGCTGATCGGTGCGCTCGCCACGGTGCTCCTCAGCTACTGGGCCGCGCTCGCCTTCCTGCCGCGGCGCGGGGCCTTCCTCGCCGCCGCCCTGGTGGGAGCCAGCGTGATGCTGTCGGCCGAGGCCCGGCTCGCCAAGACCGATGCGCTGCTGACGGCTTGCGCCGTCGCCGCCATGGGGGCGCTGGCCCGGGCCTGGCTGACCCGCGCCACGCAGATCCGGCTGCCGCAAGTCCCGCTACCCGTGCCGACGGTGCTGACCTTCTGGCTCGCGGTGGCGCTCGGCATCCTGATCAAGGGGCCGATGGTGCCGATGTTCGCCGGCCTCGCGGCGCTCTGCCTCTCGGTCTTCGCGCGCTCCGGCGCCTGGCTCACGCGCCTGCGGCCGGGCCTCGGCCTGATCCTGGTGCTGGTCCTGGTGGCGCCGTGGTTCGTCGCCATCACGCTGAAGAGCGGCGGCGCCTTCTACGGCGAGGCGGTCGGCCACGACATGCTGGGCAAGGTCGGCACCGCGCAGACCCAGCACTGGGCGCCGCCCGGCACCTACCTGCTGGTCATCTTCGCCACGTTCTGGCCGGCCGCCGCCGTCGCGGCGATGGCGCTGCCCTTCGCCTGGACCAACCGCCGCGAGGACGGGGTCGCCTTCCTGATCGCCTGGGTGCTGCCGTCCTGGCTGGTCTTCGAGGCGGTGCCGACCAAGCTGCCGCATTACGTGCTGCCGCTCTGCTCGGCCCTCGCGATCCTCGCCGTCATGGCGGTCGCCCGCGGCGCGGTCCACCGCGACCGGCCGGGGGCGCGGTGGGTGGCGCTCCTGGTGCCGTTCATCCCCGCCGGCCTGACCCTCGGCCTCTGCATCGCCGCCTGGCGCCTCGACGGAGTGATCCCGTGGGCGGGGCTGCCGCTCCTTCTCGCCGCGAGCGCGGTGGCGGTCCTCGCCTGGCGCGCCTTCGTCGACGGGTTCCCGGAGCGCGCGCTGGCGGTCGCGGTGCTCGCCGGCGCGCTGCTGGGGCCGGCGGTGTTCGGGCTCACCCAGCCGGCGCTGGCCGCCCTCAAGGTCTCGCCGCGGCTCGCCGCCATCCGCGACGCGCTGCCCTGCCCGAATCCGAAGGTCGGCACCCTCGGCTACCGCGAGCCGAGCCTCGTGTTCCTGATCGGCACCGACCTCGCGATGCTCGATTCCGCCGAGGAGGCCGCCGCGTTCCTCGGCCAGGGCGGCTGCCGCCTGGTCTATGTCGAGGACCGCTTCGCCAAGGCCTTCGCGGCGGCGCAAGCCGCCGGCGCCGCGCCCCGGCCCGTCGGCCGGGTGACGGGCTTCAACATCAATGGCGGCAAGCCGGTCGGCCTGTCGGCCTATGCGGTGACACCGTGATCCAGACCTTGTCAGAAAGCCCCCACGCCATGCCCGATCGGGAGGCGATCCGCCTCAGCGTCGTGGTGCCGGTGAAGAACGAGGCCGGCAACATCGCCCCCCTCGTCGCCGAGATCGCGGCGGCCTGCGCCCCTTTACGCCCGTTCGAGATCATCTACGTCGACGACGGCTCGACCGACGCCACGCCGACGGCGCTCGCCGCGTTGCGCGCGCACCATCCGGAACTGCGGGTGCTGCGCCACCGCGAGAGCTGCGGCCAGAGCGCGGCGGTGCGCACCGGGGTGCTGGCGGCGCGCGGCGACCTGGTGGCGACCCTCGACGGCGACGGCCAGAACGACCCGGCCTTCATCCCGGGCCTCGCCGCGACGCTGGATGCGGCGGGGCCGGGCGCCGGGCTCGCGCAAGGCCAGCGGGTCGGCCGCAAGGACGGGCGGCGGAAGATGATCCAGTCGCGCATCGCCAACGGGGTGCGCGGCCGCATCCTCAAGGACGCGACCCGGGATACCGGCTGCGGCCTCAAGGTCTTCCGCCGTGAGGTCTACCTGCGTCTGCCGTATTTCGACGCGCTGCACCGCTTCATGCCGGCCCTCGTCGCCCGCGAGGGGTTTGCCGTGGTCCATGGCGACGTGGTCGACCGGCCGCGCTTCACCGGGCGCTCGAATTACGGCCTGTTCGACCGGCTCTGGGTTGGCATCCTCGACCTCGCCGGGGTGTGGTGGCTGATCCGCCGCCGGCGCCGGGTGCCGCAGGTCGTGCAGGGCGGGCAAGTCGTGCCGGGCAAGACGGAGTAGCCCGATGGTCGCCGACATCATGCACGGGCTCAGCGCCTATTTCTGGTCGCTGTTCACCGGCCCCGTCGATCTCGTGCTGCTGATCGGCCTGGTGGGGCAGGGGCTGTTCACCGCCCGCTTCCTGGTCCAGTGGATCGCCAGCGAGCGGGCCGGGCGCAGCGTGATCCCGCTCTCGTTCTGGTTCCTGTCGCTCGGCGGCTCGGCGGTGCTGCTCGGCTACGCGCTCTACCGGCGCGATCCGGTCTTCATCCTCGGCCAGAGCCTCGGCACGGTGATCTACCTGCGCAACCTCGCCCTGGTGTTCCGCGAGCGGCGCGGCACGGGCGCCTGAGGGGCGCCCCGGGCGGGCCCGGGGCGCGGGCTCGTCAGCCCTTCTTCTTGTAGTCGAAGGCCGGGGCCTTGTTCAGCTCGTCCTTGGTGGCGTTCACGCTCGCCTTCCATCCGTCGCCGTCCCGGGTCAGCACGACGTTGTCGGGGCTGACCGCGACGTAGCGCTCGCCGATGCCGAGGAAGCCGCCGACGCCGAGGATCACCGCCTGCACGGTCTTGCCGTCGACGATCACGAGGTCGGCGATGTCGCCGATCGACTCGTTCTGGGCATTGGTGACCTTGGTGCCGAGGATGCGCGAGGTCACCGCGGCGGTCGGCTGCAGGGTGATGAACTGCACCGTGGCGGTCTTGACCTGCTGGGTCGTCATGCCGCCGGTCGTCGCCTCCGGCTGCGTCGCGGTCTGGGCCGAAGCCGATCCGACAGAGGCGGGCCCGAAGGCGAGCAGGAGGGCAGCCGTCGCAAGGGCGGTCTTCAGCGTCATGGAAACGAACTCTCTTCGAACTGCAAAAGGCCCGCGCCCGTGGGGCGGCGCGGGACCTGCGCAGAACGACCCTGCGCCGGCAGGGTTCCGCATCGTCAGGTTTTACCGTGATCGCCGCGGGCGGCCCGGTGCAACACGGCCACGCCGCCCCCATCTAGGAGGGCGTTCGGCCGCGCGAGGCGGCGAGACAGGGGAACAGCATGGACGGTCACGTGTACGGAGCGCTCGGGCAGCCGGGCGTCGGCTTCCTGATGGCCATCGTCATCGGGGCGCTGGCGGGCTGGCTGGCCGAGCGCTTCATGAATTCGAACATGGGCCTTCTCGGCAACATCGTGCTCGGCATCATCGGCGGCGTGGTCGGCAACTTCCTGGCGGCGCAGTTCCACATCCCGATCTTCGGGTTCTGGCGCAACCTGTTCTCCGCCACCATCGGGGCGGTCATCATCATCGCGGTGGTGCGGGCGGTCCGGGGCGAGCGGCGCTACTGACCGGCATCGACCGGAGCGGCTTGCGCCGAGGCACGCCCGAACCGGCGTCCTCACCATCCGCACAGGGATGAATGCATGGCGCGCCGCGCGGCGGCGCGTCACGCCCCATTTGCCCCGGCGGCCCGGACATCTTAAGTCACGCATGCGCCGCGAGGGGTTCGCGGGCGCACTCCGTCCCAAAACCCCTTGCCGTCCCGGATCCCATGGCCGTCGTCCTCGATCTCCTGCGCAACGACCAGCGCCCCCGCCACCCGGAGAAGGCGCACCGGCCCGACCAGCCGATCCTGCGCAAGCCGGACTGGATCCGCGTCAAGGCGCCGGGCTCGCCGAAATGGGCCGAGACCCAGGCCATCGTGCGCGAGAACAAGCTCGTGACGGTGTGCGAGGAAGCCGGCTGCCCCAATATCGGCGAGTGCTGGGAGAAGAAGCACGCCACCTTCATGATCATGGGGGATACCTGCACCCGGGCCTGCGCGTTCTGCAACGTGCGCACGGGCATGCCGGACGCCCTCGATGCCGCCGAGCCCGAGCGGGTGGCGGAGGCCGTGGCCAAGCTCGGCCTGCACCACGTCGTCATCACCTCGGTCGACCGCGACGACCTGAAGGACGGGGGTGCTGCCCATTTCGCGGCCGTCATCGGGGCGATCCGGCGCCTGAGCCCCGCCACCACGATCGAGATCCTGACCCCCGACTTCCTGCGCAAGGACGGCGCGCTCGAAGTCGTGGTGGCCGCACGCCCCGACGTGTTCAACCACAATCTCGAGACCGTGCCGTCGAAATACCTGACGGTGCGCCCTGGCGCCCGCTACTTCCACTCGATCCGGCTGCTGCAGCGGGTCAAGGAACTCGATCCGACCATCTTCACCAAGTCGGGGATCATGGTGGGGCTGGGCGAGGAGCGCAACGAGGTGCTCCAGCTGATGGACGACCTGCGCTCGGCCGAGGTCGACTTCCTGACCGTCGGCCAATACCTGCAGCCGACGAAGAAGCACCACCCGGTCCTGTCCTTCGTGACGCCGGACGCATTCAAGGCCTACGAGACCACGGCCTACGCCAAGGGCTTCCTGCTCGTCTCGGCGACGCCGCTCACCCGTTCCTCCCACCATGCCGGCGAGGATTTCGCCCGGCTCAAGCAGGCCCGGCTCGACCGGCTGGGGACCGTCTGACCCGATGCCGAGCTTCCGCACCACCCGCACCGTCCGCCACAGCCCGACGGAGATGTTCGACCTCGTCGCCGATGTCGAGCGCTACCCCGAATTCCTGCCGCTCTGCGAGTCCCTGCGGGTGCTGCGCCGGCAGGAGGGCGAGGACGGCACCGAGACCCTCGTGGCCGACATGGGCGTCGGCTATAAGGCGATCTCCGAGCACTTCACCACCCGGGTCCGCCTCGACCGCCCGAACCTGAAGATCCTGGCCGAGTATATCGACGGCCCGTTCCGGCACCTGGAGAACCGCTGGACCTTCCGCGAGGCGCCGAACGGCGGCTGCACGGTCGAGTTCTTCATCACCTACGAGTTCAAGAGCCTGGCGCTGGGACTCCTCATGGGCAAGATGTTCGACCGGGCGTTCCGGAAGTTCACGGATGCGTTCGAGAGCCGGGCGGACCGGTTGTACGCAAGGGCGTGAGGCTTGGAGCCAGATCGGCCGGGCCTGATCTGACTGCCAAAGCACGCTGCATTGTAGGGAGGCCGGCGCACCTGAGTTGTGACCGCACACCAGCTATCGTCGGACTGGCCTGCTTGCACTGCTTTGGAGCACCGATGACGGCAAGGCCATCACCCTGCGCCAAGGACAAGCCCCGCCGCTTTGCCTGCGTACCGACGACACAGGCGCCCGGGGCGGCCCCGCGCCGGGCGGACACAATCCTGGTCATGCCGCACGGCACGCCATGGCCGAAGCGGCGCTTTCATGAGGTGTGGTCCGAGACGGCCACCGCCGCCGGCATCACCACGCTGCACTTCCACGACCTGCGCGGCACGGCAGTGACGATGCTGGCAGAGCCGGCTGCACCGTGCCGGAGATCGCGACGATCACCAGGCACTCGCTGGCCCACGCGCAGCGCAGTCTGGACCGGTACCTGGCGCGCACGCGGACGTTGGCGGAGTCGGCGATCGCGAAGCTGGATGAGCACCGGCGGAACCAGCTGGGACGGGCGCCGCTCATCTAGGATCGAATTCGTGAGCCTAACCAGGTGACGGGCCGCTCCCGACCCATTGCAGATTACCGCTTCACGCCAGGCTTGCCGCTCGCCACAACCTGGCCTTTCGTGCTCGGTGCAGCTGCGATAACTTTCGGCGTCTCCTTCTTCGGCTTCTTAGCTTCACGGTTTCCACGAGGTCGATCGCTACTCATCTGGGCTTCCCCGATCATTCTTTGACAATTTACGAGTCTCGCACCTCAGGCCCGATCGGGCCCGACAGACGCGCGAAGTCGGACAGCACGGCGGCGACCATGCTGTGCAAGCGTGGATCGTCGCAGGTGAGCGCAGCGGCGAACCGCTCCAGCAGGTACCGCGCCTTGTCAGCCGCCTCGGGCCAGGTTGCAGCCTCTGCCGCGAACAGGTTGGCTTCCAGATCGTGCTGACGTGCAACAAGGCCGGTATGCTGCGCTTTTACGGCAGCCCGCCTGCGGCGGTTCTTCGTCGCCTTCTGAGCGGCCATCCCGCGCCGTCCGTCGAGCTCAATCGGGCGGTCAGTCATGTCAACACCCTTCCGTTTCTGCATAGGCGCATAATAATTTTTCTTGTACGACGATAATATTTCCCCGTTGGCGCACACCTGATTTCAAAAAAAATCACAATCACCTTGAGCGCGCCGCGTGCAGCGCCTGATCGATGAATGAGGAATATTTGATCAGCAACCCCTAAAAATTATGGTTCAGGCTCCGGGGATGTCTTTTTCCCACGGCGTATGGGGCTCACGGCTCGGCGGGGGTTATAGTTGCTGGCACGGGCAGCACATAGGTCTGATTTCCGGTGACGCGCGTGCCAATACCCCCGACCAATGACTCGATGTGTGCCGTGGACGCGCGGATCTGGGCAGCCGCACCTTGGAGCGCCTCGATATCCAGATGTCCAGGCTCATCGGCACTCCACCATCGGCCATTGTCGATGCCTTGAAGCAAGCGGCCAAGCCGCCTGTGATCCCGCGTAAGCTGCTCGATGACGTCTTTGCCGCGGTTCATAGTCATCCCTCTGAATGGTACGAGAATGAAATACGATCCCAAAGAAAAAGCGTTCGATCATAGGAGCTTTTCCCTATCAGATATGACCGCTCATAATTACGTTGATTTCCCTGCAAGCGTGCCTTCTTCATACGGCCGGCGACTCGATCGATACGTCGCTCTTCATGTGCGATCTTCGACACGTTCTTGCGGATGCGATCACAGAACGCGTTCCTATTGTGGCCTATATTTGGAGACATCTCACCGCCCAGTCGTTCTGATATCCGCCCGTGCAGGTCGGCCCAGGCATTCAGGCGCCTCAAGAGCTTGACGTGATCGCGATCTTCGAGGGCCTGTTCGATGCCCCAGCCGAGGAACCGCAGCCTCAGGCCGGCGATCGCCATATGCAGCGTCGAGATAGCGTGGGTTCGCGGGGAATTTCGCCGAGAAGGAAGGTCGGTGGGCATTACGCCCTCCGTTTTGTCCTAGCCCATCGCCAGGATACAAATCTGGATGTGGTATCTAGCCGGTAGATAGCAACATGCGCTAAAAAATAAATATCTCAATGCAGCACTATTCAATTGTGCGAGATCGCTGTTTTTATTTTCAAAATTCGCAAATTCCTATGATTCCGCAAAATAAATGGACAAAATTCAGTCGGTCTCTCTGGGAAAAAATACGTATTCGTGTTTGACACAAGGCGGCAAAAGGCGCAGCACAGCTCACTCCTCTGGGGTGAGCTCATGCAACGCGAGTGGAAGACGTGGCCTCAGATCGTGGTCTTGATCATGAAGCGGGTCCGGCAGCAGCCCGGCAGTCCGTACGCTCGAAACAGAATATACAGCGCGGCACTATATGGATAGATGAGCGACACAGGTCGCTTTCCTGCTCCGTGCGTGATGTACATATGTCTGGGGCACTTATTATTATTGATTCAAACATTTGCCCCTCCGACAAGTTTTTTCTTTGCCTCGGCAGCGCTCCTGGATATATTTTCTGCAGCATAGTTTGGCGCGAAAGAGATGAAATCGCCGTGGTTTTCATCTCAAGGCATGAAAAAGTCGCTTTCAAAACACTTTCGTACTGAGACAACCTCATTCGCGCGTGCCTAAATTAATGAATTGTTACGAACTGCCGCAACCGAGCCGTTGCCGACCCTGAGTGCGAAACCACACCGAACATCAACAGGTCGAGAGCGTTGCAGCATAGGCACTCATAGCAGAGGATCCTTATGGGCCGCTACTACTTCGACATCCACGATGGGCAGCACCTGATCCGAGACAATGTAGGCACCGAGTGCGGCGGTCCAGATGTCATCAGGGCTGAAGCCATGACAGCCCTTCCTGCGATCGCGCGGGACACCATTCCGAAGGACGGGGATCGACAAGCGTTGACGGTGATCGTCCGAAACGCGAGCAACCTGACCGTCTATACGGCAACCTTGACCTTCGCGAGCATCTGGTTAGGAGAAGAGATGCCGCCTACGTCCGACGACCTCGATCGAGCGGAGCACTCACCTCTTCTCTGGACCCCGTGACCCACCTGGGCCGTCCGCTTTCCACCCTCAGCAGCCCTTCGTAAGGCTCGGCTGATCGGGTTCATAAGCCGACGTTGAACGGCAATGCGGCGAGAACGTACAGGGCGACCACGAGGCCAAAAACAAAAAGCGCCCCAATCGGAGCGCTGAACCTTGCAAACCGTTTTGCGAACCGAGGGTCTGGCACCCTCAAGAACCAAGCCTAGGTGCTTGATTGATATGGTCGGAGCGAGAGGATTCGAACCTCCGACCCCTAGTCCCCCAGACTAGTGCGCTAACCGGGCTGCGCTACGCTCCGACGCCCCCGAGAGGGCGAGCGGGGTATTAGCGCCGCGCTCGGCTTCGCGCAAGCCCCTTCGTGCCCGGCGGCTCAGCCGGCGAGGACATCGGGGGCGCGGTGGTCGACGGGGACGCCGTCGATCAGGAAGGCGATGCCGTCGGAATGGGCCGTGCGCAGGGGCAGGATCGCCCGGTAGGCGGGGGACTCGTACCAGGCGCGGGCCCGGGCGCGGTCCGGGAAGGCGATGACGACGAGGTCGCCGGAAAAGTCGCCCTCGAGCGGCTCGGGGCGGGCGCCGTGGATGAGGAAGCGGCCGCCGAACGGCGCCAGGGTGGCGTCGATGCGCGCGAGATAGCTGGCGATCGCGGGGCCGAGGGCGACCTGGCGCAGATGGGCGACGGCATAGGCGGGGAGCGTCATGGGGGCGTCTCTCCTGGTTCTGGTCCAGCCTGCCCGCGCGGCGGGGCGAGGCGGTGGAGCAGGGCGGCGGTCTCGGGATCGGCGGGGAAGAAGGCCTCGACGGCGAGTTCCGCCAGGGTGATGTCGACGGGCGTGCCGAACACCGTGGTGGTCGACAGGAACGACAGGCGGCCCGCCGGCACGGCGAGGGTGAGGGGGACCGCCAGCCCGGCGCCGTCGCCCGGATCGTCCGGGGCTTCGGGTGCGGGATAGGCGGAGAGTTCGTCCAGGAGCCGGGCGAGGACGGGGTCGCCGCTGGCCGCGATCTGCTGGCGCAGGCGGTCGCGGAGATGGGCGCGCCATTCGCCCAGGTTGAGGATGCGCGGCGCCAGGCCGCCGGGATGCAGGCTGAGCCGCAGCACGTTCACCGGCGGGGCGAGGAGGGCGGGATCGACGCCGTCGAGGAGCGGGGCGAGGGCGGCGTTGGCGGCGAGCAGGGTCCAGTGGCGGTCGACCGCGAGGGCCGGGTAGGGGGCGTGGCCATCGAGGATCCGCGCCACCGCCCGACGCGCCGGGGCCAAAGCCGGATCGTCGAGGGCGCGCTCGGCGAAGACCGGGGCGTAGCCGGCGGCAAGCAGCAGGGCGTTGCGCTCGCGTAAGGGGATGCTCAAGCGCTCGGCGAGGTGGAGCAGCATCGCCCGGCTCGGCCGGGCGCGGCCGCTCTCGAGGCAGCTCAGGTGGCGCTGGGAGATCTCCGCCTCCAGCGCCAGGGCGAGCTGGCTCAGGTGCCGGCGCCGGCGCCAGGCCCGCAGGATGTCGCCCGGCGGGCCGGCGGTGCCGAGGATCACGGGGGGCGCCCGCCCGTCAGGCCGGCACCCGGTCGAGGAAGCCGGTCACCTCGGCGAGGCGGCCGCCCTCCAGGGTGGCGAAGTCGGTACCCTCGACCACGCCATCGCCCCCCTCGGGCGCGAGCGCCCAGGAGAAGCGCAGGTGATCGCCGTAGCCGTCGGGCCGGCCGGCGAGGCGGAAGCGCAAACCGGGGAAGCGGGCCTGCACCGCGCCGATCAGGGCGTCGAGCCCGTCATGGCCCTCGCCGGCCATCAGCGGGTCGCGGTAGCGGGCGCCCTCGGTGAAGGTCTCGGCGAGGAGGGCGCGGCGGCGGGTGGGATCGGTCTCGTTCCAGGTCGCGAGGTAGCGGGCGGCGAGGGCGGCGGGGTCGGTCATCGGTGCGTCCTTCCTCCGGGTGGGGACGGGAGGAGAATGGACGGGGGAGCGGGCGCCCGTCGATGACCTGCGAGGTCATCATCGGGCACGCGCCTACTCGGTCACGATCACCCGGTTCGGCAATTCGTCGGCGTCGCCGGGCTGCGGCGGGGCGGATTCGGCCAGGATCGCGCCGGCCGCCGCCACCGCCCGCACCAAGCCTTCCGCCAGGGCGTCGCGGCGCAAGGCCGCCACGAGGTCGTCCAGCACCGGCCGCCAGGAATCGGGGGCGGCGCCGACCCCGATATCGGTCACCACGTCGGCGTAGCGCTCGGCAAGCGCGACGTAGATCAGCACGCCGGTGCGGCCGCTGGTGCGGGCGAGGCCGCGGGCGCGGAACTCGTGCTGGGCGGCGGCCCGGGCGCGGGCGCGGCGAAGGAAGCGGGGCAGGGCGCGGGGCAGGCGGGCGAGGCAGGGGCCGGCAGCCAGGCCGACGAGCAGCGCCAGGGCGACGACGAGCTGGATCAGGAAGATCCGGGTGGCGGAAAGCCCGGTGAGGAGGATCATCGGCCAGGGCACGATGAGGCCGCCCGCGAGCGCCAGCGCCGGCGGCAGGCTGCGATAGGCGCCGGAGCGGGCCGCCACCATCACGACGATCTCGCCCGCCGTGCCGCGCTCGGCCGCCGCGATCGCCGCGGCGATGCGGGCGCGCTCCGCCTCGCCCAGGGTCATTGTCGGCATCACCAGTCTCCCGAGGCCCCGCCGCCGCCGGACGAGCCGCCCCCGCCCGAGAAGCCGCCACCGCCGCCGAAGCTCCCGCCGCCGCCGAAGCCGCCACCAAGCCCGCCGCCGAACCCGCCACCCGGCGGGCCGGGCACGACGATCCAGTTGCCGGTGCGGCGGCGATGCGGCCTGCCCGGGCCGCCGCCCCCGCCGGTGAGGAGCCGGACGAGGACGAAGCCGACCACCACGAGCAGGATCAGCACCAGGACCGGATCGAGGCCGCCGCCGGAATCCTCCCGCACCTCGGCCCGGCGCTGCCACTCGGCGGCGTCGCCGGAGAGGATGCCGAGGATCCCGTCGATGCCGGCCCGGATGCCGCCGGGAAAATCCCCGGCCTTGAACTTCGGCGCCACCGCGCTCGCGATGATCACCTTGGTCAGGGCGTCGGTGAGCGCCCCTTCGAGGCCGTAGCCGACCTCGATCCGCACCTTGCGCTCGGTGGGGGCGACGAGGAACAGGACGCCGTTGTTGCGCGCCTTGGTGCCGAGGCCCCAGGCGCGGAACAGGCGGTTGGCAAAATCCTCGACCGAGGTGCCCTGGAGCGAGGGCACGGTGGCGACCACGACCTGGTCGGTGGTCTTGTCCTCGTGCGCCTTCAGCGTCTCGGCGAGCGCCGCCTTGTCCTCCGGCCGCAGCAGGCCGGCCCCGTCGACCACCCGGCCGGTGAGCGGCGGCAGGTCGAGGGCGCAGGCCGCCCCGGCCCAGAGGATCAGCAGGAGGGCGAGGACCGCGCCCGCAGGGCCGCGCATCATCGCCCTAGAACTTCACGTTCGGCGGGCGGCTGGCATCGGGGGTGGCGGTGAAGGCCTCCATGGGCTTGGCATCGGGATAGAGGGTGGAGGCGATCCAGCGGCCCGGGACGGTGCGGATCTCGGTATTGTAGGCCTGCACCGCCTGGATGTAGTCGCGCCGCGCCACCGCGATGCGGTTCTCGGTGCCCTCGAGCTGCGATTGCAGGGCGAGGAAGTTGGCGTTCGACTTCAGGTCGGGATAGCGCTCGACGGTGACGAGGAGGCGCCCGAGCGCGCCGGAGAGCTGGTTCTGGGCATCCTGGAACTCGCGGAACTTCTGCGGGTCGCTCACCGTCGAGGCATCGACCTTGACCGAGCTCGCCCTGGCGCGGGCCTCGGTGACCTGCACCAGCACGTCCTTCTCCTGCTGGGCGTAGCCCTTCACGGTCTCGACGAGGTTGGGGATCAGGTCGGCGCGGCGCTGGTACTGGTTCTGCACCTCGCCCCAGCGCGACTTCGCCGCCTCCTCCAGGGTCGGCACCCGGTTGACCGCGTCGCAGGCCGTGAGGGTGGTGGCGAGGCTGAGCGCCACGAGGGCGAGGCGCAGGCGGCCGAGGAGGGAGGCGGTCATGGCGGGCGGCGAAGCTCCTGAGATCGGGGGCGGCGCCTCCCGGCGCCGCGAGCGTTGCCGTGGTCACATAGGCGGCATTCCGCCGCGGACCAGCCGGGAGGGCGCCGGGATTGGCCCGCGCGCTCCCGCGGATTGTGTGTGGCGACGCTCTGGCGTTATGCCCTGGCCGCGGCCGGCGCGGGCCGATTCGGGACCGGCATGGCGAAAACAGCGGCCACAACGACCCAGGCCAGGACGATTCCGGTGCAGGCGAAACCGGGCAAGCCGAAACCGGCCGAGGCGAAACCGCCAAGGACGCCCAAGCCGACCCTGGCGGAGCGGCTGCCGGTGTCGGCGGCGGACGGACCGGCGGGCACGCCGCCCTCGGCGGCCTCCTTGTGGCGCGAGGCGCGCAACGCGGCCGCCCGGGCGCGGCTGGAAAAGTCCCTGCCGGCGGTGTTCCCGCTCCCGGTGCTGCGCCACGCCCTGTCGCGCCCCCTGGTGCCGCCGACGCCGCGGCTCGCCGTCGAGAGCTACTGGCGCCACCACATCCTGCGGGCCGACCGGCTGGCCCGGGCGCTCGCCGCCGCCTCCGGCCAGCCGGAGGGCTGGACCTGGCGCCTCGGCACCTGGAACCCGGAGGAACGGCGTCCCGACAAGAGGCGCCGCGGCAAGGCCGTGGAGGACTTGTCCGAGGCGGCGCTCGCCGAGAAGGGGCTGGCCTTCAGCTTCCGGATGCCGCCGGCGCCGTTCCGCGAGGGCCCGTTTGCCCGGGGCAAGGGGCATTGCTGCATCTGCGGCCAGCCGGTCTACCGCTTCGGCTGGCACCGCGACCTGTGGGGGACGGGCACGCCCAACCGCAACGCCGCCTGGCACGCGGCCTGCGTCACCGCCTGGAAGTTCTGGATCGCGCCGGCCGACCACGTGAAGGAGCTGAAGCGCCGCCAGGGCCATCGCTGCGCCCAGTCGGGCAAGCGCCTGCTGAAGACGGCCGAGGTCGACCACCGGGTGCCGCTCTACCGGATCTGGCGCGAGGAGCGGGCGCGGCCCTGGCCCGAGCTCCTGGGCTACTGGGGCCTGCCGAACCTCCAGGTGGTCAACCGGGCGATCCACGCCGACAAATGCGCGGCGGAGGCCGGGGAGCGGGCGAGCGTGCGGCGGCGGGCGACCGAGCCGGAGGCGGGCGATCCCGCCGCCGGCGCGGAGTAGGGTTCCGGCTCAGCGCGGGAAGAGATGCAGCCCGTCATCCGGGAGCAGGTTGCGGGCCGGGCCACCGGTCTGCTGCCCGCCGCCCTGCTGGTAGGCGGGCAGTTCGGGACGGCGGTCGTTGCCGCCGCCGGTGTCGTAGGCCCAGGGCGGCGACCAGGGCGCGCGGCCGCCGACCGTGCCGGTGGCATCGATGTCGCGCGGGCCGTAGCGGTCATACGGGTTGGGCTGGGCGGAGGCCGCGAGCGTCGTCGCCAGCAGGGCGGCGGGGATCAGGAGCATCCGGAGGGGGCGCATCGGCATCCTTTCCGAGAGATGGGGGGGGCCGCCGGAGGCGGCCGGACTGCCGAGATAACGGCCAGGCTGGGCCTGCCGTTCCGGCACCGGCGGGATGTGCCACCCTGTGACCGGCCCGGTTAAGGTTTTCTCGCGAGGGTGGCGTCGGCCCCGTCGCAGCGTTTCACTGCCGCCGCAGCTTGGCGTAGCGCTTGAGCACCCGCTCGCGCTTGAGGCGCGACAATCGCTCGATCCAGAACAGGCCGTCGAGCTGGTCGATCTCGTGCTGCAGGCAGGCGGCGGCGAAACCCTCCTCCTCGGCCTCGTGCGCCGTGCCGTCGAGGTCGTGCCAGCGCACCCGCACCCGGGCCGGGCGCTCGACCTCCTCGTCGACCCCCGGCATCGAGACGCTGCCCTCGCGGTGGCGGGCGGTCTCGGGCGAGGCCCAGACCAGTTCCGGGTTGACGTAGGTCCGCGGCGCGAAGTCGAGCGTCGTCCGGATGACGGTCAGCCGCACGGGCGCGCCGACATGCGGGCCGGTGAGGCCGAGCGCCGAGACCGACCGCAGCGTGTCGAGGAGGTCGCCCGCGACGGCCCGCAAGGCCTCGTCGAAGGCCGTGACCGGCGGCGCGGGCAGACGCAGGCGCGGGTCAGGGTAGAGCACCAGGGGGAGGGCGGTCATCGGGGGTTCGATCTTTCAGCGGGTGTGGAACGAGTCGGGCCACAGGCCGGCCCGCTCGATGCCGACGACCAGCACCACCACGGCGAGGGCGACCGCGAGGGCGACCAGCAGGTTGCGGCCCGGCACGCCCCGGGCGATCAGCACGAGCACCAGCAGCAGGGAGATGACCGAGACGACGACGTCCATGGGAATCCTTGGGGTGCGAGGGGTCGAGGCGACCCGGCCGGGCGTCCGGTGCCTGACCAAACCGTAATCTTCGGGCCACGGCGCAGTCAGGCCCGCCGACCATAATGGCTCCATCGAACGGCAGCGAGCGCCGCCTTCGCCAGACGGAGCCTCAAGACACCGATGTCCCAGACCAGCCAGACTTCCCGCGAGACCTCCTCCGAGCCCCGCCGCCTCCACCGCAAGGCCCTCGCCTCCGTGGCCGCCGTGACCCTGGTGGCCACCGGGGCGCTCGGCACCGCCATCCTGCCCTCCAGCACCCCGGCCTACGCCCAGGCCCTGCCGCAGACCCCGATCACCACGGCCGAGCATCCTCCGGGCAGCTTCGCGCCGATCGTCAACCGGGTGAAGCCGGGCGTGGTCTCGGTGAAGGTGAAGCTGAAGGACGACGCCTCGGACGACGAGGAGGGCGGCGGCCAGCCGAACCTCCAGAACGTGCCGCCGCAGCTGCGCGACTTCTTCCGCCGCTTCGGCGAGGGCGGCCCGGGCGGCGGCATGCAGCGCCCGCAGCGCCGCGGCGGCGGCGCGGCGCAAGGCTCGGGCTTCTTCATCTCGGCCGACGGCTACGTGGTGACCAACAACCACGTGGTGAACAACGCCAAGTCGGTCGAGGTCACCCTCGATGACGGCCGCACCCTGCCGGCCAAGATCATCGGCACCGACCCGAAGACCGATCTCGCCCTGCTCAAGGTCACCGACGGCGCACCGTTCCCCTACGTGAAGCTGTCGCACGGCGCGCCGCAGGTCGGCGACTGGGTGGTGGCGATCGGCAACCCGTTCGGCCTCGGCGGGACGGTGACCGCCGGCATCGTCTCGGCCCGCGGCCGCGACATCGGCGCCGGCCCCTACGACGACTTCCTGCAGATCGACGCGCCGATCAACAAGGGCAATTCAGGCGGGCCGACCTTCGACGTCAAGGGCGAGGTGGTGGGCGTGAACACCGCGATCGCCTCGCCGTCCGGCGGCAATGTGGGCCTGGCCTTCGCGATCCCGTCCGAGACGGTGCAGGCGGTGGTCGACCAGCTGCGCGCCGACGGCAAGGTCGCCCGCGGCTATCTCGGCCTCCAGATCCAGCCGGTGACGAAGGACATCGCCGACAGCCTCGGCCTCGACAAGGCCAAGGGGGCCCTGGTCAACAGCGCCCAGGACGGCACCCCCGCCGCCAAGGCCGGGCTGAAGGCCGGCGACATCGTGCAGGCGGTGAACGGCGAGCCGGTGACCGATGCCCGCGAGCTGTCGCGCAAGATCGCCTCGCTGAAGCCCGGCACCAAGGTGGATCTCGCCTATGTCCGGAGCGGCAAGACCGAGACCGCCCAGGTGACCCTCGGCACGCTGCCGAACGACACCAAGGTGGCGAGCGCCAACGACAACGGCAGCCGCGGCGACAGCCAGCCGCGGCTGGGCCTGAGCCTCGCCCCGGCGGCCCAGGTCGGCGCCGGCCAGGAGGGCGTCGCGGTGGTGGGCGTCGATCCCGACGGCCCGGCGGCGGCCAAGGGCATCCAGGAGGGCGACGTCATCCTCGATGTCGGCGGCCAGCCGGTCTCGACCCTGTCCGAGGTCGCCGGCCGCATCCGCGCCGCGGAGAGCGACGGCCGCAAGGCGGTGCTGATGCGGATCAAGAACGACAAGGGCACCCGCTTCGTCGCGATCGGCCTGCAGAGCAAGAACGGCTGATCCCGGCTTTCGGTCACGCATGTGAGCGCCGGCCCCGCGAGGGGCCGGCGTTCTCGTGTCTCGGGCCACTCGTTGCGCGCTGTGCCCGTGGCGGAAGGCGTCCCGACGACGCTCATCAGGTCGTGCGGCAACTTCCGAAGCGCTGGGGGCAGGGGCCTGACGCAGGCACAGGAAGGGGCTATCCTGCACCCGGGAGCAGCATCTCCCACATGCGACACGGCAGGAGCCGTACGATGACGCCCCCCCGATCGCCCAATACGCCGGCAGCGCGCCAGTCCCTTGACGACATCGTGGTCTCGAACCCGGCGATCCTCGCGGGCCGCCGGGTCTTTCGCGGCACGCGCGTGCCGGTCGAGGTGGTGTTCGAGAACCTGGCCGACGGCCTGTCCCTGGACGAGATCCTGGACACCTACGAGGCCTTGAACCGGGACGACGTCGTAGCCGTGCTCGAATTCGCCGCGCAGGCAGTCGCCGGGCCGAGGGCGGCGTGAGGACGGTCGTCGACGAGGGTGTTCCACGCCAACTCGTCCAAGCCCTGCGCGATCATGGAATCGACGCCAACCGCTTCCCCCGCCACTGGGCGGCACTCGGCAACGGCGCACTGCTCAAGACGATCGAGGAGGCCGGCTTCTCGGTGCTCGTCACCAACGACAAGAACATGGCCCATCAGCAGAGCCTCCAGGGCCGCTCCATCGCGGTCGTGGCGCTGCCATACAACAAGCGACGCCTGATCCTGGAGCGGGTCGAGGCCATCGCGGATACGATCACGCACGCGAGGCCTGGCGAGCACGTCGTTATCTGCCTGGATGGGCGACGTCTCATCCACTCTGTCATCAATGGCATGCCTGTCTCGCGCGAATTGCCGGCCGTCGCACCATTCAAGGCGCGCTGAAAGAGGATGCGCCTCGTCGAGCGGACGACTCTTCGTCCGGATACTCTTGGTCAGACCGTCTCGCGCACATTGGCAGCCGGTAGGCTGTTCACGATGCGCGGCGCCGGGCTCGACGCCGCAAATCGACACTTAATCCCGGATTTTCGGCCTCTGCGTCACGATCAAGCACCGCGGAACCACGGTTTCTCCCTGGGCTTCCCCTGCACGAGGACGGGGCGCGCCCAACGAGCCGCGCCCCGGACTGCCCCCGCCCAAGCATCGACGCAAGCATCGACGGAGCAGCCCTTGACCATCTCGAGCCGCCAGGAAGCCCGCTTGCTGACCGCCGACGAGGCCGATCTCGTCGGCCGGTCGCATCATCCCCGCATCCAGGACGTCGCCGACCGCGACCTCGACGACCTGATCCGCCGCCTGCGCGAGCGCCGGGACCGGGCGCGCGGCATTGCCCACCGCCAGCGCCGCGAGATCCGCGGGCGGGCGGCGCCCTCGGGCGCGCGGCCGGCCTCGGACGATACCGGCTCGCGGCAGAAGGCGGGGCTGCTCGCCTCGGCGGTCAAGCGCGCCAACAAGGAGCGGGAGCGCCGCCGCACCGCCGCGGCCCGCGGCAGCCTGGTCTCCCATGCCCGGCGCGCCCTGGCGCTGCGGCGGGAAGCCGGCGATCCGGCCGCCCACCGGCCGGACTCGCGCACCGCGCACGAGGGCATGACCCCGATCCCGAACGAGGGCCTGGCCCCGTCCGGCGCGCTCCGGCAGGAGGGACAGGAGATCGCCATGCGCCGGGGCGGCGGGCCGCGCTGAGGCTTTCGGGCGATGCGGCTTTCGGGGCGTTCCGGGGGCCGTGTCGCGACCTTCACAAGCCGGGCGAGGGGCCGATCCGCTCGCCCGAACCCTCTGCACGGACCCACCACACGCGATTCGCATAAGGTATCTTATGGAACCAACGATCTGGTCCAGGACATCGGATACGGGCTTTGCAGAGCCGGTGGCGCTCTGTCTGCCTTCTCACCCGTGCGAATCAGGAGCATGATGATGTCATGACCGACCTTCTCGAACGAGCCATCGAGCGCGCCCGCGCACTCCCGCCCGAAACGCAGGACGAGGTTGCTCGGGCCATGCTGGTCGTCCTCGACGACGAGCAAACCCTTGTCGTTCTCAGCCCCGAGGAGAAGGCTTCGTTCGCCAAGTCCCTCGCGCAGGCAGCCCGGGGCGAGTTCGCGAGCGACGAGCGGATACGGGCCATGTGGGCGAAGCACGGCCTGTGAGGCTCCGCTACACGCCCGAGGCGGCGGACGAGTTCGAGCAGATCCTGGATGAGATCTCTGCGACGTCCCCGCTCAGCGGACGCCGCGTTCAGGCCCGCATCCAGGCGGCGACCGATCGTCTTCTCGAACAACCCCACAATGGACCGCCGACCGACCTTCGGCCCATGCGCCGGATCCTGGCCAGGCCTTACCTGATCTTCTACGTCGTGACCAAGGACGAGGTCGTCGTGGTCGGCATCCGTCACGGTGCCCGCGACCCCGCGACGATGCCGGACGCGCCATGACGAACGATACAGATCGGAGCGCGCCCCCCCGACCGCCAACCTCTTTTCCGGCCTGCCCGCGACGCCGCTGCCCGACGAGCGGGTCGACCTCCTGGCCCGAACCCCGCACGCCCGCATCGAGCGGATCGTCTCCACCGGCCAGGCCAGCCCGCCGGGCTTCTGGTACGACCAGCCCTGGGACGAGTGGGTCGTGCTGCTCTCAGGCGGCGCCGGCCTGCACCTGCACGGCGAGACCGAGCCCCGGCGGCTCGGCCCCGGCGACCATCTGATGATCCCGGCGCATCGGCGCCACCGGGTCGAATGGACCAGCCCCGACGGGCCGACGGTCTGGCTCGCGGTCCATCTCCGGCCGGCGGATCAGCCGTCGACCGTGACCGACAGCCCGTCATAGGCCGGAACCACCCCGGGCGGCAGGCGCCGGCGCAAGGTCTCGTAGTCGAGGTCGGTGTGGAGGTTGGTCAGGATGGCGCGGCGCGGCGCCACCTCCTCGATCAGCGCCAGGGCGTCCGAGACCGAGAAATGGGTCGGGTGCTGCGTGTCGCGCAGCGCATCGATGATCAGGAGGTCGAGGTTGCGCAAACGGGCCTTGGCGGCGTCCGGCATGGTGCTGACGTCCGGCGCGTAGGCCGCATCGGCGAAGCGAAAGCCCAAGGCCTTCTCCTCGGGCCCGTGCTCCATCGTGAAGGCGGTCGCCGTCACCGGCCCGCCGGGTCCCTCGACGGTCACCGGCGCGCCGGCCTCGAGCGCGTGCAGGTCGAGGATCGGCGGGTAGAGGCTGCCGTCCCGGGAGGTGAAGCAATAGGCGAAGCGGGCCTTGAGCAGCGCGGTGGTGTCCGCGTCGGCATGGACCGGGATGCGCCGGCGCATGTGGATCACCAGCGGGCGCACGTCGTCGATGCCGTGGGTGTGGTCGGCGTGGGAATGGGTGAACAGGATGCCGTCGAGGCGCTGCACCGCGGCGTCGAGGAGCTGCTCGCGCAGGTCCGGCGAGGTGTCGACGAGGACGGTGGTCGCCTGTGCGTCCGCGTCCCGGCGCTCGACCAGGAGCGAGCAGCGCCGGCGCCGGTTGCGGGAATCGGCCGGGTCGCAGGCGCCCCAGCCGTAGCCGACCCGCGGCACGCCGCCCGAGGAGCCGCAGCCCAGGATGCGAAGGGTCAGGGTCGGCATGCGGTCAGAGCCCTCGGCTGTGCGCGGCGGCCTTGTCGAACAGGCGGTCGAAATTGGCGGTGGTGAGCCGCGCGAGGTCGTCGGGGGTGAGCCCGACGGTCTCGGCCAGCACCCGGGCGGTGTCGGCGACGAAGGCCGGCTCGTTCGGCCGGCCGCGATGCGGCACCGGCGCGAGATAGGGCGCGTCGGTCTCGACCAGGAGGCGGTCGTGCGGGACGCCCTTGGCGATCGACCGGATCTCGTCCGAGTTGCGGAAGGTGACGATGCCGGAGAACGACACGAACAGGCCGAGCTCGACCCCGATTTCGGCCAGCCGCCGCCCCGACGAGAAGCAGTGCAGCACCGCCTTGAACGGCCCGCGCGCCATCTCCTCGGTGAGGATGCTGGCGACGTCCTCGTCCGCCTCGCGGGCATGGATGACGAGCGGCAGCCCGCTCTCTCGCGCCGCCGCGATGTGGGTGCGGAAAACCTTCGTCTGCACGTCCCGCGGTGCGGTGTCGTAATGGTAGTCGAGCCCGGCCTCGCCGATGCCGATGCAGCGCGGGTGGCGCGACAGGGCGACGATCTCGCTCGCCGGCACGTCCGGCTCCTCGCCCGCCTGGTGCGGGTGGGTGCCGATCGTGAAGAAGACCTCCGGGTGCGCCTCGCTCAGAGCCCGGTAGGTCTCGAACCGGGCGACCCGGGTCGAGATCGTCACCATCCGGTCGATCCCGGCCGCCTTGGCGCGAGCCAGCACCTCGGGCAGGCGCTCGACGAGGCCGGGCGAATCGAGATGGCAGTGACTGTCGACCAGGCTCACGCCTCGGGCTCCACGTAGCGCGGGAAGATCGGGCTCGGCGCCGGCAGGCTCGTGCCGGGCACGAGGCGCCTTGCCGGCCCGACATCGGCGAGCTTGCGCGCCTCGGGCGCCACCGCCAGAAGGTCGAGGAGCCGGGCGGCGGCGCTCGGGATGAAGGGCTGGACCAGGATGCCGACCGCCCGCAGCACCTCGGCGGTGGTGTACAGCACCGCCTCCATCCGGGCCGGATCGGTCTTGCGCAGCGCCCACGGCTCCTGGCCGGCGAAGTAGCGGTTGGCCTCGGCCACCACGGCCCAGATCTCGGCCAGCACCGCGTGCAGGGCGAGGTCCTGCATCAGCCCCCTCGCCTTCTCCGGCAGCGCGTCGGCGAGCGCGAGCAGCGCCTTGTCGGCCGAGGACGGTTCACCCGCCTTCGGAACCTGCCCCCCGCAATTGCGGGCGATCATGGTCAGCGAGCGCTGGGCGAGGTTGCCGATGTCGTTGGCGAGGTCGGCGTTGAGCCGGTTGACGATCGCCTCGTGCGAGTAGCTGCCGTCCTGGCCGAACGGGACCTCGCGCAGCACGAAGTAGCGCAAGGGATCGACGCCGTAGATGTCGGCCAGCCCCACCGGGTCGACGACGTTGCCGACGGACTTCGACATCTTCTCCCCCTTGTTGAGGAGGAAGCCGTGGCCGAAGACGCGCTTGGGGACCGGGAGGCCGGCCGACATCAGGAAGGCCGGCCAGTAGACCGCGTGGAAGCGGATGATGTCCTTGCCGATGACGTGGAGGTCCGCCGGCCAGTGGCGCCAGCGCGGATCGGCCTCGTCGGGAAAGCCGCAGGAGGTGATGTAGTTGGTCAGCGCGTCGACCCAGACATACATCACGTGGGCCGGATTGCCCGGCACCGGCACGCCCCAGTCGAAGGTGGTGCGGCTCACCGACAGGTCCTGGAGGCCGGAGCGGACGAAGCTCGTCACCTCGTTGCGGCGCGAATCGGGGCCGATGAAGTCCGGGTTCGCCTCGTAGAGGGCGAGCAGGCGCTCGCCATAGGCCGAGAGCCGGAAGAAGTAGCTCTCCTCCTCGACCCACTCGACCGGCGTGCCGGTCTTCTCGGCCCGGCGGCTGCCGTCCGGCGCCGTGACCAATTCGGATTCGTCGTAATAGGCCTCGTCGCGGACCGAGTACCAGCCGGCATACTTGGCGAGGTAGATGTCGCCGTTCTCCTCCATCCGGCGCCACAGACCTTGAGCGGCGGCGATGTGGTCGGCATCGGTGGTGCGGATGAAGCGGTCGAACGAGCAGTCGAGCCGCTCGGCCATGGTGCGGAAGCGCGGCGCCATGTCGTCGACGAAGGCGCGCGGGCTGATCCCGGCCTTGGCGGCGGTCTGCTGGATCTTGAGGCCGTGCTCGTCGGTGCCGGTGGTGAAGAACACGTCGTAGCCGTCGAGGCGCTTGAAGCGCGCGATGGCATCGGCGGCGATCACCTCGTAGGCGTGCCCGATATGCGGCACCCCGTTGGGGTACGAGATGGCGGTGGTGATGAAGTACGGCTCGCCCGCCACGACTGGTTTCCCGGATAGGAGGCTTCGGATCGGTGGAGCGCCCGAGGGGGCACCCGTTCCGAGCCTTAGAGCAAATTCGGGCGGCGGTGCCCACCCCCCGGGACGGCTGTTCCTCCTCGGCTCAGAGCCTGTTCGAGTCGTCGGACCGGAGGTCCGGCACCGACGCTGCCGTCTCTCCTCGTCCTCCTGCCCCGTCGTCCGGGGGCTCGCTGACGGCGAGAACCCGGGATCCATGACCGCCGGCGGTGCCGGACGAAGCGGGACGCTGGTCGCCCGATCCCGAAGCGCCAGCTTTTATGGATCCCGGGTTCCGCTGCGCGGCCCCGGGATGACGAGGTGGGTCTCAGTTCCGTCAGCTCACTCGAACAGGCTATCATACCAATGGCCCAAGATGCTGACGCATCGGGCCATTGAGCCATCTCGAATTTTCTATGCCAAGCCGGAGGCTTGACGAAAATTCGAGAACGGAACCAAAGGTCGTTTCCAACGACCGTTGGTATCAGGCCCCCACCGCCCATTGGCACGGCTCGTCGGTCTGCGCCGCGGCGTGCCGGGTCGCCCGGTCGAGGCGGACCGCGTGGTTGATGATCGCCATGTGGGTGAACCCTTGCGGGACGTTGCCGCGCTGCTCGCCCGTCCCGGCCTCGATCTCCTCGGCGAACAGCCCGAGGTCGTTGCCCCGCGCCAGCAGCCGGGCGAAGAGCGGCTCGGCCTCCTGCATGCGCCCGGCGAGCGCCAGGCAGCCGACGCGCCAGAAGGCGCAGGCCGCGAAGGTCGCCTCCGGGTGCGCGAAGCCGTCGGCGTTGCGGTAGCGGTAGATCAGGTCGCCGTCGCCGAGGCCCTCGCTCACCGCACGCAGCGTCGCGGCGACCCGGGGCGACCCGGCGTCGAAGGCGCCGAACAGCACCGTGCGCAGGACCGCGGCGTCGAGGTCGTCGGAGCCGTAAGACTGGGTGTAGGCGCCGACCCGGGCGTTCCAGCCCTTCTCGTGGTACTCGGCCCGGATCTCGGCGGCGGTCCTCCGCCATTCCTCGACCCGCTCGGGCGCCGCCACGTCGAGGCGTCCGGCGATCTGGACCGCCCGGTCGAGGGCGACCCAGAGCATGCCCTTGGTGTGCAGGATCTGGCGCGTCTCGTCGCGCAGTTCCCAGATGCCGTGGTCGGGGGCGTGGCGGCAGCGGATCACGTGGTCGGTGAGATGCCCCAGCACCTCGGGCAGGTGGTCGTTGACCTTGACCGGCGGGTCGTAGTCGACGGCGTCGAGGAAGGCGTGGAGCGCCACCAGGAACTCGCCGTAGATGTCGTACTGGTGCTGGCTCGAGGCCGCGTTGCCGATCCGCACCGGCGCGCAACCGCGCCAGCCGCGCAGGTGATCGAGGATCTCCTCCTCCGGCACGCGCCCGTTGATGCCGTACATCAGCTCCAGGTCGCGGCCGCGGGTGCCGTCGGCGTCGCGCAGGAAGCGCAGGAACTCCGCCGCCTCGCGCACGTAGCCGAGATTGACGAAGGCCGTGACGGTGAAGCTCGCATCCCGCATCCAGACGTAGCGGTAATCGAAGTTGCGGGTGCCCGGCACCGCCTCCGGCAAGCTGGTGGTTGCGGCCGCGATGATCCCGCCCGAGGGCGCGTGGGTGAGGAGCTTGAGCACGAGGGCGCTGCGCACGACGTCGTCGCGGTGCGGCCCGTCATAGGTGCAGCGGCCGGACCATTCCTCCCAGTAATCCTGCGTCGCCGACAGGCTCGCTTCGGCGCCTTCGATGTCGCCGTCGTCGTCCTCGCGATGGGACAGGACCAGGGTCGCCCCCTCCCCCTCGCCCAGGGAAAACGCCGCCTCGACCCGGTCGCCGGCGATCGTCAGCGGCACGGTCGCCGCGACGCGCACGCCCTCGGGCTTCGAGAGGCGCCGACACAGGACCGTCCCGCCCGGCTCGGGTTCGAGGGCGGCGCCGTCGCGGGCGTAGTCGAAGGTCGGGCGCACCCGGAACCGGCCGGTCACCGTGCCGGACTCGCAGGCGGCGAGGCGCAGGATCCGCCCGTGGGGGGCGCCGTCCGGGCCCTCGTCGGGGACCGCGTCGAGGGGATGCAGCGGCATCAGGTCGGTGAGCGTCAGGCGGCCGGTCGCGGTGACGAAGGTGGTCTCCAGGATGGTGGTGCCGGGGCGATAGCGCCGATGCGTCTCGCGCAAACCCTCGAGCAGGATCTCGCAGGCCCCGCCCCTGTCCTCGTCGAGGAGGCGCAGGAACACGGCCGGGCTGTCGTGGCAGGGCCAGCACAGCCAGTCGATCGATCCGTCCCGGGCGACGAGCGCCGTCGTACAGGTATCGCCGATCACGGCGTAGTCCTCGATCGGCCGGTCCGTCACGTCGCCTCGCTGCCAACATGGGTTAAAGCGCGGGGGTAACGGTCCGTCGCGGCGGCGGTTTCGAGGCGCGACGGTATGTGCCGGTCCGCAAGAGGCCAGCGGCCGATCCCGCCGGGCGCAATCCAGCCGGAATCATACCAATGGCCCCAGATGCTGACGCATCGGGCCATTGAGCCATCTCGAATTGTCTATGCCAAGCCAGAGGCTTGACGAAAATTCGAGAACGGAACCAAAGGTCGTTTCCAACGACCGTTGGTATCACTCCATCCAGGTGCAGGCCACCGCCAGGGACGCGATGGCGAGGACGGCCCGGCTTTCGTTGCGGATGGTCACGAACAGGTGAAGCCGGTCCTGGCGGCGGGCCTCGTCGCGGGCGATGTCGGCCAGGATCCGCATGGCATGGGCCTGGGCGGCCTCGCGGCTCGGCCAGTCGCTGCCCTCGTCGTCGCGATGCGACAGGTCGTGGTCGTTGATGTCGAAGAAGTAGTGCGGCACGGGTTGCCCCAATGGTGTGAGGGGGCCTCCGGACCGAATCTCCGAAGCCCACGGGCCGGCCCTGCCGATCGGGGCCGGGTGACGACTGACTAGGCTGGCACGGTAACCCCCGCCCTCGCAAATGTTTATCGGTCGCGATTTTCCCTCGCGGATCAAACAAGTACAGGATTTACCAGATTATGCCGCCATCGACCGGCGCGCGCTTGCGTCAGCGCCCGTCGGCGGCCGGTCCTCCGCCGCTTCCATGGCCGTTCGGTTGCATCGGCTCGGCCGCGATACAACCGCGTCCATGGCTTTCTCGGCCGGTCCGACATAGGCTAGGCTGGCGCCCCGCAACGGCCGCGCTTCGCCCGGAAGCGACCGCGCGGTCCCGACGGCCCGGGGCCGGCGGCAACCCTGGCGGCGTCCTCCGAGGACACCCGAAGGATCAGGACGACTGCGAAGGAAGGACAGCGCCTTGCGGCTCTCGCTCCATACCGACCTGTCGCTGCGCATGCTGCTCTACCTCGCGGCGATGGAGGCCGGCGCCTGGACGACGACGCCGGCCGTCGCCCGCGCCTTCGGGGTGTCGCTGCACCATCTCCAGAAGGTGGCGCGCGGGCTCACCGGCGCGGGCTACATCGAGGCGCGGCAGGGCCGCGCCGGCGGCGTGCGCCTGGCTCGTCCCCCGGAGGCGGTGCGGCTCGGCGCCGTGGTGGCGGAACTCGAAGGGCTCGGCTGCCTCGTCGAATGCGCCCGCGGCCCCTGCCCGCTCGCCGGCCGCTGCCTTCTCAAGCACGCCCTCGACGCGGCCGAGCGCAGCTTCATCCGCGAGCTCGACCGCTTCACCCTCGCCGACGTGCTCGCCGGGCCGACCGGGGCGGCCCTGCGGGAGATCATCGGGCGCGAGGCCGACGGGGCGGCGGAGCGGGATTCCTAGAGCAGCGCCCGCTCTCCACCGTGCGACGGAGCGCTGCGGGTGGAACGCGGCTGTCGGCAGCCGGGAAACGAGCGGTTCGGAAGCCTGTTCGAGCCGGCCGACCGGATCGAAACCCTCACCGTCGTCCCGGGGCCGCGAAAGCGGAGCCCGGGATGACGTCGAGAGATGTCGGCGTGCGTGCGAATCGATCGGAGCGACCGCTCGAACGGGAACTCGAAGATTATGAGCGAAAAATAACATTTATCAATTGACTCGGACCGCCGATCTCGTGCCCTCGCGAGATGTTGGCAATACAAGCCCCATGGCCCTCCGGCGACGGCGAGATGGCCGCGCTCATCCGCCGGTTCGATTGGGCCTCGACCCCGCTGGGCCCGATCGCGCGCTGGCCGCAGAGCCTGAAGACCATCGTCGACCTGATGCTCCGGTCCCCCGGCATGATGAGCCTCGTCTGGGGCCCCGAGGGGATCCACCTCTACAACGACCGCTTCACGGAACTGCTCCGGGAGCATTGCGTCCGCGCCCTGGGGCGGTCGGTCCACGAGACGTTCGCCCGCTCGCGCGACGTCTTCGCCGACGACCTCGCCGCCGGCATGGCCGGACGGGCGGCGCGGTGCGTCGGACGACGGTATCCCGTCCTGCGGAACGGCCGCCTGGAGGAGGGCTGGTTCGACGTCGACTACGTCCCGGTTCACGATGAGGCCGGGCGGGTGGCCGGCGTGCTCTGGACCCTCAAGGAGACGACGGTGCAGCATCGGGCGGAGCAGGCCCTGCGCGCGAGCGCGGCACGGGACCGTCTCCTGATCGAGAACTGGACGCAGGCGGCGTGGGAGACCGATGCCGACGGCCTGGTCGTCGCCGACAGCCCGAGCTGGCGGGCCTATACCGGCCAGACGCGGGAGGAGTGGCTCGGCGACGGCTGGCTCGACGCGATCCATCCCGACGACCGCCCCCATGCCGAGCGGCAATGGCGGGAGGCGATGGCGGCGCGCGGGGCCGTCGATGCCGAGTTCCGCCTCCGCGCCCCCGGCGGCCGATGGCGCTGGACCAACGTCCGCGCCGCGCCGCTGCTCGATGCGGACGGGCTGATCG
This sequence comes from Methylobacterium aquaticum, assembly GCF_016804325.1. NCBI lineage: Bacteria > Pseudomonadati > Pseudomonadota > Alphaproteobacteria > Hyphomicrobiales > Methylobacteriaceae > Methylobacterium > Methylobacterium aquaticum. The sequence continues at coordinate 2,735,666 of NZ_CP043627.1, forward strand.
AGAAATGGGTCGGCGTGAACATCGACATCGACGACCGCAGGCGCGCCGAGGCCGCCTTGCGCGAGAGCGAGGAGCGGTTCCGGCACTTTGCCAGGGCATCCGCCGCGGGCCTGTGGATCAGGGATGCGGGCACGCTGGCGATGGAGTTCGTGAGCCCCGCCGTCGCCGCCATCTACGGGGTGGAGGCCGGAGCCCTGCTCGGCGACGTAGCGCGCTGGGCCGCGCTGATCGTGCCCGACGACCGGGCCGCCGCGCTGGGCCACCTGGAGGCGGCGCGCGCCGGCGAGGCCGCGGTGCACGAGTTCCGCATCCGGCGGCCCTCGGACGGCGCCTTCCGCTGGATCAGGAGCACGGACTTTCCGCTGCGCGACGACGGCCGCATCCCGCGCATCGGCGGCATCGTCGAGGACGTCACCGAGGCCAGGCTCGCCGCGGAGCACACGGCCGTGCTGCTGGCCGAGCTCCAGCACCGGGTCCGCAACATCATGGCGATGATCCGCTCGGTGACGCGGCGCACCGGCGAGCGCGCCGCCAGCGTGCCGGACTACACCGCGCTGATGATGGGCCGCCTGCTCGCCCTCGCCCGGGTGCAGGCTTTGCTCACCCGCGCGGCGAATGTCCGCGTCGGGATCGCCGGGATCGTGCGCGACGAGGTGAGCGTCCAGGCGCAGCACGAGGGCCAGTACGACCTCGACGGGCCGGACGTCGCGCTGTCGCCCAAGGCCGCGGAGGTGCTGACGCTGGCGGTGCACGAACTGGCCACCAACGCCCTCAAATACGGTGCCCTGTCCACGGCGCACGGCACGGTCACCGTCCGGTGGAGCCTCGTCGAGACGGGCGGCGGCCCCTGGCTCGCCTTCGACTGGACGGAGGCCGGCGCCCCCGGGCGCCCGCAGCCGACGCGCGACGGATCGCGCCGCCGCGGCTTCGGCAGCGAGCTGATCGAGGCGCGCATCCCCTACGAGCTGAACGGGCGCGGCACGCTGACGATCGCGCCCGGCGGCGCCCGGTGTCATTTGGCGTTTCCGCTCGAGGAGGGCGCGAGCATCCTGGAGACGGGTGCGCCGCGGCGCATGACGGTCTTCGGGGGATCGCTCGACATGACGGATGGACCGGATCTCGCGGGTCGCCGCGTCCTGGTGGTGGAGGACGACTTCTATCTCGCGACGGACGCCGCCCGGGCCCTGGAGGGCGCCGGGGCGGAGGTCGTCGGCCCGTGCGCGAACGAGGCGGAGGCGCGCGCCGCGCTGGACGAGCGGCGCCCCGATGCCGTCGTCGTCGACATCAACCTCGGGGCGGGTCCCTCGTTCAAGCTGGCCGAGACGCTGAAGGACAGGGGCATCCCCTTCGTGTTCACGACCGGCTACGACGCGGAGGTGATCCCGCCGGAATTCGCGGGCATCGCGCGGCTGGAGAAGCCGCTTCAGCTCCGGCAGATCGTCGGCGCGGTGGCGAAGGTCACGGCCGCCGCATAGGGACGCGGAGGTGATCCCGGCTTCCGCTCAGGCTCTTGTCTCGCCGCAGGTTCTGGCGCCGAACCGGTCACCGCTCCGGCGAAATCCGCTTGGGCCGGCAGCAATCCCGACCCGTCTTCAGGCCGCCTCCTCGCGCGCGGCCCGGCGCTCGGCGGCGGCGGCCTGCCAGATCTCCAGGGCGGCGTCCGCGTTCATCGCCGCGATGCCGAGGCCGACCACCAGGTCGGGCCAGGGCGCGAAGCCGGGCCAGCGCGACAGCGTGGCGGCGGTGACGAGCCCGGCCGCCACGATGGCGACGTTGGCGACGGCGTCGTTGCGGGCCGACAGGAAGGCCGCCCGGGTCAGGCTGCCGCGCCCCTCGCGGTGGCGGGCCAGCATCATCGCGCAGGCGAGGTTGACCGCGAGCGCGCCGAGGCCCGTGAGGGTCAGCGGCACGGGTGCCGGGGCCGTGAAGGCGCCGATCTTCTGCCAGGCGGTCCAGGCGGCCGCCAATCCCGGCAGCAGCAGGATGCCGGCCATCGCCATGCCGAGCCGCGCCCGGGCGGCGGGGCGCCAGCCGAGGCCGGCGACGATCAGGAGGTTGAGCGCCGCATCCTCCAGGAAGTCGACGCTGTCGGCCACCAGGGCGACGGAGCCGATCGCCACCGCCACCGCCGCCTCGACCCCGAAATAGCCGAGATTGAGCAGGGCGACGCGTCGCACGGTCTCGCGCAGGCCGGGATCGGTGTCGGAGGAGGTCACGGGGAGCGGGCTCGCGCAGGCAGCGGCAGGACGCGGCGTCTATGCCCCGATCGGGCGGCATGAGCCAGGGGGATGGGCCAAGGTGGGCTGGGCCAAAGTGGGCTGGACCGGAGGGGCTTGCGCCGGAGGGGGCCGCATCCGTGCCATGCCCCACCGGCGGTTGTGCCGGCGGGCGCCGCCGGCTTGACTGGGGCCACCCGCCGGCGACAGGCGGGAGGGAGGAACCCATCATGCCGTCATCATCACGCCCGCCCGAACCGGGCCGGGTGCCCCGCCGGCTCGTCCTCGCCGGCCTCGGCGCCCTCGCGGCGATCCCGCAGGCCGCGGCAGCCCCCGATTCCGCGCCGCAGGCCGCGGCGGACCGCCCGGCGCTCCACACGGAAGAGTTCCGCCTGCCCGGCCCGGAGGACGGCGTCTCGATCTACGTGCGCAACAAGCGCCCGGCCGGGACGGAGCGTTTCGCGGCCGACCGGATCCTGCTCTACGTCCACGGCGCGACCTATCCGGCCTCGACCGCCTTCGACCTGCCGCTCGCCGGCCTGTCGATGATGGAGTACCTGGCGGGCCTCGGCTTCGACGTCTACCTCGTCGACCTGCCGGGCTACGGGCTCTCGGGCCGTCCGGCGGCGATGAGCCGCCCGGCCGCCGACGGCCAGCCCTTCATGCGGACGAAGGACGCCGCCGCGGTCGTCGGCCAGGTCGTCGACTTCATCCGGAAGCGGCGGGGCGTCGACAGGATCGACCTGATGGGCTGGTCCTGGGGCACCTCGACGATGGGGCTCTACACCAGCACCCACAACGACAAGGTCAACCGCCTCGTCCTTTACGCGCCGCAATGGCTCTCGCGCACGCCCTCGCTCATCGGCGCCGGCGGCGGCGCGCTCGGGGCCTACCGGAGCGTGAGCCGGGACAGCGCGAAGGCGCGCTGGCTCAAGGGCGTGCCGGAGGACAAGCAGGCGGCGCTGATCCCGCCCGGCTGGTTCGAGCAATGGGCCGACGCCACCTTCGCGACCGACGAAGCCGGCGCCGCGCAATCGCCGCCGGTGTTGCGCGCGCCGAACGGCGTCGTGGCGGATGCGCAGGATTACTGGCAGGCCGGCAAGCCGCTCTACGATCCCGGCGAGATCCGGGTGCCGACGCTGGTCATCCACGCCGAGTGGGACGCCGACCTGCCGAGCTACCAGGCGCAGGAGTATTTCGCCCGGCTCACCCGCGCGCCCTACCGCCGCTTCGTCGAACTCGGCGAGGGCACCCACACGGTCATGATGGAGAAGAACCGGATGCAGTTCTTCCGCGAGGTCGCCGCCTTCCTGACCGAGGCCGACCCGCAGGCGCTGAACTGACCGGGCCGAAACGGCGAGCGCCGCCCCGGTGGTCCGGGGCGGCGCGGCCGACGAGTCGATTCGAGAGGCGGGCCGATTCGAGAATCGGCTGGAACCGGGCGGCTCAGGCCGCCCGCACCGTGTCGAGGAAGCGCGCCACCTCGGCCGAGAGGTGCTCGGACTGGCGCGACAGCTCGCTCGCCGCCCCCAGCACCTGGCTCGCCGCCGCGCCGGTCTCGTCCGCGGCCCGGGCGACGCCGGCGATGGTCGTCGTCACCTCGCCGGTGCCGGACGCGGCCTCGGAGACGTTGCGCACGATCTCCTGCGTCGCCGCGCCCTGCTCCTCGACCGCCGCCGCGATCGAGGTGGCCACGGTCGAGATCTCCGAGATCCGGGCGGTGATCGCCCCGATCGCGCCGACCGCCTGGCCGGTCGAGGCCTGGATCGCCGCGATCTGGCCGGTGATCTCCTCGGTCGCCTTCGCGGTCTGGCCGGCGAGTTCCTTGACTTCCGCCGCCACCACCGCGAAGCCGCGGCCCGCCGCGCCGGCCCGGGCCGCCTCGATGGTGGCATTGAGCGCCAGGAGGTTGGTCTGGGCGGCGATCGACGAGATCAGCCCGACCACGTCGCCGATGCGGGCGGTCGCCTCGGTCAGCGCCCGGACCTGGGCCGCGCTCTCGCCGGCCTCCCGGACGGCGGCGCCGGCGAGCCGCGCCGAGCCGTCGACCTGGCGGCCGATCTCCTGCACGGAGGCCCCCAGTTCCTCGGCCGCCGCCGCGACGGTGCCGACATTCGCGGCGGCCTGCGCGGCGGCCGCGGCGACGCCGCTCGACTGGCCGGCGGTCTCCTGCGCGGTGGCGGTCATGGTCCGGGCGGTGGCCTGCAGCTCGGTCGCCGCGGCGGTGACGGCGCCGACGATGCCGCCGACCGCCCGCTCGAAGGCATCGGCCATCTCGCGCGTCGCCTGCCGGCGCTGGGCCTCGGCCCCGGCCCGGGCGAGCGCGGTCTCCTCCTCCAGGCGCCGGGTGCGGATCAGGTTGTCGCGGAACACCGCCAGCGCCGCCGCCATGGCGCCGAGCTCGTCCCGGCGCCCCGCACCGGGAATCGCGGTCCCGGCCTCGCCCCCGGCGAGGCGGCGCATCGCCCCGGTCATGCGGCCCAGCGGCCGGATGACGCCGAGAAGGCAGAACAGCACCCCCGCCAGGGTGACGAGGACCGAGACGGAGAACATCGCCACGGTGGTGCGGGTGGCCTGCGCCCGCTCGGCCCGGGCCGCCTCGCCCGCCGCCTTGCCGGCGGCGACGTTGAGGCCGACGAGCTTCGTCGTCGTGTCGATCATCGTCCGGTAGGTCTTGTTCATCGGCCCGCGGAAGAAGGCGTCGATCTCGGCCTGGCCCGGGAGCGCCTTGAGGCGGGTCCAGTCGGCCCGGAACGCGGCGAGCCTGTCCGTGACGTCGTCGAAGATCGCCTGCTCGGCGGCGGAGCTGATCAGCCTGCGGTACTGCGCCATGCCGGCGTCGAGCGCGGCGTCCATCTCGGCGAAGCTCTTGGCCGAGAGCGCCTTCTCGGCCTCGCTCTCCGCCGTGATGAAGCGGAACTGCCAGAGCCGGGCGCGCATCACCAGGGTGTTGAGGGCATGCGCCTCGGTGATCGACGGCATCGCGTCGTCGGCGAGGGTGGCGATGCGGCTCTCGATCGCGTCGAGCTTCCACAGGGAGACGGCGCCCTGCGCCAGGGACAGCAACAGGAGGATCCCGAACAGGCCGCTCAGGCTGCTCTTCAGGGACATACGCATGACGAGGACCGCTGGTAATCGCTTCGGAAGACGTTACATTCTTTGTTCTGACATCGCTAAAATTCAATTAAAAAACCGGCATCCCGCAATCCGGACGCGACAAAGATCAATCCAAGTCATGGCCACAGAAGATCGCCGGACGGGATGGATCGGCGGGCGGCGACGCTGCGGCAGACGAAAGTCGAGATGACGACCCCGGCGGTCGTACGGGACCGGCACGGCGCCGCGCTGCCGCCGATCCGTCGCGATGCCCCGGGCGCGGCGCCTCGGCCCGCGGCGCCTCCTCCTTTGGGCTGTCCGACTTTGGGCTGTCCGACCTTTCGCCACTGGATTTCCGCCCCCGTCCCGTGCGACCCCCGGGGACCCCGGCCGGGATTGCGGCGCCGCGCGCGCCCGGTCTCCCTCGGCCGCGGCACGAGAATCGACCGGGAGCGACGCCGATGATGCCCGAATTGCGCGTGCTGTACTTCGAGGACCTGAGCGTCGGCCTGTCCGAGACGCTGTCGAAGACCATCGCGGCCTCCGACGTGGTCGGCTTCGCGGAGATCACCGGCGACCGCAACCCGATCCACCTCTCGGAGCATTTCGCCGCCCGCACGCCGTTCGGCACCCGCATCGCCCACGGCCTCTACACCGCCGGGCTGATCTCGGCGGTGCTCGGCACCCGCCTGCCCGGGCCGGGCGCGATCTACATCAGCCAGAGCCTCAACTTCCGCGCGCCGGTGCGGATCGGCGACACGGTCGACGTCACCGTGTCGGTGGCCGAACTGGTGCCCGACCGCCGCCGCGCCCGGCTGAGCTGCATCTGCTCCGTCAACGGCGAGACGGTGCTCGACGGCGAGGCCCTGGTGAAGGTGCCGACCAGGGCCGAATCCGATCCGCTGGCCGCCCGCAAGGGGTGATGGTATCGGGGGCGCGATGACGCCCATCCCGATCGACGATCCCGACGACCCGCGCCTTGCCGCCTATACGCGGATGCGCGAGCGCGACCTCGTCGGGCGCGAAGGCCGGTTCATCGCCGAGGGCGAGGTGGTGCTCCGCGTGCTGCTCTCAGGCGCCGCCCGGTTCCGGATCGAATCGGTGCTGCTCTCGCCCGAGCGGCTCCCGGGGCTCGAACCGGCCCTGGCCCGGCTCGACGCGCCGGTCTACCTCGCCGCCAGGGCCGTGATGGGGGCGGTGGCGGGCTTTCCGATCCATCGCGGCGTGCTGGCGGTGGGATTGCGCGGGGACGAGCCCGCGCCCGACGCCCTGGTGCCGGCGGGCCCGGCCCTTCTCGTCGGCCTGGTGGGCCTGGCCAACCACGACAATGTCGGGGGGATCTTCCGCAATGCCGCCGCCTTCGGGGCCGACGCGGTGCTCCTCGACGGCGAGACCTGCGATCCGCTCTACCGCAAGGCGATCCGGGTCTCCGCCGGCACGAGCCTGACGGTTCCCTTCGGACGCCTCCCCACCGGAGGCGACCTCCTGGATCTCTGCGCACGCCACGGGCTCACGCCCGTCGCCCTCTCGCCCCGGGCGAGGACATCACGACCCTGCCGCCCCTGCCCCGCGCGCTCCTGCTGCTCGGCACGGAAGGGCCCGGCCTGCCCGAGGCGCTGATGGCCCGCGCCCAAAGGGTCGCGATCCCGATGGCGCCGGGGGTCGATTCGCTCAACGTCGCGGTGGCGGGGGCGGTGGCCCTGCACCGGCTCGGCGGGGGGCGGCTGACTTCCTCGGACACGGTACACGACAGGACGTCTCGTCTGCTGCCCCCGCCCGTCCCGCTCGCGACCTCATCCTGAGGTGCGGGCGATCGAAGATCGCTGAGCCTCGAAGGAGGGCTCAAGGGATCGCAGCGGCATCTGGCGCCCTCCTTCGAGGTCAGTCGATCTTCGATCGCGTGCGATCTCTGATCGCCAACACCTCAGGATGAGGTTCAGGGTGGGAAGGCCCCAAAGCCGGCAGGATTTGAGCCGCTGTCGTATACAGTGGTCCTCGGGATAAGGCGTTTCGCGCATCGCGCCTGCGGCCCATCGGAGCAATCGGACGCGAGTGCCCGTTTTCCAGGGGCGTGAACGATCGGCGTCGCACTGTCGTTTCCGATCGACAGGCGATCCCGTGGAGCGCTCATGCGCATCGTCAGACCCGCATGACCCAACGCAGCCGCCGCTTCGCGACCGGTCCGATGATCGCGGACACTGGATCCCGATCTTACATTGAAACAACTAAAATCTAACGCGCTTGCTTTTGTTTCGTGATTGCTTCTCAAGGGAGCGCCTTTCTCGGGAGACGCCCCTTGTCCCTGTCACGCACCGCGTTCGCGCTCCTCGGTCTCGTCGCCCTCGCGGGCCCCGCCCGGGCCGAGAGTGAAGTGAACCTCTACACCACCCGCGAGCCCGGCCTGATCCGCCCGCTCCTCGACGCCTTCACCAAGGCGAGCGGCGTGAAGGTCAACACGGTGTTCGTCGACAAGGGCCTGACCGAGCGCGTCGCCGCCGAGGGCGCCCGCTCCGCCGCCGACGTGGTGATGACGGTCGATATCGGCAACCTGCTCGAACTCGTCGACCGCGACCTCGCCCAGCCGGTCCGCTCGGCGACCCTGGAGGCGGCGATCCCCGCCTCCTTGCGCGATCCCGAGGGGCGCTGGTTCGCCCTCTCGACCCGGGCCCGGGTCGCCTATGCCGATCCTGACCTGCGCGACCTCGCCGGGCTGACCTACGAGGACCTGGCCGACCCGAAATGGAAGGGCAAGATCTGCCTGCGCGCCGGCCAGCACCCCTACAACACCGCGCTGATTTCCGCCTACCTGGTCAAGCACGGCGAGGCCAAGACCGAGGCCTGGCTGCGCGGCGTGAAGGACAACCTCGCCCGCAAGGCCGGCGGCGGCGACCGCGACGTGGCCCGCGACATCGTCGCCGACCTCTGCGACATCGGCCTGGGCAATTCCTACTATGTCGGCCTGATGCGCAGCGGCCGGGGCGGCCCGGAGCAGAAGAAGTGGGGCGAGGGCATCCAGGTGGTGCTGCCGACGTTCCAGGGCGGCGGCACCCACGTCAACGTCTCGGGCGCGGTGGTGGCCAAGACCGCCCCGAACCGCGACAACGCCGTCAAGCTCCTCGAATACCTCGCCTCGGACGATGCGCAGGCCCTCTACGCCAAGGCCGATTACGAGTACCCGGTGAAGCCCGGCGTCGCGGCCGACCCGCTGCTCACGGCCCTCGGCCCGCTGAAGGTCGACACCACCCCGCTCGTCGAGATCGCCCGCAACCGCAAGGCGGCGAGCCTGCTCGTCGACAAGGTCGGGTTCGACCGGTGACAAGAAGATCCGCGTGAGTCGTTCCGATAGACGATGACGGCGCGGGTCCCCCTCTCCCGTTTTGGCGAGCGGATCTACACTTTTCTTCCGAGAGCCAATCTCCTGTAAATGCACGCGCTTTCCCCTCCCCCTTGTGGGGAGGGGTTAGGGGTGGGGGTGGTGCCGGATAAAGCGCGAGACTTCTCCGGCACCACCCCCACCTCCAGCTCCTCCCCACAAGGGGGAGGAGAGGCGCGCGACCTCCGAGGGGGAAAGTACTCAGACCGAGATGTGTGAATACAATAACGCGCTCGGGAGAGGGACCCCGCGCTTGATCTTGTTCGGGACGGATCAGGCGGAAACCACGACTTATTCTGAAGCGGACCGGAGCAAGGCGACCAACGTGGAGGGAAGAGCTTTCGTGCCGCCGCGCCCATCGGCAACCCCGCGCCGGGCGGCAAGGCCACGCCTGCCTCGTTCCACTTCCGGCGGAGGATTCCCCTGGCTCCTGTCCTGGACTCTCCCGGCCTGGACGCTCGCCGCCGGCCTCACCGCCCTCCTGGTCCTGGCCCCGGTGGCGGCGCTCGGGCTCGAGGCGCTGCAGGGCTCCGGCGGGCTCTGGCCCCATCTCCTCGCCCATGTCCTGCCGCCGGCCCTCGTCGAGACCGGCTTGCTGCTGGCCGGGGTCGGCGCGGTGGTGATCGTGGTCGGCACCGGCGCAGCCTGGCTCGTCGCGGCCTACGAGTTCCCCGGACGGCGCCTGCTCGACTGGGCGCTGCTGCTGCCGCTGGCCGTCCCCACCTATATCGGGGCCTATGCCTATCTCGACCTCCTCCACCCGGTCGGCCCGGTGCAGAGCGCGATCCGCGCCCTCCTCGGCTATGCCCGCCCGCGGGACCTGATCCTGCCGGACCTGCGCTCGCTGCCGGGCTGCATCCTGCTGCTCGGCTTCGTGCTCTACCCCTACGTCTACCTGTCGACCCGGGCGCTGTTCCTGATGCAGTCGGCGAACCTGGTCGAGGCCGGGCGCAGCCTCGGGGCCGGTCCGGGGGCGGTGTTCCTCCGGGTCGCCCTGCCGCTCGCCCGCCCGGCCATCGCGCTCGGCGCCAGCCTGGCGCTGCTGGAGGCCCTCAACGACATCGGGGCGGCGGAGTTCCTGGGCGTCCGCACCCTCACGGTCGCGATCTACGACACCTGGGTCAACCGCTCGGACCTTCCGGGCGCCGCCGGCCTGGCACTCGTCATGCTCGCCGCCTGCCTCGGCCTGATCGCGGTCGAGCGCCGGGCCCGGCGCGGGCGCGGCTATGCCGGGGCGGCGCAGCGCCCGCGGCGGATGAGCCGCACGCGGCTCGCCGGCCCGGCGGCGCTCGTGGCGCTCGGCCTCGGCCTCGTGCCGGTCGCCCTCGGCTTCCTGGCCCCGGCGAGCTATCTGGCGGTCGAGGCGGGGAAGCGCCTCCACTTCGCCGGCCTGTCCGGGGCGATCCTGTCGGAGAGCCTGAACACCCTGTTCTATGCCGGCCTCGCGACGATCGTCGCCACGGGTCTCGGCCTCGTGGTCGCGGCGGGCCCGAGCGTGCTCGGCGGGCGCTGGCGCGGAGTGCTCCTGCGCTGCGCCACCTTCGGCTATGCGGTGCCCGGCGCCATCCTGGCGATCGGCCTGCTGCCGCCCTTGTCCGCCCTCGACGGCCTGCTCGACGGCGTGAGCCGGGCGCTGACCGGGGCAGCTTTGCCCGCGATGGGCCTCGGCACCGGGGCGGCGCTGGTCTACGCCTACGTGGTGCGCTTCCTCGCCGTCACCGCCGGCAGCAGCGAGGCGGGCCTCGCCCGGGTGCCGCGCTCGCTCGGCAACGCCGCCCGGGTGCTAGGCCGCAATCCGGCCGGCGCCCTGGCGCAGGTCCACCTGCCGCTGACCTGGCCGGCGCTCCTCGGCGGGGCGCTGCTGGTCTTCGTCGATTGCGTCAAGGAACTGCCCGCGACGCTGATCCTGCGCCCGCTCAACGTCGAGACCCTGGCGACCCACCTCTACGGCGAGGCCGCCCGGGGCACCTACGAGGACGGCGCGGTCGCCGCCCTGCTGATCGTCGCGGTCGGGCTCGTGCCGGTCGCGCTGCTGCTGCGGGTCTCGACGCCGAAGGCGTGAGCGCTCAGCCGGCGCGGCGGTGCTCCAGGAAGAACCGCAGCATCGCGGCGCTGGCATCGGGCCCCCGCGGCTCGGTGTAGGAGCCGTCCGGGCTGCCGCCGGACCAGGCGTGTCCCGCCCCGTGCAGCACCCAGGATTCGACGAAGGCCCTGCCTCCCGCATCCGCGTGGACCGTGCGGGTATAGCCGATCCCGCCCGGGGTCTCGCCCCGGGTCACGGTGGGGGTCAGGGCCGCGCCCGGCAGCGCCTGGGCGACGACCCGCTCGCCGTTGAGCGGGTTGACCGTCCGGTCGGCATCGCCGTGGAAGACGATGGTCGGCACGGACGGGCCCGGCCGCTTCGGGGCGGCGCCCCCCTGGCCCATCGCCGCGAGCGCCGAGGGCAGGTCCCGGGCCGCGCCGCAGGCGAGGCCCGAATGGATGCCGGCCGCCGCGAACACGTCCGGATAGGTCGCCGCCAGGATCGCCGCCGCCGCGCCGCCGGCCGAGAGCCCGGCGACGAAGACCCGATCCGCATCGGCCCCGAACTCCTCCACCACGGCCTTCGCGATCCCGGCGATCAGCGCCGGCTCGCCGGCGCCGCGGCCCTGGTCGCCGGGCTGGAACCAGTTCCAGCATTTCTGCGCGTTGGCGGCGCGCTCCTGGCGCGGATAGACGACGATCGCGCCTTGCGCCTCCGCCAGCGCATTCATCCGCGTGCCGAGGGCGAAGTCGTCGGGGTCCTGGGTGCAGCCGTGCAGCATCACGACGACCGGCAGCCCCTGGCCCTCCCGGCCGGCCGGGACGTAGACCTTGTAGGTCCGGCTGCCCGCGGCACTGGAAAAGCTCCGCTCCTCGAACCGCGCGCCCTCCGGCACCGGCACGGACCGGCGGGGCTTCAGGCCCTCGCCGAGACCGGCGGGCAGATGGCTGGCCAGGTTGCCCGTCAAGTTGCCGGCCAACCCGTCCAGCGCTCCGTCGGGCAAGCCGCCTGCGCGCAGCAGGTCGGCCAGCCCGCCCGGCGACCGAAAGGTCTTCAGCGCCTCCGGCATGCCGCGCAGGGTCTCCTGCAGGGTCTCCTGCAAGCCCTTCAGCGCATCGGGCATCGCCCGCAGGGCCTCGGAGGGGTCCGGCGTGCCGGCCTGTCCCGGGACCGTCCAGGCGCCGCCCGGCTCGGTTGGGGCCTCGAGGTCGATGGCGGGTCCGGCGCCTCGCTCGCTCGGTGACGGCGCCGGCGGGCGGGCGGGCTCGGCCGGCACCGCGTGGCCCTGGAGCAGGGCCACGGCCTCGGTCAGCCGGCCGGCGCGGGTGAGGCGGGTCACCTCGGCCATGTCGACGTTTGCGCCGAGAGGTCCGCCCGGCGAGAAATTCTTGAATGCGCTCATGATCTTGTGTCCTGTGCGAAGGGGTCAGGCGATGCGGTCGGCGAGGGCGGCCTTGACGGCGGCGCTGGCATGGAAGGCGCCGAGCACCTGGATCGACGCGATGGCCGCCCGGGCGAGCTCCGGGGTGACGTCGTCGGCGATGCTGGCGAGCCCGAGGACCTGGAGCTTGAGCGGCGTGCCGGCATCCCGCGCCGCCTCCAGCTCGGCCCTGGTGATGTGGGTCAGGCCGAGGCTGAGCTGCCGGCGCGCCACCGACTGGCGCAACGCCTCCTCCTGCCGGTCGAGCTGGTTGCGGACCGCCGTGCGGATGAAGTCGGCCCGGTTGGCGTAGAACCCGTCCCGCACCATCAGGTCGATGCGGCCGAGGTCGACGAAGCCGAGATTGACCGTCACCTTCTCGCTGTCGGGCAATTTCGGCCGTAGCTCCTGCACGTTTCCCGCCATGACCATCTCCACACCATCCAACCAGATGGTCTGGAGATGGCGAGGCGAAACGCCTTCCGCAAGGGGCGGCCTCACACGGAACGATGCGCCGTCCGGCCCGTTCGGCTTTCCGGCGGCGGCACGACCCGGACCATTCGGGGGCCTTCGCCGGCGACGGGCGAGGGACCATCTTGCTCCCGATGCACCCCGTGCCCCGCGTGAGACCGGCCCCGCCATGAGCAGACGACATCCGATCCCGCCGGACCGGGGCGCCGCGCCCCACCCCGCCGGGGACGAGAACGGCCTGGCCGCGGGCCTCGCCGCGGGCACCGCCACCCGCGTGCTGGCGATGCGGCTGGTGATGCTGGGGGTTCTGGCGGTCTCGGCCCATCTCAGCGACGGCGTGCTGCATGCCGGCAGCCACTGGTTCATCCTTGGCGGCTACGCGGCGTCCTCGCTCTGGCTCGCCGCCACGGCGCGGCGACGCGACAGCGGGCGCCTGGCCTGGATCACGACGCTGCTCGACGCCGCGCTCGCGGCCTATATCGTGCTCGAATACATGATGGCGGCGGCGGAGGCCGCCGACGAGCCCGGCACCCTGGCGAGCCGCCTGCCGGCCTTCCTGCTGCTGCTCGAATCCGGCCTCACCCTGCGGCCGCGCCACACCGCGGTCTTCGCCGCCCTGGTGGCGGGGGTGTGGTCCGGGGCGCTCGGCCTCGGCCTCCTCCATCCCGGCCTCGGCCTGCCGCCGGCGGGGCCGAACGTCTTCGGGCTCCTCTCCTTCCTGGTGGCGGCCGCCTTCGTGATCGAGGGGTCGCTGCGCCTGCGCCGGGGTTTTGCCGCGATGCTGCGCCTGGAGCACGAGCGGGCGACGCTAGCGCGCTTCGTGCCGGCGGGGATCGATCTCGTGCGGCGCGACGGGCCGACGGCGCTCCAGCCGCGGCACGCCTGCCTGCTCGCCCTCGACATCCGGGGCTTCTCGAGCCTGACCCGGCGCTGGGGCGAGGCCCGGGTGCTCGACTGGCTGCTGGCGTTCCGGGCGCTCGCCCACGGCGCGGTCACCGACCAGGGCGGCCTCGTCGACAAGTATGTCGGCGACGGGGTGCTGGCCCAGTTCGTCGACGGCACGCCGGCGGAGCAGGCGGCGGCGGCACTCGCCTGCGTGCGGGAGATCGAGGCGCGGGTGCGGCAGTTGAACGAGGCGAGAGGGCGTCAGGACCTGCCGCCGCTCGCCTTCACCGCCTCTCTCCATGCCGGCGAGGTGCTGGTGGGGGTGCTCGACGACGGGATGCGGGCCGAGTTCACGGTGCTCGGCCCGGCGATGAACGCGCTCGCCCGGGTCGAGGCCCGGGCCAAGCGCGAGAACCTGTCGGTCGCGGTCTCGAAGCGGGTGATGCGGCTCCTCGGCCCCGCCGCGCCGTCGGCCCGCCGCCTGCCGCGCCGACCGGGCGAGGAGGATTGCCCGGACCTGTTCGGCCTCGATCCCTCCCCGCCGGATCCCGCCCTCACACATTCCCCCTGCCCGTCCCCGCCCCGGCCTCGTGAGCGTCTCCAATCCATGACCGAATCGTCCAAGGCCGACTTCCGACGTGTCGCATTTCACTCGCCGCCCCGGCCCCTGCGGGCCGACGGGACGCCGCGCCGGGTCGGCGTCGAGATCGAGTTCATGGGCCCCTCGGCCAGGGTCGCCGCCGCGGCGCTCTCTGCCGGCCTCGGCGGGCGCCTCGCCGAGGAGGACCCGCACGCCTTCCGGCTCGAGGGCACGGCGCTCGGCGACATCCGGGTCGAGCTCGACCTGCGCGCCGCCCATCCGCAGCGCCGGATGCCGGAACACGGGGCCGGTCCGGCACTGCCGGTCCGCGCCGCCGGGCGCTCGCTCGCCGCCCTCCTCGGCCCGGTGGTGCCGCGCGAGCTGATCACCGGCCCCCTCGCCTTCGACCGCCTGCCCGAGATCGACCGCCTCGCCGCCCTGCTGCACGGGGCCGGCGGGCGGGGGCGCGGGGCGGTGCTGCTTGGCTCGCTCGGGCTCCACTTCAACGTCGAGCCGCCGGACCTCGAAGCCGCCACCCTCACCGGGCTGCTGCGGGCCTATCTCCGCTCCGAGCCGGAGCTGCGCCGGGCCACCGCGGCGGGCGGGTTCCTGGCCGCCCGGGGCCTGCCGCCGGCCTTCCCCGCCGCTTACGCCGCCCGGGTGCTCGATCCCGGCTACCGGCCCGACCTCGACGGCTTCGCCCGCGATTATCTTACCGCCAACCCGACCCGCCACCGCGGCCTCGACCTCCTGCCGCTCCTCGCCCATCGCGACGAGGACGGCGTCCGGGCGGCCCTGCCGCCGGACGAAAAGGTGAGCCCGCGGCCCGTGCTGCATTACCGGATGCCGCAGGCACATGTGGGCTTGCCGGGCTGGAGCCTGGCGCCGGCCTGGAATCTGTGGGTGGGGGTGGAGGAGATGGCGGAGGGCGGGACCGAGCGGGCGGCGGGATCGGCTTGAGCGGGCGGAAAATCCCGCTTAACCTGTCGGCGATGACCGAGAGCCGCTCCCCCCGCACGACCACTTGGTGGCGCTTCCTTTAGGGAAGCGGCCCGTCGTCATTCTCGTCACGACCGATGCCGCCGTCCGGTGGGCACGGTCGTTCTTCCGATTTCCGGCACCCTTCGGCACGGCGGCCTTCCTCCGGAAAGAGCCTGCCATGTCCATCGAAACGTCGTCCCGGCCCGTCATCCTCACCGGCGACCGCACCACCGGTCCCCTGCATCTCGGCCATTATGCCGGCTCGCTGCGCAACCGCGTGGCGTTGCAGCACGGCCATCGCCAGTACCTGCTGCTCGCCGACGCGCAGGCGCTGACCGACAACGCCCACGATCCGGCCCGCATCGCCCGCAACGTGATCGAGGTCGCCACCGACTATCTGGCGGTCGGCATCGATCCGGCGGTGACCACGATCTGCGTGCAATCGGCCCTGCCGGCCTTGGCCGAACTGACCCTGCTCTACCTGAACCTCGTCACGGTGGCCCGGCTGGAGCGCAACCCGACGATCAAGGACGAGATCCAGGCCCGCGGCTTCGGCCGCGACATCCCGGCGGGCTTCCTGTGCTACCCCGCCGCCCAGGCCGCCGACATCACGGCGTTCCGGGCCACCCTGGTGCCGGTGGGCGAGGACCAGGCGCCCCTGATCGAGCAGACCAACGAGATCGTCCGCCGCCTCAACCGGCAGGTGGGCTACGACCTCCTGCCCGAGGCTAGGTCGCTGATCCCGGAGATCGGGCGGCTGCCGGGCGCCGACGGACGGGCGAAGATGAGCAAGTCGGGCGGCAACGCGCTGCCGCTCTCGGCCTCGGAGCCCGAGATCGCGGCTTTCGTGCAGCGGATGTACACCGATCCCGGCCATCTGCGCGCCTCCGATCCGGGCCGGGTCGAGGGCAACGTGGTCTTCACCTATCTCGACGCCTTCGACCCCGACCCGGAGGCGGTCGCAGGCCTGAAGGCCGATTACCGGCGCGGCGGCCTCGGCGATTCCGTACTCAAGGCCCGGCTCACGGGCGTGCTGCGCGACCTCCTCGGGCCGATCCGCGAGCGGCGAGCCGAGATCGCCCGCGATCCCGATCATGTCATGGACGTGCTGCGCACCGGCACGGCGCGGGCGAAGGATCTCACGGCGGCGACCCGGGACGCGGTCAAGGACGCCCTCGGGCTGTTCCGTCTCTGAACATCGGCTGTTTCGCTCAAGAGAATCGACACCCACCGGGTCATTCCGGGCTCCGCTTCGCGGCCCCGGAATGACGATGGAGGATTTTCCCTCCCTTGCGCAAACCTGGCGGGCACCGCACCTTCCATGCACAGCCGCAAGCCCATCCTTGCGCGGCTGCGCATTTCAAACCCGCCCCGCCCCCTCCATCTTGTCCCCATGACACAGACCCTGCAATTCGGCCTCGACACGTTCGGGGATGTCACCGCCCGCGACGGCGAGTTCCTGTCCCACGGAGAGGTCCTCCGCGACGTCGTCGAGGAAGGGATCCTGGCCGACCGGGTCGGGCTCGACTTCTTCGGCATCGGCGAGCACCACCGCGAGGATTTTTCGGTCTCCTCGCCCGAGATGGTGCTGGCGGCGATCGCGGCGCGCACCGCGCGCATCCGCCTCGGCTCGGCCGTGACGGTGCTCAGCTCCGACGATCCGGTCCGGGTCTACCAGCGCTTCTCGACCCTGCAGGGGCTGTCGAACGGCCGCGCCGAGGTCATCCTCGGCCGCGGCTCGTTCACCGAATCGTTCCCGCTCTTCGGCTACCCCCTCGACCAGTACGAGACCCTGTTCGAGGAGAAGCTGGAGCTGTTCGCCGCACTCCTCGCCGGCGGGCCGGTGACCTGGCGGGGCACCACCCGGGCGCCGCTCGAGAACCAGTCGGTCTTCCCGACCCCGGAGACGCCGCCCACGACCTGGATCGGCGTCGGCGGCAGCCCGAACTCGGTGGTGCGGGCGGTCCATCACGACCTGCCGCTGATGCTCGCCATCATCGGCGGCGAGCCGCAGCGCTTCCGGCCTTACGTCGATCTCTACCACCGGGCCTGCGCCCAGCTCGGCCGCACGGTCAGGCCGATCGGCGTCCATTCCCCGGGCTATGTCGGCGAGACGGATGCGGGCGCGCGGGAGGAGTTCTTCGCCGACTACAAGCGCATGCGCGACCGCATCGGCGCCGAGCGCGGCTGGCCGCCGATGACGCGCCAGGAATTCGACCGCGAGGCCGATCACGGCTCGCTCTACATCGGCGGGCCGGAGACGGTGGCGAAAAAAATCGCCGCGACGGTGAAGGGGCTCGGCCTCGGCCGGTTCCAGCTCAAGTACAGCGCCGGCCCGCTGCCGCACGAGCGCTCGATGCGCTCGATCGAGCTCTACGGCACCAAGGTGGCGCCGATGGTGCGGGAGATGCTGGCGTAGTTTTTCGGGGGCGCAGGGCGGCGGGGGCTTCGGCACGTGTCCCATGACACGTGCCAAGGCTCACGTGTCATGGGACAGGTGAGCCGGCATCGGCGCGCCGCGCGACCACAGGAGACCCGCCATCTTCCACCTCATCTTCGCGACGCCGTGCGCCTACGTGATCGCCCGCTGGCTCGTGCCCCTCGGGCTGCCGCTGCCCGCCAAGGGCGTCGTCGCCCTGCTGCTGCTCCTCGCCTCGCAGTTCCACCTCTGGAACCGGCTCTCCTCCGGCTCGGTCTTCGCGCCCGAATTCCCCCGGGTCGTCGTGCTGCTCTTCAACTGGGCCTTCGGGGCGATCGCGCTGCTGGCCGTGCTCCAGATCGCGCTCGATCTCGGCGCCCTGGGAAGCGCCCTGCTGCGCCGGAGCGTGGTGACCATCCCGGACGGGGTCCGGTTCGGAGCGGCCGGGCTCGCGGGCCTGCTCGCCGCAATCGGCGTCGCCCAGGCCGTGCGGGTGCCGCCGGTCCGGGACGTCGCGGTGGCGATCCCCGGCCTGCCGCCCGCCTTCGAGGGCTACCGGCTGCTCCAGCTCACCGACCTGCATCTCAGCCGCCTGTTCCCCGCCCCCTGGGCCCGGGCCGTGGTGGCGCGCGCCAACGGGGCGGGTGCCGACCTGATCGTCGTCACCGGCGACTTCATCGACGGCTCGGTGGCAATGCGCCGGGACGACGTCGCGCCGCTCGCCGACCTGCGGGCGCCGGACGGGGTTTTCGCGATCCCCGGCAACCACGAATACTTCTTCGATTACCCGGCCTGGATGCGCCACCTCGCCGGCCTCGGTCTCACGATGCTGCCGAACGCCCATACCGTGCTGACCCGCGGCGAGGCCCGCCTGGTGCTCGCCGGCGTCACCGATGCCTCGGCCCCGGCCTCGGCTGAGGCCGGCCCCGACCTCGCGGCGGCGCTTGAGGGCGCCCCCTCCGGCGCGCCGGTCCTGCTCCTCGACCACCAGCCGCGGGCCGCGAAGCGGGCGGCGGCCCGGGGCGTCGCGCTCCAGCTCTCCGGACACACCCATGGCGGCATGATCCTCGGCCTCGACCGGCTGGTGGCGCGGGGCAACAACGGCTTCGTGTCGGGCCGCTACGAGGTCGCCGGCATGGTTCTCTATGTCGGCAACGGCACCGGGATCTGGCCGGGCTTCGCCCTCCGGCTCGGCCGCCCCTCCGAGATGACCCGCTTCACCCTGCGGGCCGGCGGCCCGGGCTGAGCGCCGGCGACCGGGGCGACCTGCCCCCGCGGAACCGGTCCGGGCGGCGCGCGGTTCCCGCACGGCCCGGGCGCCCCGCTCGGGCCCCGGATGCCGACATGCCCCATTCCCACGCTCTTCCCGACCGGTGCACCGCATGACGAGCGCGGTCGTCGTCGGCGCCTCGGGCGGCCTCGGCCGCGCCCTCGTCGCGTCCCTCGCCGCGGGCGGGGCGCACGAGACCGTGTTCGCCCTCTCGCGATCGGGGGCGCCCCAGCCGGGGCCCGTGCGGTCGCTCCCCGTCGACGTCACCGACGAGGCTTCCGTCGCGGCGGCGGCGCAGGCCATCGGGGCGGCCGGGCCGGTGGGGCTCGTCCTCGTCGCCAGCGGCATCCTGCACGGGCCGGGCGTCGCCCCCGAGAAGGCGCTCAAGGCCCTCGACCCGGCCGCGATGGCCGCCGTGATGGCCGTCAACGCGATCGGCCCGGCCCTGGTGGCCAAGCACCTCTTGGCCCTGATGCCGCGCAAGGAGCGGAGCGTCTTCGCCGCCCTCTCGGCCCGGGTCGGCTCGATCGGCGACAACCGCCTGGGGGGCTGGTACGCCTACCGGGCCTCGAAGGCGGCGCTGAACCAGGTGCTGCGCACGCTGGCCGTCGAGACCGCCCGCACCCATCCGGCGCTGATCGTGGCGGGGCTGCATCCCGGCACCGTGCGGACGGCCCTGTCGCGGCCGTTCCGCCCGGATCCGGGCCCCGGCCTGTTCTCGCCGGAGGAGAGCGCGGCCCATCTCCTGCGGGTCCTCGACGGGCTGCGGATCGGGGATTCCGGCGGCGTGTTCGCCTGGGACGGGCAGCCGATCCCGCCCTGATCCCTGCCGCTCCCCACCGGACGGATCCCCGAGACCGCGCGGCCGGGGCCTGTGGCGGACGGAACACAGGCGGGACCCGAATGCACAGGTCCCCGCGGTGCGAGACGCGGAGGCCAGTTTTTGAGACGGAGCCTCTCAACGATTTTTTCGGCCGTGTGATAGCAGAAGCGAAGTGGAAGCCGCCGGACGGCTTCGGGCGACCCAGCGGATCCTGGGTTTCGCCGCAATGCACACACCGATCTCAGCCGATCTAAGCCGAAAAGTCGAAGAGGGGGCAAGTGATGGCGAACGCCACGGGGATGACGCGGGAGCAGGAAGTCACGTACCTGTCGGGCGTCAATGCGGACGGCACCCTCGCGGGCACCGCCTACGCCACGTACAAGGGCGACACGCCGGACACCTACGACACGGCGTCGTCCCAGTTCCACTGGGGCGCGGTCAACGCGGCCGGGACTGCCGGCGGCACCCTGAACTACATGTTCGATCCGGCCGCGAACTGGACCGCGACCGAGCAGGCGGCGCTGGCGGGCAGCCTGAACCTGTGGTCCGCCGTCGCGAACATCTCCTTCAAGCAGACGACCTCGGAGGACGACGCCAATATCGGGTTCACCCGGAACGCCGAGGGCAAGGCCTACGCGGAATCGGCCTCGACGCCGCACCCGGTCGGCACCAGCGTGATCACGCCGCCCGTCGGAGGCCAGGCGAAGGTCTCGATGGATATCGGCGAGACCGCGCGGGCGACCGGCAAGCACGGGTCGCTCAACGACTTCCAGGCCGGCGGCTCCGGCTACGGCGCCGGCACGACCGTGCACGAGGTCGGGCACGCGCTCGGGCTCGGCCATGGCGGTCCCTACAACAACACCAACACCCTGAGCCAGCAATACGGGCCCTACGACAACGAAGTCTCGACGCTGATGTCGTACTTCAACCCGCACAATCCGGTGAAGTACGACAGCCCGATCACCGGGACCAACTGGACCACCCCGGACGGGACCAACCACTACGCGGCCACCTGGATGCCGGTGGACATCGACGCGATCCAGCGTCTATACGGCGCCCAGACCAGCGGCCCGCTGAACCAGGCCCAGACCTTCGGCTACAACACCACCATCACCGGCAGCCTGAAGCCGTATTTCGACTTCACCGTCAACACCAAGCCGGTCCTGACCCTCTACAACACCGCCACGAGCGGCAACGCCCTCGACCTCTCCCAGAGCAGCGAGACCGCGACCGTCAACCTCAACGCGGGCACCTACAGCAGTGCCTTCGGGATGACCAACAACATCGCGATCTACGACACGACCTACATCCAGAGGCTCGCCTGCGGCGCGGGCAACGACGTCTGCACGGTCAACCTGGCCAAGGACAACACGATCGACGGCGGGGCCGGCACCAACACCGCGGTCTTCTCCGGCAACCGGGCCGACTACACCATCGCCCAGGCCAACGGCGCGACGATCGTGACGCGCACCGCGAGCGCGAGCCTCGCCACGCGGCCGACCGGGGTCACCGACACGCTGACCAACTTCCAGACCCTGCGCTTCGACGACCAGGCCGTCGCGGTCTGCTTCACGACCGGCACCCGCCTGCGCACGGCCCGCGGCGAGGTCGCGGTCGAGGATCTGCAGGTCGGCGACCGGGCGGTGACCGCCTCCGGCGCCCTGCGGCCGGTCACCTGGATCGGGCATCGCGACCTCGATGGACGCGGCCGGACCCTGCCGGCCTCCCAGCAGCCGGTCCGCCTGCGGGCCGGCGCCTTCGGGCCGGGCCTGCCCGCCCGGGATCTCCGCCTCTCGCCCGGCCATCCGGTCCTGGTCGGGGCCGATGCCGACGGCGCGGGCGGCCATCTCGTACCGGTGATGTGCCTGATCAACGGCACCAGCATCGTCCGCGAGCTGGTCTCGTCGGTCACCTACTGGCATGTCGAACTCGACGCCCACGACATCCTGCTCGCCGAGGGCCTTCCGGCCGAGAGCTACCTCGACTGGGGCGACCGTCCGTTCTTCTCGGAGGGCTCCGACCACGCGCTCCACAACCCCGACTTCGTCGTGCCGGGCCTCTCCGCCCGCTGCCGGCCGGTCGCGGTCGATGGTCCGGTGGTCGAGGCCGAGCGGGCGCGCCTCTCGGGCGTGTTCGCCGCCGCACTCGGCGCCGCTTGCGCCTGGGACGCGCCCGAGCGCTACGACTGGCTCGCGGCGTGAGGCCGGCCGTGCGACAAGCCGGGTCATGAGACCCGGCTCCCTCTCCCTCGACGCGTTCCTGGCCCGCCGCGCCGCCGACAGGCGGCTGGCGCGGCTGACCCACGACATGCCGCTGCCGGAGGGGCGCGGGCTGGAATTCGGGCCCGGGGACAACCCCGTCCCCCTGCCCGCGGGCGTGCAGGTCGCCTATGTCGACCACGCCCTCGACGCCGGCGCCGGGCTGCCCGGCGCCGTGCCGATCGACCACGAATGGGCCGGATCGGGGTCGCTGGCCGCCGTTCTCGGCCGGGACGGCTACGACGTCGCCATCGCCGCGCAGGTCGCCCAGTACGTGCCGAACCTCCTCGGCTGGCTGCGCGGCATCCACGGGGTGCTGCGGGCCGGAGGCGTGCTCAACCTGTCGCTGCCGGACAAGCGCTACATGTTCGACGCCGCGCGGCCGGCGAGCACCCTGGCCGAGCTGGTCGAGGCGGACCTCCTCGGCCTCGTGCGGCCGAGCCCGCGCCAACTCTTCGGCCATGCCAGCGAGGTGCGGGCGGTGTCACCGGCGCAGATCTGGGCCGGCGAGGATCCGGTCGCGGCGCCGCGCCTGGCCGGCGCGACGGCCCTGACGCACGCCCATGCGGAGGCCTCGGCGGCGCTGGCCGACGGCCGTTACGTTCAGTGCCATTGCTGGGTGTTCACCCCGGAGGCGTTCCTGGACCTGGTGGCGGGGGCGACGCAGCTCGGATTGTTCCCGTTCGTGCTGAACCGGATCGGCGCGACGGAGGTGGGCGGGTTCGAGTTCTACGTCTCGATGCGGCGCGACGGCGAGGAGGATCCGGAGGCCCTGCGCCGGATGCAGGAAGGGGCGATCGACCATCTCGGCCGCATCCTCGCGCAGCAGCGCCGGACCGCGACGCTGCTGGCCGGCCGCTGACCTTCCGGGCGGCGGGCGCCGAAAGGCCGCGCCGCCCGCGCCGGAACCCCGGCCGGTCGGGCCCCGTTCCCCGGTCTCCCGCTCCTCACCAGGAGGCGTTCCATGCGTGCTCTCACGGTTCGGGTCTCGGTCGCGGCGGCCCTCGTTCTCGGGACGGCCGGCGCGGCGCTTGCCCGCAACAACGACAGCGGCAGCGGGCTCTCGCCCTATGCGGCGCTCAACGGCAACGACCGCTCGGCCGGCGTCAACAACGGCAATTTCCGCAAGCCGCGCTACGACCCCTACCTGCGTGCCTACGGTCGTCCGCCGGCCGGCCACGAGTACGGCTACCGCCCGGCGCCGCCGCCCGGCTTTTATTATGGTTATCCGTACTGACGCTCCGGCCCCTTGATCCGGCCGCCATTCCCGGCGACCAGAACCCGGCGGCCTCACGCCGCCGGGAGACGACGATGCCGACATCACCCCGTGGCTCCTCGAGCCCGGCTGCCCATGCGCGGGCGGGAGCGAGGTCGTGAGCCTGCCGCCCGCCACCGCTTCGCGCCTCGAAGCCCTGCGCCGGGGCGACCTCGCCGGGACGCGGGAGCTGCGGCTTCCCGGCGGGCCGGACGGGCGCCTCTCCGAGATGCCGCCCGAGATCCTCGGCCTCGCCGACACGCTCGAATTCCTCGATCTCGGCCAGAACGACCTGACCGCGCTGCCCGCCGATCTCGGCCGCCTGCGCCGGCTCCGGGTGCTGTTCTGCTCCGGCAACCCCTTCGCGCGGCTGCCGCCGGTGCTCGGCGATTGCGCCGCCCTGAGCCAGGTCGGCTTTCGCGGCTGCGGCCTCGCCGAGGTGCCGGCGGAATCCCTGCCCCCGCATCTGCGCTGGCTCACCCTCACCGACAACCGCATCGCCGCCCTACCCGCCTCCCTGGGCAACCGGCCGCTGCTGCAGAAGCTGATGCTGGCCGGCAACCGCCTGCGGGCCCTGCCGGAGAGCCTGGGACGCGCGCACAACCTCGAGCTCCTGCGCATCGCCGCCAACCGGTTCGAGGCCCTGCCCGCCTGCCTGACCGCCCTGCCGCGCCTCGCCTGGCTGTCCTGGGCCGGCAACCCGTTCGAGGACCGGGCGGCGCCGTCTTCGGTCGCGGCGACGCCTGTCGCCTGGCGCGATCTCGCGGTCGGCCCGCTCCTCGGCGAGGGCGCCTCCGGTCGGGTGATGCGGGCGGCGTGGCAGCCGGACGGCGCGGGCGAGGCGCGGCCCGTCGCCCTCAAGCTGTTCAAGGGCGCGATGACCAGCGACGGCCTGCCCGAGCGCGAGATGGCGGCCTGCCTGGCGGCGGGGGCACATCCGCATCTCACCGGCGGCCTCGGCCGCCTCGCCGACCATCCGGACGGCACGCAAGGATTGCTGATGCCGCTCCTGCCGGAGGGCTGGCGGGTGCTCGCCGGACCGCCGAGCCTGGAGAGCTGCAGCCGCGACGTCTACGACCCGGACCTTCGCCTGACGCGAGGGGCGGCCTTGCGCCTCGCCCGCGGGGTGGCGTCGGGCGCCGCCCACCTGCATGCGCGGGGCTTCGGCCACGGCGACCTCTACGCCCACAACGTCCTGTGGGACGGGACGGAGGGCGCGGCGGTGCTGAGCGATCTCGGGGCGGCCTCCGCCCTGCCCCCGGGACCTGAGGGCGCGGTCCTGCAACGGCTCGACGTGCGGGCCTTCGGGCTGCTCCTCGGGGAGTTGGGGACAATCGCCCCCCTCGCCCACCCGGCCGTCGAGGCCCTGGCGCAGGCCTGCACCGGAGAGCCCGCTTCGCGCCCCGGCATGGCCGAGGTGCTGGATGCCCTCGACGACCTGATCGAGGAATCGGGGCCGGCCTGACCGGCCCCGATCGTCATCTCAGCGGCTCTTCTTGTAGAGCTTGCCGGCGATCTCGAAGATCTCCTCCGGCTTGTAGTTCGGCGCGAAGGCGCCGTAATTGCCGTCGAGTTCCGGGATCTTGCCGCCCTCGGGCGCGCCGTCGACCACCTCCAGCTTGCCCGGCGGGTCGCCCGGCAACGCCACCTCGTCGTTCGACCACACCCCGGCGGCCTCCGCATAATCCGGCGAGTTGAACCGGTAGAGCCGGCGGTGGCTGCCCTCCTGCAGGTATTTCTGGCATTCGGGGATGCGGTCGAGGTTGATGTTGGGCGTCGGCAGCATCTGCTCGATGGCGACCCCCGTGAGCTTCTTCAGCGCCAGCGCATAGGCGTGGGCATGCACCGAGCCGCGCACCAGCAGGTAGCCGCAGACCTCGCGCCCGGTCGGGTCCTTCAAGGTCTCGTAGACCCGGAGCTTGTGGATGCGCGCGCCGCATTCGAGGTGGAAGTTGTGCAGCAGGTCGATGATGATGTTCCCGGTCGTGGTGACCATGTCCATGTTCCACGACGCGCCGTTCGCGTTCATCGGCATCGCGCCGCCGCCGTTGCTGAGGAAGCTGCCGGCCAGCCGCACGTCCTGCATGTCGTGGAACGGCGCCTTCGACACGTCGACGTCCGGCGTCGGGTCGCCGGGGCCGTTGTTGAGCATCGACACGCCGGTCGAGACCAATTCGACATGGCCGAGCTCCTCCATGAAGATGCTCGAGACCAGGCTGTAGAACGGCCGCAGCTTGGACTTGTCGCGAAAGTTGAAGCTCTGGAACATGTAGTTGCCGAGCGTCGACATCTCGCCGTACTTGCCGCCGAGCAGCTCCTGCAGGGCGGCGGCGGCATTCGGGTCGGGCCTCTTGGGCTGCGGCAGCTCGGCCTGCAGACGGTCGATCCTCATGAACATGGGCACGGCCCCTTCTTCGGCGGGATACTCCCCCGGTCCATCCGGTATAGTCCCGGGGGGCATCGGTTTGATCCATGATGGGTTCCCGCGCACCGGCGTGTCCGGGCGCATCGGTCGCAGGGGCGGATCCAGGCCGGAAGCCCGGGCCCTGGGGCATCCGCGCCGCATCCTGGGGCAAAGTACGGGGAAGCGTGGCGGGAGGCGGGGGAAGCGGCGCAATGGCGCTTGACCGCGGGGGGCCGGCGGGTGCCCCTTGGGGAATCGCCGCCCGGATCCCGGGCTTCCGGCGGATTTCCGACGATACGGACCCGATGGCCACCCCGTTCGACACCGGCACCATCCTGACCCTGCTTCGGCGCGCGACCGAGACGGTGCGCGCCACGACCGCCCGCGCCGTCGCGGCCGAGGCCCGGGCCGACCGGCTGAGCCGCGAGGTCGGCGCCCTGCTCGGCCGGGTCGAGGAGGCGTTGCGCGCCTCCGCCGCCGAGGCCGCGGAGTCCCGGCAAGCCGCGGAGGAGTCCCGCCGCGCTGCCGCCGAGGCGCAAGCCCAGGCCGCCGCCGAGGCACAAAAGGCCGCCGCCGAGGCAAAGAAGGCCGCCGCGGCCGAGGGCCGCTTGTCCGCCGAGCGGGCCCGGGTGCGCCGGCTGGAGGAGCGCCTGGCCGAGGTGATCGCCGACACCCAGGCCGCCCGCGAGGCCGCCGCCGCCGCGGAAGCCGCCCGCGAGGCGGCGGAAGCCCGCCTCACCCGCATCCGCGCGGCGCTCATCGACGAGGCGGCGATGCCGCCCGAGACGGAGCGGCCGGCGGCCCTGCACTGAGCGCCTGTTCGACCTGATCGACGATCCTGACACCCTCCTCGTCATTCCGGGGCCGCGACAGCGGAGCCCGGAATCCAGACACTCAGGAGTTCCAGGAGACAACGAAACGGTCTCCGCTTCATTCAACACCATCCGCGGTTCTGATGGTGTGGACGGCCCCCCGATCGGCATCAGTGTGCCAGAATGAGGTCGTTGGGATCTCATCCGAGGAGGCCGTCCATGACCGAGGTTACCCGCATTGGGCTGGATACGTCCAAGGGAAGTTTTCAGCTGCACGGCGTCGATGCGTCCGAGGCTGTGGTCCTGAAGCAGAAGCTGACCCGGACCAAGATGCAGGAGTTCTTCGAGAAGCAGCCGGCCTGCCTGGTGGTGCTGGAGGCCTGTGCGGCGTCGCACGACTGGGCCCGCACGCTGGGGGCGATGGGCCACACGGTCCGGCTGATCGCTCCGCAATTGGTCAAGCCCTACGTGCTGCGCTCCAAGAACGACGCCCGGGACGCGGCAGCCCTGTGCGAGGCAGCCAGCCGGCCGCAGATGCGTTACGTGCCGGTCAAGACGCCCGAGCAGCAGGCCGCGCAGATGCTGGCGGGCCTGCGCGAGCAGCGGCTGAAGCGGCGCACCCAGATCAGCAACAGCCTGCGCGGCTACGCGGCCGAGTTCGGGCTCACGGTCCCGCAGGGTCTGGCCCATCTCGCGGACCTGGCGGAGCGCTTCGCGAAGGAGCCGGCAGTGCCGGACCTGGCCCGCACGCTGTTTGCGGATCTATGGGAGGAGTACCAGGATGCTGACGAGCGGGTGCAAGAGGCTGACCGCCAGCTCAAGCTCTGGCAGCGGGAGAACACGACCTGCCAGCGGCTGAGCGAGGTGCCGGGGCTGGGTCCGGTCGCCTCGGCGTTGCTGGTGATGAAGACGCCCGATCCCGCGGCGTTCGACAGCGGCCGGGACTTCGCGGCGTGGCTGGGCCTGACGCCCAAGGACCACTCGACGGCGGGCCGCCAGCGGCTAGGCGGGATCACGCGAGCGGGTGACGAGCAGTTGCGCAGCGTGCTGGTGGCTGGCGCGATGGCGGTGTTGCGTCACCACAAGCCGGGCAGCGGCGGGCTGAAAGGCTGGCTGACGGGGCTTCTGGCACGCAAGCCGATGAAGGTGGTGGCGGTGGCGCTGGCCAACAAGCTGGCGCGGATTGCCTGGCGTCTTCTGGTGAGCGGGGGCTCGTACGACCCGGCCTGGGCCGGCGCTGCTGTGGGCGGGGCTGCGCCGGCCCAGGCCTGATCGGGGGTAGGATCTGATCGGGAGCAGGGCTTGGCAGTATAGCAGGGCCTGGCAGTCTTGTCGGCGAGGCGAGGTCAGCGCGGATTGAAGGAGTTTGGGAGCCGGTGAGGCGCCCGTGAGCTTGCAAGCAGAAGATGAGTGGTCGGCTACGCTGTCTGTGACGCGCGAAAAATCCGTGGAATCCAGGGGCCGTTCGAGGCCGTGTTTCTGATGGGAGAGCGTGTCGCGAACCACCATTTTGGCCGCGGCCCCAGGGCCGCACCAAGGCCGGACATATGGATGCAACGCGAAAGCTTGGCCGGAATTTTCCGCTTGCGAGAAGGGGCCGTCCACATATGGATTCCGGGCTCCGCTGCGCGGCCCCGGAATGACGCGATGGGTTCGATATCTGTAGAGACCAATCAAGCAGTCTCTGAAGACCATCCGTCCACCCTGGATCGTCACTGTCGAGATGAAGGCCGCAGATCACCGCCACTGGCGGGCGTCCTTCCCCTATGCGACCCTAGCCGAGGCGTACGGGGTGACGGGCGGTCGTCGATGACGGTGCTGTGGTGCAGGGACGGCCAGCTCATCCTCGACGGCACCCGCGAGGAGCGCCGCCCGTTCGAGGCTGCCGACGCGGATTTTCTCAACGACCAGAGCGCCGCCTATACCAGGGCGCTGGCACTCCCAACCCCGGCCGGGACGCTTCTGGCGATCGGCAAGGTCCTGCACGACTGGCTCGACCGCAAGGATCTGCTGGCCTAGATCGTCGGCGCGAGCGGGCCGGTTTCCCTCGACCTCGCGGTGGCGGTGCGGCCCGGTGCTTCGGCGCGCTCGGCCGGCGCGAGACCGTCCCGGCCGCAGCGGCAATCGTCCGGCGGGCGCTGGTCGAGGCGTAGCAACGGGATCCGGAGGGCAGCGGTCGGCACTGGCACCTCGCCCGGGACCATCGGGGGCCGCTGGCAGCGGGAGGCTCTGCGCCAACGGCAATCCGCCGCATCCGCGACATCTCGGCGACAAGCCGTTCCTCGACCGCCAGCAGCAGGTGCCGGTGGCGGCCCCCGCCCTCCATGTCGGGAGGCGGCGGGAGGCGCAAGGCCCCCCGAACCCCCTCACCCCGCCTTCGACAACGGATCCGCGATACTCTCCAGCGACTTGCCCTCCGCATCGACCCCGAGCGTCCACTCCGTCACCGCGGCGATCACGAGCAGCAGGGCCGCCCCCGCATACCCCCCGGCGAGCGCCCAGTGCTGGCCGGATTCGATCAGGTGGGTGAACAACCACGGCGCCATCACGCCGCCCGCACCCGTGCCCAGCGCGTAGAACACCGCGATGGCGAGCGCGCGGGTCTCCAGCGGGAAGATCTCGCTCGCCGTGAGGTAGGCGGAGCTTGCAGCCGCCGAGGCGACGAAGAAGATCGCGATCCAGGCGAAGGTCTGGGTCCAGGCGGTGAACAGGTCGAGGCCGAACACCACGGCCGTCGCCATCAGCAGCAGGCCACTGAGGGCGAAAGTGCCGGCGATCATCCGGCGCCGGCCGATCGTGTCGAAGAAGTGGCCGAGCAGCAGCGGCCCCAAAAAATTGCCGATGGCGAGCGGCACCAGGAACACGCCGGCCTTGTTCTCCGGCACGCCGTAGAATTTCGCCAGCACCAGCCCGTAGGTGAAGAACACCGCGTTGAACAGGAAGGCCTGGGCGATCATCAGCACCAGGGCCAGGATGCTGCGGCCGCGGTGCTTGTGGACCATCGACGAAAAAATCTCGCCGAAGCCGAAGCTCGTCTTCGGATGCACCTCCAGGATGCCCTCGGCCTTCGGGAGTTTTTGCCCCGTCTCGGCCTCGACCGTGCGCTCGATCTCCGCCACCGTGCGCTCGGCCTCGTCTTCCTGGCCATGGGTGACGAGCCAGCGCGGGCTCTCGGGCACGTAGCGGCGCAAGAACAGAATCCCGAGGCCGAGCACGCCGCCGATGCCGAAGCCGAGGCGCCAGCCGAAATCCGGGTCGAGGAGGTTGGGATCGAGGAGCAGCAGCGAGGCCCCGGCGCCGGCCGCGGCGCCGAGCCAGAAGCTGCCGTTGACGATGAGGTCGACCCGGCCGCGATACTTGGCCGGGATCAGCTCGTCGATGGCCGAGTTGATCGCCGCGTATTCGCCGCCGATGCCGAGCCCGGTGACGAGGCGAAACAGCGCGAAGCTCCAGAAATCCCAGGCGAGCGCACTCGCGATGACGCCGCCGACATAGATCATCAGGGTAGCATAGAAGACGAGGCGGCGCCCGAACCGGTCGGTGAGCCAGCCGAACACCAGGGCGCCGACGACCGCGCCGACGACGTAGAACGAGGCCGAGGCACCGATCTGCTGGAGGGTGAGGCCGAGCGCCCGCTGGTCCTGCAGCACCGGGCCGATCGCCCCGACGATGGTGACCTCGAGCCCGTCGAGCACCCAGGTGATGCCGAGCGCGACGACGAGGAGCAGGTGGAAGCGGCTCCAGGGCAGCCGGTCCATCCGGGCCGGTACGTCGCTGCGCACCACGCCCGTGCCGGCGTCCCGCGCCGTTCCCGCCGCTGCTGCCACGTCGCATCCTCCCGGTTCATCCGTGGCAGGGAGAACAGCAGCGCGGCTTTTGCGTTCCGCCGGCGCCTCTTGCGGCCGCCCATGCTCCGCATCGACCCCCGCGCCGCGGCCCTTTCGGCCTCGTCCTCGCACCGGGTGAGGCCTGCGCCGTCGGGGGCGGGCAAGAGCGTGCTGCTGCGCAGGATCGCCGATCTCGACCCGTCCGAGGGCCGGGTTCGCCGCGACGGGATCGACCGGGGGCGGTGCCGGCGCCGACCTGGCGGCGCTGGACGACCTGCCTCGCGGCGGAGGCCGGCTGGTGGGCCGAGACCCGCAAGCGGCGGCCGCGTCGCGGATCCTGTTCCTGCCGGCGGGGGCGAGCGGCCTCGGGGTGACGGCAGCGATCCTCACCGAGGCCCGGCACCGCCTGCGGCTGGACCGGCGGGCGTAAGACCGATCAGCCCGGGCTGCGGCCGGTCTCGGCGGCGGCGACGCGGCAGACGTTGCGGGCGGGCCCGAGCTCGGCGAGCGGGGTCTGCTGGGTGCTGCGCGCGACCCGGACCGGGTGCGAGGTCCAGCGGGCGCTGCCGGCCGAGCCGGACTGGATCTGGGCGAGCTGCGTCGCGGCGGTCGGGGCCCGGCGCGCCGTCGCGCCCTCGCGGTCGTACCAGGGGCGCTTCTCGTAGAAGGCGTTGCCGCCGGCGAGCGCGACGTAATGCATGTTGCGGTAGGAGAAGGTGTACCCGGCGGTGTGGAAGAACATCGCGCCGCCGACCTTCTCGTGGCGCTCGCCGGCCAGGATCGCGTCGGCGATCCGCTCGGCCTTGTCGCGCTCACGGTCGCGCATCGGCTTGTGCAGCACGCCGGCGGCGAACTGGCGCTTCTGGCCGACGACGCCGCAGATCGAGTTCGGGTAGGCCGGCGCCTCGAGCCGGTTCATCACCACGGTGCCGACCGCGAGCAGGCCGTCCTCGCTCGAGCGGTTGGACTCGAAATACATCGCGCGGGCGAGGCAGTCCCGGTCGGCGCTGGTGACCGAGGCGAGCTTCTTGCGGTCCGGAAGGCTTCCCGTCGTTTCGATCCCGGCGGGCATCAGGCTGCAGGCGCCGAGATGCGGCGCCGTGGCGAGAACCGCGAGGGCGGCCGTGATGGGGAAAGTCCGGTTCCGCGTCATGCAGGCCCCTGTCGTGCATTGCCGGGCACGGCCGGTATGGCCGCGCTCGAGGTCAAGCTTGGGGCGGAATGTGGCGAAGACGGGGCACGGATACGGTTCGTAAACCAATCCCCGTGCCTGGCGGTCGGATCCAAGCGACGTGATGCAAACGGGAAACACCACCGGCGCGCGGCCGGCGCGGCCTCCCACAGGCCCGGGAACGGCGGCGCGACGACGGCCCGATCATGGCCGGTCGAGGGCAGCGCGGCCGTGACGCGGCAAGGCCACGGTCTCGTCCCGGCGCAGCCTATCCGGCAACGGTTTCGCATGTCTTATCCCCGCGCCCGGATCGGCGCAGGACAGGGGCACGATGTCGAGGCCGGCCGGCGAGACCTCGCGGCGCAGGCCCATGTCGCGCAGCAATCGGTCGTCGAGCCCGGTCAAAAGCCCGCGGTCGCGGCGCCGGCGCAGGCGTCGCGCCAAGGCGCCCTCCCCGGGCGGGCCGCCCCCGAGGGTGCCGGAGCGGACGAAGGCGAGGAGGCGGCGAATCAGCGACGGCATGGCGGGCCTTTCCGGTCGGGATGGAGGCGATCCTCGCCCGCCCGCCGCAGGCCGTGCTTCGGCCCCGGCCGAAGCGTCCGGCATCATGGTTCGGTCCCGGCCGAAGCGTCCGGCCCCGCCGCGCGCTATCACGGGCGGTCCGGGAGGAGCATCGCCCCGAGGAGCCCGCCGGCAAGAGCCCGCCGGCAAGAGCCCGCTGGCAAGAGCCCGCTGGAAGGAGCCCGCTGGAAGGAGCCCGTCATGGTGACCGTCGCCGCCTTCGCCCGCATCGCCGCCCTGCTGGGCGATCCCGCCCGCGCCGCCATGCTGACGGTGCTGATGGACGGCCGCGCGCTCACCGCGGCGGAACTCGCCCGCGCCGCCGGGGTCACGCCGCAGACCGCGAGCGGCCATCTCGGGCAGCTCGCGGAGGCAGGCCTGCTCGCGGTCGCGCGCCAGGGCCGCCACCGCTACCACCGCCTCGCCTCCCCGGGCGTGGCCCGGATGCTGGAGGGCGTGATGGCGGTGGCCGCCGCGACGCCGGCCTCGCCCTCCATCCGCCCTCGCTCCGTCCGGCCGCCCTCCATCCGGCCTCCCGGCCCCCGGGACGCGGCCTTGCGCGAGGCCCGGACCCGCTACGACCATCTCGCCGGCCGCCTCGCCGTCGCGATGGCGGAGTCCCTGGTGGCGCGCGGCGCGGTCGAGCTCGGGGAGGATGGCGGCGTGCTCACGCCGGCGGGCGAGGTCTTCCTGCGCGGCCTCGGGGTCGATCTCGACGCGGCCCGGCCGGCGGGCCGTCCCCGCCGGCGGGTCTTTTGCCGCCCCTGCCTCGACTGGAGCGAGCGCCGGCCCCACATCGCCGGCGCCCTCGGGGCGGCCCTGCTGACGACCTGCCTCGCCCGGGGCTGGGTGCGCCGGAGCGAGGGCAGCCGGGCCGTCGCGGTGACGCCGGGCGGGCAGGTCGCCCTGGGCCGGGCCTTCGGCTACCGGCCGGCCTGCGCCTGCGGCGAGGCGGGCTGACGACCCGGCGCCGGCACGGGCGGGCGCAGATGGTCCGCCAGAACGATCCGGCGACGCCCTTGAACGACCGGCACCGGCCCTCCATCTGCCGGTCGCGCCTGCGGTTGGGCGCTCTTCGGAGAAGATCATGCCGCACCACGACACCACCGCCCTTTCGGGCACGATCCAGCACGTCTTCGCGCACCGCTTCACCCTGGAGGCGGATGGCGCGGTCCATCTCGCCGATCTCGGGCCCAAGGGGGTACAGGCCTTCCCCCTCGCCGCCGGCCTGCGGGTGACCCTCGAGGGCGAGCGCCGCCCCTCGGAGATCAAGGTCGCGCGGATCGCCGCCGATGGCGGCACGCCGGTCGAGATCCACCACAAGACGCCGAACCACCCGGGCAAGGCCCGGTCCGACGCGCCGGTCGAT
Source organism: Methylobacterium aquaticum (assembly GCF_016804325.1). Lineage (NCBI taxonomy): Bacteria > Pseudomonadati > Pseudomonadota > Alphaproteobacteria > Hyphomicrobiales > Methylobacteriaceae > Methylobacterium > Methylobacterium aquaticum. The sequence goes on from NZ_CP043627.1 coordinate 2,768,880, forward strand.
CCCGCCTCCGCCCTCGCCGCCGTCGTCGCGGCGGGCTGGACGCCGACAGCCGAGCCGCGGCGCAAGCCGAAGCACGTCGAGGTGCTGGCGCGCCGGGGCGAGGGCGCCTGGACCGAGCTCCACGTCGACGCCGACGGGACGATCTACCGGGAAAAGACCCCCGACGCCGACAAGTGGGGCGCGGCCCTCGCCTGACCTCTCGGGGGCCGCGGATCGCGCGGCCCCTTACCCGCGCGCGACGGGCTCCATGCCGGTCCGCCGGATCGCCGCCGCGGCCCGGTCCGAGACCAGGTGGGCGATCAGCCGCCGCGCCGGCTCGAGGGTCCGGGCATCCGCAAGAACCGCCGCCGTGAAGGTCTGGACGAGCTGGACCGCGTCGGGCAGCGCCCCCACCACCTCGATCCCCAGCACGTCGACGAGTTCGCTGACCGGCCCGAGGGCGAGGTCGGCCTCGCCGGCCGCCAGGGCGGCGGCGGATTCGGTGCCCCGCGAAAACACCTTGGCCCGCACCGTGCCGGCGATGCCGAGCCGCGGGAACACATTGTCCTGGATGAACAGGCCGCTGGTGCTGCCCGGCATCACGACGAGGCGGGCCTGCCCGAGGGTGCGGGCGAGCGCCGCGACGGTGCCGATCTCCGGGTGAGGCGCGCCGGCCCGCACCGCGGCGGCGAGCGGCGCGGTGGCGAGTTCCGCCGCCGACCCGTCGAGGATCCGGACCTCCTGCGCCAGGTCGTGCAGGCCCTCGTTCGAGAGGATCACCACGTCGACCCGCGCGCCCTGCTGCGCGATCTGGTGCCGGATGGTCCGCGGCCCCTGCCCCTGCGACGCGCCGGACAGGGTCCGGACCCTCAGCCCGGTCTCGCGCTCGAAATCCGGCAGCACGGACGCGTAGGCGAGGGCGAAACCGCCCGAGATCATGACGGTGAGGTCGAAGGTGGTCTCGTCTGGCGAGGTCATGAAGAACTGCCGGTGCTTTGCGGATCGGGACGGGTTCTTCGCGCGGGACCGCGTCCCCGCGCAATGCCCCTGCCCACGATCTTGGCCCCTGCCCACGATCTTGCCCGCACGGCCATTCCCGGACCCGCGCCGAGTCCCCTCGAGCGGCGCCCGATCGCACGGCGACCGGGCGCCGCCCTAGGCCTTTGATTCCGCCGCATTTTCTGCGACGGACCGGTATCCACGTCGCCGGAAAATGCTCTAAGGCCCTCCCCGGACACAGGGATCGGGGGGAGTCGTCATGGAACCGGAGACAGGCACGGGCGAGCGGGGCTTTCCGCGCTGGCGGCTCGCGACGGGCCCGGTGGTGCTGCCGGACGAGCGGCCGCCGGCGGGCCAGACGGTGGTGCTGGCGCTCCAGCACGTCGTGGCGATGTTCGGCTCCACGGCGCTCGCCCCGCTGCTGATGGGGTTCGATCCGAACCTCGCGATCCTGTTCTCCGGGATCGCCACGCTCCTGTTCTTCGTCGTGGTCGGCGGGCGGGTGCCGAGCTATCTCGGCTCCAGCTTCGCCTTCATCGCGGTGGTGATCGCCGCCACCGGCTATGGCGGCAGCGGGCCGAATCCCAACCTCGCGGTGGCGCTCGGCGGCATCATCGCGGCCGGCGCGGTCTACGCGCTGATCGGGATCGCGGTGATGCGGGCGGGCGATGCCTGGATCGGCCGGCTGATGCCGCCGGCGGTGACCGGGGCGATCGTCGGGGCGATCGCCCTCAACCTCGCGCCGGTCGGCGTGAAGGGCATCTCGGGCTCCGGCCTCGATGTCGGGGTCGGGCTGTTCACGATCCTGTCGGTCGGGCTTGCCGCCTCCTACCTGCCCGGGCCTGCGCGGCGCCTGCCGCTCCTCATCGGGGCGGCGGCCTCCACCCTGCTCTACGGCGTGCTGGCGAACGGCTTCGGCCTCGCCAGGCCCCTCGATCTCGGGCGCGTCGCCGAGGCGCCCTGGTTCGGCTGGCCGCAGGTCGCCACGCCGGTCTTCGAGCCGTCCGCGATCTGGCTCATCGCCCCCGTCGCCCTGGTGCTGGTCGCCGAGAATCTCGGCCACGTGAAGGCGATCGGCGCGATGACCGGGCGCAACCTCGATCCCTATCTCGGCCGCGCCTTCCTCGGCGACGGGCTCGCCACCATGCTGTCGGGCTTCTTCGGCGGCACCGGCGTGACGACCTACGCCGAGAACATGGGCGTGATGGCGGTGACCCGGATCTACTCGACCCTGGTCTTCGCGGTCGCCGGGCTCGTCGCGATCCTGTTCGGGCTGTCGCCGAAATTCGGCGCCGCGATCCTGGTGATCCCCGGTCCGGTGATCGGCGGCCTGTCGGTGGTGGTGTTCGGGCTGATCGCCGCGGCGGCGGGGCGGATCTTCGTCGAGAACCGGGTCGATTTCTCCCGCACCCGGGTCCTCCTCACCGTCGGCACCGCGCTCGTGCTCGGCGCCGGCGACTTCACGATCGGCCTCGGCAGCTTCAAGCTCGGCGGCATCGGCACCGCCACGGCGGCGGCGATCCTGCTCTACCACCTCCTGCGCGACGATCCGGCCTGAGGCGGGGCGATCCCGGCCGCGGGTCCCGGGAACCGCTCCGGTCCGTCGGCGTCGGGGCAGGCTCGCGACGGGGGTCGGATCGGCCCCTGCAAGCCGGCCCGGTCTCCCCGCCCCCGTCCGGCACGGGGTCCCCCCGAACGAGGAAGGCCCCGCCTCCGGCGGGGCCTTCCCGGGTGCGGTGATGCGGCCGACCGGCTATTCCGCCGGGGTCGCCGGCCGCAGCCGCACCGCCTGGGCCAGGCGGATCAGCTCGCGGGCGGTCAGGCCGCGATTCTCCTGCTGCGACCAGATCTCCCCGACCGGCCGCGCTGCGCCGGGCCTCGCCTCGCCGCTTCGCGTCCCGCAGGATCGATCGGGCCGGCGGGGCTCGGCGCCCGCGACCCGGTAGGCTCTCGCTGCCGTTCTCATGCGTGCTCCCAAGCGAGCTCTTCGGGCGAACCGGCCGCATGGTTAGCGAAGCGTGGCTTTTTACGGAATTCTTGAATTGGCGCGGCGGCGCGCTACCCGGTCCGATCGGCGGACGATTCCGCGGGCCGAAGGACGGAATCGGCGGACGGTCCCGTCCGCGGAAGGGGCGCGGAAGGGGAATGTGTGGGCCATCAGCCGGCGACGCGGTTCCTGTTCCCCGCTGCGCCGACCCTCCCGCGACCACCCGGCCCACTGAGCCTCACAGGCTGGCGGGGAGAACTGGTCCACCGCCAACTCGTCGTCGCGAGCTCCCTCACGGTCCAGCCTGTCGGCGGAGCCGGAGCGCCACAGGGTACGTCCACGAGGGAGACGTGTCGTCTGACAGGTCGCGCCCAAGGGGGCAAGGGGCGGTTTGACGCCCTTTCCGACGCCCCTCGGCGTCCCCCGCCCGGCCGTCATGCGCCGCGAGCATGGCGGTCGCGCGGTGAAAACGATTGCAGGGTGCAGCGCAACATGGGAGAAGGATGCCGCACCGCAGCGATGGCGTCGCGGCGGTGCAGCCCTCTTTGGGCGTTTCCTCCCTAGACTTCGGGCCGCCTCGCAAGGGCGGCCTTTTTTCTGTTCCGCGCGCCCTATCTGCGACGGAACGGGCCGTGATCGGGCCTGCGTGAGAGGTTTTCGGAAATGGAGCGCCCACGGAGCGTCGGCCTCGCCTGGTACGAGCCGGGCGACTATCCCCGGATCCGGGAGGCGGCGCCCGATTCCGGCCTGCCCGAGAGCTACGCCACCTGGCAGATGTCGGCGCTCCAGATCGAGCGCGAGGTGGCGCGCAGCGGGGTGGCGGTGGCCCGCATCCGGATCGAGCCGGAGGCCTTCCTGGCCTGGTGCCGCGCGCGCGAGGCCGCGCCCGACGCCAAGGCGCGGGCCGCCTTCGTGCGCGAGACGCACGAGGCGACCGCGTCAGGCTGAGCCGCATTCCCCGATCCCGTCGAGGGCCGCCGCCAGCGCGGCCTGCGTCGCAGGACCGGGCCGCACCAGGGGCAGGCGCAGGTCGGGGGAAAGGCCCGGGCGCAGGAGCGCCAGGGCGAGCTTGACCGGGCCAGGATCGGTCTCCCGCGACAGCGCCGCGACCAGCGGCATCAGCCGGGCCTGGATCACCCGGGCGCGGACGGGGTCGCCCGCGCGGACGGCCCGCTGCAGGGCGGCGCAGGCGCCCGGCACGAGGTTGGCGACCACCGACAGGCAGCCCTGCCCGCCCATCATCGCGTGGGCGGCGGCGGTGGCGTCGTCGCCCGAGAGATGGAGGAAGCCCGGGCCGGTGGCCCCCCCGACCGGGGCGAGCCGGGCGAGGTCGCCGGTCGCGTCGACCAGCCCGGCGAGGCCCGGCAGGGCGGCGAGGCGCGCCAGGGTCTCGGGCCGGACGTCGATCCCGGTGCGGGCCGGGACCGCGTGGAGGAGGAGCGGCCGGGCGGCCGCCGCGGCGATCGCCGCGTAATGCCGGAACAGCCCCTCCTGCGTCGGGCGGTTGTAGAACGGCGTGACCGCCAGGGTGGCGTCGGCCCCGGCGGCCTCCGCCGCCAGGGTCCGGACGACGGCCGTGCGGGTGCAGTTGCTCTCGGTGGCGGCGATCACCGGGATCCGGCCCCCGGCCGCCGCGAGGGCGACGCGCAGGACCCGGTCGCGCTCCGCTTCCGTGAGGGTCGGGCCTTCGCCGGTCGGGCCGCCGACCACCAGGCCTTCGGCCCCCTCGGCGACCTGCCAGGCGACGAGATCGCCGAGCGCCCGCTCGTCGAGCCGGGTCCCGCCCGCCGCAAAAGGCGTGACCAGGGCGGTGAGCGCACCGCCGAGCCTGTGGGCGGGGCTCACGGGGCGAGGGCCAGGGTGGTCTCGGCGAGGCGCACGGCGTCGGGCCGGCGGCCGGTCTCGGCGGCGGCGTAATGCAGCGCGTCGCGGCAGGTGCGGAAGATGCCGCCGCCGAGGCCATGGGTCTCGACGGCGAGCCAGTGGCCCTCGGCGCTGCGGCCGACGAGGAAGGCGAGGGGGAGACGGGCCGATCGATGGGCCGGCGTCGCGGCGTCCACGGGGTGGGGCATCGGGGGGTCGGGGTTCGCGCGGCCGTCCTGCGGCCGCCCCCTCAAGGTGTCCCGGTCGCCGTCAAGGATCGAGGCGGACCGATCGGTCCCGGTATCAGGATCCCGTAGGGTTTTGCCGTCGGGACGCGGGCGCGCGCCCACACGGCGACACCCCCGCGGAGGATCGCGAGGGCGAGGACCGTGCCGACGAGGAGGCGGATCAGGTCCCTGCCCCGCATGGCGCGCGTCGAGGCGTTCCCGTTACGGCCGTCGGCTCGAACCGGCGGATCTCGCCGGCCGCCATCACGGCATCGCGGCCGCGGGCTTCGTTCGGCGGGGTCCCCGCCATGGCTCGTCCCCTTCCTCGCAACCGGCTTGTCCGCGCCGGAGACTATGTGCGAGCCCGGGACGGGTCCAAGTCAAAGGATGAATGGGTCGATGCGCGAACGGCATCGGCCGAAGCCCGAAAGCCGGTCCCATCGCATCGATGCCGGGATCAGGAGGCGAGCCCGTAGACCGCGTCGCCGAGACGGTGGAAGATCGTGCCGCCTTTCGCGCGCTTCCACAGACGGGTGTTGAGGGCCGCCACCGGATCGTGGCCCGGCAGGGTCAGGCCGCGGGCCGCGAGCCGTTCCCAGATCTCGGCGGCATGCATCGGCCGCCCGGCCTCGGCCAGGATCTCTTCCGCCGCCGCCATCAGCCGGCGACCCTCCTGACGCCCCGCCGCGCCGGCGGGGGCCGGGGACCCGTCCGGCGGCGGGACGGGAGCGGCTTCGGGTTCCGGGACAGGCGCCCGGGCGGGCTCCGTCCGCGGCGCCTCGGGTACGGCGCGCGGTGCCGGAGCCTCCACCGGAGCGGGCGCGGCCCGCGCCGGTTCGACGCCGGCGCCCGGCCGGGCGAGCCGGCGGCCGAGATCGAGGTAGAGCTCGTGCTCGGCGATGGCCCGGTCGAGGGCGGCGCGCTGGCGCCGCAGGTCGTCCAGCCGGGCCTCCGTTTCCGCTTCCGACAGGAACATGTCGCCCTCTTGGAATATTCTATATTCCAGGGAAACACTCTACCACTCCCTGGAATAGCTAGAATAGGAATATTCCATATGGGTGCAAGCCCGTTGTGGCATCGCCGGGGTACGGTCCACCGCGGAATGACCGCCGCGGGCGCGGATCGTCCCTTCCCCACGTTGCTCCCGACCTCCGTCTCGCGCGAGGCTGGCCGGGACGGCCATGGGTGGCGGAGCGGAACTCGCCATGCCGGTCGGGAATATGGAATGAATGCGAAACATTCTCATATTCTATTGGGAACGTGGCCATCCGAGATCGTGCCTGTTCCCTCCGGCGTCATCCCGGGTCCCGTCGAGAGACGTCTTCCCATGGGCCGGACCGGGCGATGCAACCGCCCGAACGTGCCTCGTCCCGAGGGCGCGAACCCGGGAGCCCGCGCCCTCCCTTCACGCCGCCCCGGCCCTGACCGCCGCGGCCTTGCGGCGGGCGGGCTTGGGCGGCACCAGGAGGGAGCCGGGATCGGTCGGCATCAGCTGGAGGCCGGCCTCGTCGAGGCTGATCGGCAGCTTCGGGAAGACCTCCTTGACGTGGGCGACGTCGGCCTTGAACGCCTGGCGGAAGCTGCGGAGCGACGCGTTGTCGGCGCCGAACTGCCTGTGGACCGTGTCCCAGTTCAGGCGCAACGGGCGCTGGAGGCTGCGCAGGCGGTAGCCGATCCAGAACAGCAGGTCGAGCTTGCGCGCCGAGCCCGAGAAGGCCCGGGCGGCCCGGATGTCGACCGGCAGGGCGTGCTGGACCAGGTTGTCGTAGAAGTCCTGGTGGAACTGCACCGTCTTCGACCAGGCGATGCCGTCCTGGCCGCCCGAGCGCCAGAGGTCGAGCTGGCGGAACGGCGGCATGGTGATGGTCGAGGAGCGCGACTGCCCGTCCCACAGGCCGATCTGCATCGTGCAGGCGGCGAGCCGATGCAGCTGCTCCTTGAACTGCCGGATCGTGCCGCGCTCGCCGCCGGTGACGGCGAACCCCATCTCGCGCATGAAGCCCGACAGGCTGTCGGCGACCTCGACCGTGGGGCTGCGCTGTCGCACCGCCTCGGTGCAGAGATGCAGGAGCACCAGCCGGGCCTTGGGGCCGTAGGGCAGGCCCTGCAATTCCATCTGGCCGGTCGCCGGGTTCTTCAGCCGTCCGGCCAGGATGCTCAGCGTGTTGCGGCCGTATTCCCGGAAGAATTCCCGCTCCTCGCCGGGATCGCGATAGGGCAAGCCGCAGAGCGCCAGCACGGAATGGATGTGCTGGATCGTGTCCGGGGTGACGGGCTCGGCCTCGATCACCATCCGCACCGCGTCGCGCCGGCGCTGGTCGCGCCCCATGGCGGCGCGGGCATCCTGCTTTCGGCCGGTCTCCGCCCGCTCGGCGTCGCGCAGGGCCTGGCGGTGGGCGATGTGCTCGACGATGACCGCGAACAGGAACCCGCCCCGGGCCGCTTCCAGCTCGGCCACCAGGTCCTCGTCGTGGATCGCCGCGATCTTGGCCTCGATGCTCATGCTGCCGAACTTGCCTGACGCTGGACGGCGCTCCCCGCCGGTGATGGGCCGAGCCATCTTGGATGTCCCAAGCCTTCTTGCACGATTCCGATCCCGGGATTCCGGAGGCGGGGGCGGGTTATCCCAAGATTCCCACGACTCGTCCCCGTTATCCCGCCCGGATTCCGGCCGACCGCTCGCCGCGCGGGCCGTCCGCCCCGCCCGGACACCCGCCGGGATGCCGCCAGGACGCCCACCGGGAGCCGCCGGCCCGGTTTCCGGCAAGCGCCGCCCCCTGCCCCTCCCACGCCCTGTGGGCGGCCTGTGCACGGCCCTGTGGGCCCGGCCGGGACGGGGCTGTGGCCGAGCCTGGGGCGAGCCGGTGGATGGGCGGTGGGCGGGCCGCGCAGATTTCGATACGGGGCCGGATCCGGGGATCGCCGCTCGCGCAGAGTTCGATACGCGAGGCCGCCGCGAAACCGGCCGGTTTCCCAGGGGCCGAGCGAGGCCCGACGCCGAATCCGATGCGCGGGCACGCCGAATCCGATGCGCGAACCCCCGGAATCCCCGCAGAGTCCGATGCGCCTCCACGCAGAGTCCGATGCCTTCCCACGCAGAGCCGTATGCGCGATCACCCCGCAAACCCCTGTCGTATCAGCGGAATTTGCCCCTCCATATAATCCACATAACTGACTCTCTGAGAATCCATGACTGATAAGTCACCTATAGGCCCGAGAGAGGGTTCGTTTTGAAGAACGCCATGACGCGCCTTCGGCGCGGATTGGATACAATTTCTCATGTGATGGAATTTAGGGAATAAACGAGGAATATCAGGCCCCTGCCCTGCCCGTCGGGCCGCTTCCCCGGGCGCTCCGGGACGCCTATGAGCGCCTTGACGGCGCCGCCGGATGCGGCGCGGGCGGATGGCGTGAGCGACGATGAGCACCACCCCGATCGCACGGCTTCTCGGGATCATGGCGCGTTTGCGGGACCCGGAGGGCGGCTGTCCCTGGGACCTGGCGCAGAGCCATGCCAGCATCGTCCCCTACACGATCGAGGAGGCCTACGAGGTCGCCGAGGCGGTGGAGAGCGGGGATCCCGACGAGCTGCGCGACGAGCTCGGCGACCTCCTGTTCCAGGTCGTGTTCCAGGCCCGGATCGCCGAGGAGGCCGGCAGCTTCGCCTTCGACGACGTCGCTACCGCCATCGCCGACAAGATGGTGCGCCGCCACCCCCACATCTTCGGCGAGGTCCGGGGCCTCGATCAGGACGCGGTGAACGCGCAATGGGCAGCGATCAAGGCCCAGGAACAGGCGGAGAAGCAGCAGGCGGCGAAGGGCCGCCCGGCCCCGCAGGGGACGCTCTCCGGCGTGCCACTGGCGCTGCCCGCCCTCACCCGGGCGGAAAAAATCTCGCGCAAGGCGGCCGCCGTGGGCTTCGACTGGCCGGACGCCGCCGAGGTGATCGCCAAGGTGCGCGAGGAGACCGACGAGGTCGCCCAGGCGCTCGCGGAGGAAGGCCCGGAGGCTTTGGCCGAGGAGATCGGCGACCTCCTGTTCTCGGTCGCCAACCTCGCCCGCCATGCCGGCATCGATCCGGAGGAGGCGTTGCGCCGGGCCAACCTGAAATTCCAGCGCCGCTTCTCCGCCATGGAGGCGGAGGTGACGAAGGACGGCCGCCCCCTGAAGGACGCCGGCCTCGCCGCGATGGAGGAGGCCTGGATCGCGGTGAAGCGGCGGGAGCGCTGAGCGCGGCCACCATATAAAGAGAGGCGGCCGTGCCGGACCGTCGGGCATGACGCGGAGGGTTCGAGGAGCGTCGGTGCGACGGTCGGACAGGTTCCGACGGAGGCGCTGCGGCCGGGCTTGACCATCGTTCGAATGTGAGAGAATTTCTCATTCATGAGAGACGACCTCGCACCCGATCCCGTGTCCGATCCCTACGCCTCGGACATCGACCAGCGCCTCGCCGCCCGTCTCGCCGCCTTACGCCAGGAGCACGGCCTGTCCCTCGATGCGCTGGCCTCGACGAGCGGCATCAGCCGGGCGACCCTGTCGCGGCTGGAGCGGGCCGAGACCAGCCCGACCGCCTCGCTGCTCGGGCGGCTCTGCACCGTCTACGGCCGGCCGATGTCGCGGCTGCTCGCCGAGGTCGAGGCCGACCCGGCCCAGGTCGTGCGCCACGACGAGCAGGCCGTCTGGGTCGATCCCGAGACGGGGTTTCGCCGCCGCGGCGTCTCGCCCCCGGCGCATGGATTCTCGGCCGAACTCGTCCTCGGCACCCTGCCGGAGGGGGCGACCATCGCCTATGCCGCGCCGCCGCTCGGCGGCCTCGAGCACCACCTCTGGATGCTGGAGGGCCGGCTCGACCTCACCCTCGACGGCGTGACCCACGCCCTCTCGCCGGGGGATTGCCTGCGCTACCAGCTCGCCGGCGCTTCCCGCTTCGCCTGCCCGGGCCCCGAGGCCCGCTACCTCATCGCGATCTGCCGGCCGTGAGACCCACCATGACGACGATCGACATCCTCTCCCCTGAAGAGGCCGAGGCCGCGCTTCCGGATCTCGCCGCCCTGCTCCGGGCCTGCGTCCTCGACGGGGCCAGCATCGGCTTCGTGCTGCCCTTCACCCTGCCCGAGGCGGAAGCGTTCTGGCGCGACGGGCTGCCGGCCCTGCGGAGCGGCGCGCGCCGGCTGCTGGTGGCCCGTGGCGACGGGCGCATCCTCGGCTGCAGCCAGGTCGGCCTCGCCGCGCCCCCGAACGGCCGCCACCGGGCCGAGATCACCAAGGTGCTGGTCCATCCGGAGGCGCGCCGCCGCGGTCTCGGCCGGGCGCTGATGCTGGAGGCCGAACGCGTCGCCGCGGCGGAAGGGCGCTCGCTCCTGATCCTCGACACGCGGGCCGGGGATGCCGGCGAGGCGCTCTACCGCTCGCTTGGCTACGTCGTCACCGGCGTGGTCCCGGATTACGCCTGCTCGCCGGACGGCGTGCGGGAGCCCTGCACGTTCATGCACAAGCGGCTTTAATCCGCGCCGGTCCGGAACCTGACGAAGTTTTGATGGGCAATCGCTTGCGCGCAATCGAATCCTCGGATCATGTCGCGCCGGGCCGACTCGGCCCTGTGACGGGATGACCGCCCATGACCCGACCGCCCATGATCCGGCTGCCCATGGCCCATGCCACCTTCCGGCGCACGCTGCTCGGCACCGCGCTGATCCTCGCCGCGCCGGCCGCTCTCGCCCAGAGCGCCCCGGCTCCGGATGCCTCGTCCACGGCCGAGCAGACCATCGCGGCCATGACCAAGATCTTCGGCGACCATCCGGGCAAGCGCTCGAACCACGCCAAGGGCGTGGTGGTGGAGGGCAGCTTCACCCCGTCGAAGGACGCCAGGACCCTGAGCAAGGCGGGCGTGTTTTCCGGCGCCGCCGTGCCGGTGACCGTGCGCTTCTCCGACGCGACCGGCCTGCCGGAGATCCCGGACGGCGCGCCCCAGGCCAACCCGCACGGCCTGTCGATCAAGTTCAAGCCCGCCGACGGTTCCGAGATGGACGTCGTCACCAACTCGCTGAAGTTCTTCCCCGTGGCGACCGGCGAGGAATTCCGCGATCTCCTGGTGGCGATCACCAAGAGCGGCCCCGGCGCCGCGAAACCGACCCCGGTCGAGCAGTTCATGGCGGCGCATCCGGCCGCCCCGAAGGCGCTCGCCACCGCCAGGACCCCGTCGAGCTTCGGCCGCCAGGTCTATAACGGCGTCAACGCCTTCGTGCTGGTCGACGCCGCCGGCAAGCGCACCCCCTTCCGCTACCGCATCGTGCCGGTGGCCGGCGAGGAGATCCTGAGCGCCGACGAGGCGAAGGCCAAGGGCCCGAACTACCTCGTCGAGGAGATGCCGGCCCACCTCGCCAAGGCGCCGGTCGCCTTCCGGATCGAGGCGCAGATCGCCCAACCCGGCGATTCGACCAAGGACGCGACGATGCCCTGGCCGGAGGATCGCCGCTTCGTCGACCTCGGCACCCTGACCCTGACCAAGGCGGTGCCCGACAGCCAGACCGTCGAGAAGGGGCTGCTGTTCATGCCCAACAACCTGCCCGACGGCGTCGAGGTCTCGGACGACCCGCTGATCGACGCCCGGGTCCAGGCCTACGCGATCTCGTTCGGTCGCCGCTCGCAGTGAGCAAGAGAGTGCGTGCAGCCCGGTAGGATACCGGGCCGCACGTCGAGATCACAGCCTGTTCGGTCGATCGTCTCCGGCAGGTTCGACACCCGCCCTGTCATTCCGGGGCGCGAAGCGGAGCCCGGAATCCAGAAACACGAATGGTTCAGAATGAGACGGACAGCGTTCCGCTTTGTTCTGCATCACCTGCGGTTCTGGATTCCGGGCTCCGCTGCGCGGCCCCGGAATGACTCGGAGAGGTGGAAGCGGAAATGCTGATCCTACAGCGCCGGCAGGGGCGTACGATGTCTCCCGATCATGAGAGATCGTCGTTGCGGTCGGTGCATCCCACCGCTACCCCCACCCCCATGCCACCCTTCCTCGCGACCAACCTGCGCTGGCTCGCGGCCGGGTTCCTGCTCCTGTTCTGTGGCTGCTTCGGCCAGACCTTCGTCGTCGCCCTGTCGGGCGGGGCGATCCGGCGGGAATTCGGGCTGTCGGACGGGGCATTCGGGGCGCTCTATGCCGGCGTCACCCTGGCCTCCGCCCTGGCGCTGGCAGGAATCGGCGGGCTCATCGACCGCTGGCCGGCGCAACGGGTGGTGAGCCTCGCCGGCATCCTGCTGGCCGCCGGCGCCGCCGGCCTCGGCCTGTCGCCGAACCTGCCCGTGCTGGCCTCGAGCCTGTTCCTGCTCCGCCTCGCCGGGCAGGGGCTGATGCTCCAGACCGCCTACACGCTGCTCGGGCGCTGGTTCTCGGCGGAGCGCGGCCGGGCGGTGTCGCTCGCGGCGCTTGGGCTCAATGCCGGCCAGGCCTGCCTGCCCCTCGGCTTCGTCGCGGCAGCGGGTATCCTCGGCTGGCGCGGCGCCTGGCTCGGCATCGCCGGGCTGCTGCTCGTCGTCGCCCTGCCGCTCGCCCGCCATCTCGTGCGGCGCGAGCGGGTGCCGGCGGAGACCGCGCGCTCCGGCCAGCCTGCGGGCGCGACGCGGGCGCAGGTCCTCGCCGACCCGTCCTTCTACGGGCTGCTCGCCGCGATGCTGCCGCCCTCCTTCATCAGCAACACCCTCTTCTTCCATCAGGTGCACCTGGCCGAGAGCCGGGGCTGGTCGCCGGACGTGATCGCCGCCGCCTTCCCGCCCTACGCGGTCGCGACCTTCGTGTTCCTGCTCGTCGCCGGCCGCCTCGTCGACCGGTTCTCCGCCCTGGCGCTGCTGCCTCTCTACCTGGTGCCGTTCGGCCTCGCCTGCCTGATCCTCGGCGGGGTCTCCGCGCCATGGGCCGCCTTCGCCTTCATGCTGCTCTACGGCGTCACCGACGGAATCTCGCTCACCCTGTTCGGCGCCCTCTGGCCGGAGGTCTACGGCACCCGCCATCTCGGGGCGATCCGCGGCGCCATCGTGGCGATCATGGTGCTCGGTACCGCGCTCGGCCCCGTTCTGTCGGGCCTGCTCATCGATGCCGGCGTGCCGTTCTCCGGATCGTCACCGGGATGGGCGCCTATTGCCTCGCCGTCTCCGGAATCCTGCTGCTGGTCCGGCGCCGCTTCCTCGGGCCTCTGCGCGGGCGCCGCTTCGAGATCGTGTGATCGACCGCGTCGTCTACCGCTTGGGCCAAGTCACCGCTTGGGCCAAGTCACCGCTTGGGCCAGACCCAGGACGGCGGGTCGTGATCCGGTGCCAGGGTCTCGCCGAGGCGCTTGTCGAGGGTGATGCGGGCCGCCCCTTCTCGCTCCAGGGCCGCCACCAGGGCGGCGGCGTGCGACACCACCAGGACCTGCGTGCCTTCCGCCACCCGCGCGATCAGCGCGGCCAGCGGCGCTAAGAGGTCGGCATGCAGGCTGGTCTCGGGCTCGTTGAGCACCATCAGCTCGGGTGGCCGCGGCGACAGGAGCGCCGCGGCGAGCAGGAGGTAGCGCAGCGTCCCGTCCGAGAGCTCAGGCCCCCGCAACGGACGCAGCAGCCCGTGCTGGCGGAGTTCGAGCGAGAACTGGCCCTCGCTCGCCGCCACCGACAGCTCGGCTCCCGGGAATGCCTCGGCGACGGTCGCGTCGAGGGCGTCCCGGTCGCCGATCTCGAGGATGGTCCGGATCGCCGCCGCCACGTCGGCGCCGTCGCCGGCCAGCACCGGCGTGCGGGTACCGATCTGCGGCCGGCGGGCCGGGGCGTCCCGGTCGGTGCGAAAATGGTCGTAGAAGCGCCAGGCCTGCATCCGCTCGCGCAAGCGCAGCACGTCGAGGGCGTCGCGGGGATCGGCGCCGTGGTCATCAGGCTGTCGAAGGCGGGAAGATCGCGCAGGGCCTCGGTCCAGGCGCCGGTGCCGTCGCGCAGGCGGACCAGCGGTCCGCGGCGCTCGGCAAAGACGTTCGCCCGCCCGACGATCGGCCCGGTCCACACGCTCTCGGCCTTGATCTCCGGATCCTGGGAAAAGAACGTGCCCGAAAAGCTCGGGGCGGGCAGCCCGAGGGCGATGGCGTAGCCATAATCGTCGTCCGAGAAGCCGAGCTTCAGCTCGACGGGGTGACGTCGCACCGTGCCCTCGACCCGCCGCGCCCCGGACAGGACCTGGCGCCCGAACACCTCCGGCCCGGCCCAGAGCGCCGAGGCAAAGCCGCCTTCCCGGGCGAGGGACGGGATCGCCCGCCCTTGCGCGACCTCGGCGAGGAGGCGCAACGCGCGGTAGAGGCTCGACTTGCCGCTGCCATTAGCCCCCGTCACCACGGTCAGCCGGTCGAGGCCGAGCACGATGTCGCGCAAGGAGCGGTAGCCGGAGATGGCGAGGCGGTGGATCGGCATGGGCCCGAATCTTTCGCCGCGATCGACAAGTCGAGCGCGTCCCCCTCTCCCGTTTGGGAGAGGGGCTAGGGGTGAGGGTGGCGCGCTTCCGTGTAAAGCTCAAAACGTCGTGCTAGAAGATGAGCGAATCAGTTCCATTCTGAGTCGTCCCAATCCTCGCCCGTGCCCTTCTGTCACGCAGGAGAGGGGATCCCGCAATTTCTCGTTATCATTACAGACGAGATGAAAATATTTATGCGTGAAGCCCAATTACGCCTCACCCACTCCCCTTCAACCGCCGCGCCGCGCCGAACCGGTTCAAGAACCGCGGCTCCTTCTCCGGCGCGACCCGGACCACGAGATGCATCGCGCCCTCGGCATCCTCGCGGCGGTCGAGCACCTCGGCATTCTCGTAGAGCCAGTGCAGCTCGGCTCCCTGTGCCGGCTCCAGGATCACCGCGAAGCTGGTGCGGGCAGCGGCGATCCTGGCCTCGATCCGGCTCATCAGGCGGTCGATGCCCTCGCCGGTCAGCGCCGAGAGCAGGACCGGCCCGGCGCCCTTGGCACCGTTCGGCCGGCTCAGGTTCATCAGGCGCTCGCGCTCGGCGTCGTCGAGGAGGTCGGCCTTGTTCCAGACCTCGATGATCCGGTCGGCATCGGGCTCGATGCCGAGTTCGGACAGCACCTGCGCCACGTCGGCGCCTTGCGCCTCCGCGTCCTCGTGGGCGATGTCGCGGACGTGGAGCAGGATGTCGGCCTCGATCACGTCCTCGAGCGTCGCCCGGAAGGCGGCGATCAGCATCGTCGGCAGGTCGGAGATGAAGCCGACGGTGTCGGACAGGATCGCGGTCTCGCCATGCGGCAGCTTGATGGCGCGGGCGGTCGGGTCGAGGGTGGCGAACAGCATGTTCTCCGCCAGCACCTCGGCCCGGGTCAGGCGGTTGAACAGGGTCGACTTGCCGGCATTGGTGTAGCCGACCAGCGCCACGATCGGGTACGGCACCCGGCGGCGGGAGCGGCGGTGCAGGCCGCGGGTGCGGGTGACGGTCTCCAGATCGCGCTCGATCCGGGTCATCCGCTCCTGGATCATCCGCCGGTCGGCCTCGATCTGGGTCTCGCCCGGGCCGCCGAGGAAGCCGAAGCCGCCGCGCTGGCGCTCGAGGTGGGTCCAGGACCGCACCAGCCGGCTGCGCTGGTAGGCGAGATGCGCGTGCTCGACCTGGAGCGTGCCCTCGCGGGTCGAGGCGCGGCGCCCGAAGATCTCCAGGATCAGGCCGGTCCGGTCGATGACCTTGACGCCCCAGGCCTTTTCCAGGTTGCGCTGCTGCACCGGCGAGAGCGCGCAATCCATCACCACGAGGCGGATGCCGTCGGCCTCGATCCGCCCGCCGATCTCCTCCACCCGGCCCTTGCCGAGGAAGGTCGAGGGCCGGATCTGCTGGACGGTGACGAGGAGCTTGTCGGCCACGTCGAGCTCGATCGCGGCGGCGAGCCCCACCGCCTCCTCGAGGCGGGCGAGAGCCGGGCGCGGCTCGCCGTGGGCGTCGCGCTTCGTCGGGTAGGGGCCGATCACCAGCGTGCGGGTCTCGGCCGCGATCGCGGCCTCCGGCTCGGCCTGGCCTTGCAGGCGGATCTCGCCCGGTATCCGCGGTTCCATCGTGTCTCCGGCTGCTCCCTCGTCGGTCGGGAGTCCATCGGACAGAGGTTGGATGGGGGGCCACGAGAATCAAGCGGCAGGCCGCGCCGACGGCCCGGGATTCGCGGACTTCCTGGATGGAAACAGGGAGCCCGACAAAAAACAGGCCGCACGAGGCGGCCTGGACATGGGCGAGAGGGCGCATGGGACATGGGCGCGCCTCGCGAGGCCCCGAGGGCCCCGTCCGTCGCGCCGGTTTCCCGAGCGGGAATCAGACCGGTGGGATCAGGGCTTCTCGGCCCCCTCCTCACCCTGCTCGAACAACTGCACCGGATGGCCGGGCATGATCGTCGAGATCGCGTGCTTGTAGACCAGCTGCGAGTGTCCGTCGCGCCGCAGCAGCACGCAAAAGTTGTCGAACCAGGTCACGACACCCTGCAACTTCACGCCGTTGACCAGGAAGATCGTCAGCGGAATCTTGTTCTTGCGAACGTGGTTGAGGAAGGTGTCCTGCAGATTCTGAGCGCGTTCGCCCGCCATTCTTCTTGTCCTTTGAACCCGCTGCCAGTCCTGTCGACGGGTCGGTCCGTGTTGTCGTTATGCGGGAGGCGCGACGCGCCGCCCGGGGAACCGGCCGCCCCATTACACGGTGAAGCTCGTCCGGGCGCAAGTGCAGACTGGCCGCAGGGGAATCCCCGGGCGCCGATCCTGCCGCATCCGGCCCGTGCCCGCGATCCTGTCGCGCGCCGGCCACAGGTCGCCCTAGCAGAAAGGCCGGCGCCTGGCACTCACGAAGTGACGCTCCCGGCCATGCGGGCGGGTCGTCGTCCTCAGGCGCCGATGCCGAGCGACTTGAGCTTCCGGTGCAGGGCCGAGCGCTCCATGCCGATGAACTCGGCGGTGCGGGAGATGTTGCCGGAGAAGCGGGCGATCTGTGCCACCAGGTATTCGCGCTCGAAGATCTCGCGCGCCTCGCGGAGCGCCAGGCTCATCAGCTTCTCGCCGCCCGCCCCGCTCGGGTGGTGGGCACCAGCGCGCCGACCTCGCTCGGTAGCATCTCGGTCGTGACCTCGGTCTCGGGATCGCCCTGCGTCAGGATCATCAGCCGCTCGACGTTGTTGCGCAGCTGCCGGACGTTGCCGGGCCAGTCGTGCGATTGCAGCACCGCCATGGCGTCGGCGGCGATGCGCCGCTGCGGCAGGCCGGTGGCGGCCGAGATCTGCTCCATGAAGAACGTGATCAGCTCCGGCACGTCCTCGCGCCGCTCGGCGAGCGAGGGCACCCGGATCGGCACCACGCTCAGGCGGTGGAAGAGGTCCTCGCGGAAGCGCCCGCCGGCGATCTCCTCCGCCAGGTCGCGGGACGAGGACGAGATGATCCGCACGTCGACATGGACCCGGGTGGTGCCGCCGACGCGCTGGAAGTTCTGGTCGACGAGGACCCGCAGGATGCGGTTCTGGGTCTCGCGCGGCATGTCCGCGACCTCGTCGATGTAGAGGCTGCCGCCATGGGCCTCCTCCAGCGCGCCGACGCGGCGCGGCTTGCCGTCGGCGGCCTCGACGCCGAACAGCTCGGCCTCCATCGTCTCCGGGGTGATCGTGGCGGCGTTGATCACCACGAAGGGCCCGTTCGCCCGCGACGAGGCGGCGTGAATGGTGCGGGCCGAGAGTTCCTTGCCCGAGCCCGGCGCGCCCGCGATCATCACCCGGGCGTTGGTGGGCGCCACGCGCTCGACGGTCTGGCGCAGCTGGTTGGCCGCCACCGAGGCGCCGACGATCCGGCTCGCCTGGCCCGACCGCGCCTTGAGGTCGCGCACCTCGCGCTTGAGGCGCGAGGCCTCGAGCGCCCGCTCGGCGACCAGGATCAGCCGGTCGGCCTTGAACGGCTTCTCGATGAAGTCGTAGGCGCCCGCCTTGATCGCCGAGACCGCGGTCTCGATGTTGCCGTGGCCCGAGATCATCACCACCGGCAGGTCCGGGGCCTGGGCCCTGATCACGTCGAGCACCTGGAGCCCGTCGAGGCGCGAGCCCTGGAGCCAGATGTCGAGGAAGACGAGGTGCGGGCGGCGCGCCTCGATCGCCGCCAGCGCCTCGTCGGAGGAGCCGGCGGTGCGGGTGCGGTGGCCCTCGTCGTCGAGGATGCCGGCGACGAGCTCGCGGATGTCGGCCTCGTCATCGACGATCAGAATGTCGGCGCTCATGGCTCAGGGCCTCCCCGCGGCGTGGGCGGCGGTCCTGACGGCCCCGCGGCACCCCGTGCTGTATCGAAAATGGCTGTGATGAAGACGGCAATTCGAAGGGCGCCGCTCCCGGCAAGGGCGGGCCCGCGTCACGCAGCGGGCTCCGGCGCGGTCTCCGGAGACCGCGCCGGCCGGGCCGGGGTCCCGCCGCCCGCCGGCGGCTCGTCGCGCCGCATCTCGCGCAGGACCCGCATCCGCACCTGCCCGCCGCGCCCGCGCGGGTTGTCGTTCAGCTCGATGCCGCCGCCGTGCTCTTCCAAGACCTTGCTCACGATCGCCAATCCGAGGCCCGTGCCCCCCTCGCGGGTGGTCATATAGGGTTCGAGCAGCCGCTGGCGCCCTTCCTGCGGGAATCCCTTGCCGGTATCGGTGATCTCGATCACCGCCGCCTCGCCCTCCTCGTAGAGGCGCACCGCGATCAGGCTCTCCCCGCGCACGTCCTCGGGCACCGCCTGCACCGCCTCGACGGCGTTCTTGAGGATGTTGGTGATCGCCTGCGACAGGAGCCGCGTGTCGAAGGCGGCGCTGACCCGGGCCTCGCCCTCCTCCAGGGTGAAGGCCACGTCGGGATGGGCCACCCGCATCATGAACAGGTTCTGCTTGACGATCTCGGTCAGGTCGTTGCGGGCGATCGCGGGCTTGGGCATCCGGGCGAAGGACGAGAACTCGTCCACCATCCGCTTGATGTCGTCGACCTGGCGCACGATCGTGGCGACGCACTGCTCGAAGATCTCCTTGTCGGCGGTGATGACCTTCCCGTACTTGCGCCGGATGCGCTCGGCCGAGAGCTGGATCGGGGTGAGCGGGTTCTTGATCTCGTGGGCGATGCGGCGGGCGACGTCGGCCCAGGCCGAGGTGCGCTGCGCGGTGACGAGGTCGGTGATGTCGTCGAGCGTGACGACGTAGCCGCGGTCGCCGTCCTGCGACTGCTCGCTCGTCGTGCGCACGTCGATGGTGCGCTCGCGGCCGTTGCGGGCGATCTGGATCTGCTGCTGGGTCGGGCGGGCCCGGGTGTCGCCCGGCAGGCCGCCGAGCTCCGGCATCACGACTTCCAGGGGCTCGCCGACGAGGTCGGCGACGGAGCGCCCGAGCATCCGCTCCACCGACGGGTTGGCGATGGTGATCACCCCGCGCCCGTCGACGCCGATGATTCCGGCCGGCACCCCGGCCAGCACCGCCTCGGTGAAGCGGCGGCGGCTGTCGATCTGCTCGCTCTGCTCGATCAGGGTGGTGCGCTGGCGGCTCAGCTCCTGGGTCATCTTGTTGAAGCTCTCGCCCAGGTGCTGGAGGTCGCCCTCCGTCTTCCGGAACGGAACTTGAGCGTAGTAGTTGCCGGACGCGACCTGGTCGGCGGCGTTGATCAGCCGGCGGATCGGCGCCACGAAGCGGTTGGCGAAGTTGAGCCCGAACCACACCGCCGAGAGCAGGGCGATCAGCGCGATCAGCGCGAACATCGTCGCGAAGGCGATCTGCACGCTGCGCCGCCCGGCATCGATGGTCAGGAACTCGGTCGCTGCGGCCCGCGACACGCCCGGGAACTCGACCGCGAGCCGCGTCACCTCGCGCTCGACCAGCAGGAAGGCGTCGTCATAGGCCGGCAGCTTCATCAGCGTGCCGAACACCCTTCCCTCCCGCGGCAGCAGGCAGGTGGCGTCGGCGGATTTCGCCGCCTCCTCGAAGTCGCTGGCCGAGGGCAGCGGCGGGTCCTTGAGGATGTCGATGTTGGCCCGCGCCACGGTCTCGGTCGGCGAGCGCATGATCCGGGCGATCGGCAGGCCGAGCGAGGCGGCCCGCGCCGTCATGAAGCTCTCGAACCAGACCCGCTCGACGTCGAAGGCGGGGCGCGCCCGGGTCAGGTCGTCGGAGAGGATGCGGGCCTCGCGGGCGAGGCTCTGGCACTGGTTGGTCAGGTAGGCGTCGGCCACGTCGACCGACATCAGCACGACGTTGCGCATCCGGTCGGAGAACCAGGGCGACAGGCCGCGCTCCAGGGTGATCGACGCCACCACGGCGAGCAGCACCGTCGGCAGGGTCGCGATCAGGCTGAACAGGCCGACGATGCGGGTGTGGAGCCGGGCCGCGGCGGCGTTGGTCTGGCGGGCGCGCAGGAAGACCCGGGCCTCCCAGGCGATCACCACGACGAGCAGCAGCACCAGGGCGACGTTGCTGAGCAGCAAGGCCACCACGACCGTGTGGGTCGGGGCGATCGCGGTGGCGCCGACCAGGATCAGGAAGGTGGCGAGCGCCAGCGCCAGGGCGACGATGACCGCGAGCGCGCCGAACCAGCCCGGACCCCGCGGCGCGGCATCCTGTACCAGCCCGGACGGAACCTGAACGGGCCCGGGCGGGAGCGCCCGGGCGGTGTGGCCGGCCGCGCCGGAGGGGGGCGCCGAAGCCCGGGGGCGACGTGTGAACAGCATCCGTGGTGCAAGGCCACTACAGTGTGGCGAAATTAATACGGATGCCGGCGCGGCGGCAATCGGGGCCGGCGGTCGCGCCGTCCGGCCCGGGACGAACGGGCGCCGGTCAGGCGGCCTGGTTCGAACGCGGGCGGCGGACCACCGGCTTCTGGCCGAGCCCGATGCTCTTGGCGAGCTCCGAGCGCTGGGCGGCATAGTTGGCGGCGACCATCGGGTAGTCCGGCGGGAGACCCCACTTCTGGCGGTACTGCTCGGGCGTGAGCCCGCGGCCGGCCAGGTGGCGCTTCAGCGTCCGGTACCGGCGCCCGTCCTCCAGGCTGATCAGGTAGTCGGGCGAGACGGTCTTCTTGATCGGCACCGGCGGGGTCAGCCGCTCGGGCTCGGCCGGGGCGGCCGAGCCGAGCCGGGCCATCGCCTCGTGGACGCTGCGGATCAGGCTCGACAGCTCGCCGACCGGCACGCTGTTGTTCGACACGTAGGCCGAGACAATATCGGACACCAGTCCGATCATCTGAGGCGTCTCGTCGTGGTCAACTGAACTCATTGCGATCCTCGAGAAGTGCGGGCCCCCGTCCGAGGTGATGGATGTTACGCCAGTCTCCGTCAACTGCAAGGTATCATGATCAACACGAGAGACGGCACTGAATGATCTCTGTGGCTTTTCCCAAGGTGAGACGGCCCGGCCGACGCGGCAGAACGCGGGGCGCGGCCGCGGCACCGGCGGGAGGCGGCCGGGCCAAAAAATCCTTGTCCGCCATGGGTTTGGCGGGACGATCGAGGGGATGCGGCAAAGCAGTCGCGGGATGTCCGGACCGGTCCGGGATTCATTTAATAATTGCTAAAAACTACGTTCCGACAGGGTGCCGGACCATCGAACCACACCAAAAAGTCCAATACGGGCCGGCGCCGACCGGGATTCGCGGCGGTGCCGGACCTGCCGAAAACCCGCAGGCGCGCCGCCACGTCTGACGCGCCTATTCTGCCCTGCAATCCCGGGATGTCTTCGCAAGACGACGCGAAGTGTTCCTGCAACGACGGGAAGCGCTTCGACTTGAGGTTGTGGGTCTCTGCATGGCGCGACGACGCGGCTCGACGGGGCGGCGGCGTGATCGGATGAGGCTCAGAACTGCACCGAGGGTGCTGCGCCGCGAATTCGCGGCGCGCCGGGGCCGGGCGGGCGAGAAGCCAAAAACGGGCCAGGCCGGGCTCTCTCCGCGGCGGTCGTGCCGGATTATCCCGTCCTCTTCCCTCGTGCGAAGGGGAACACGAGGAGATGCGTCGAAATGCCACGGTGGACGGCAGGGGAGAGGGCCGGTCGCCGACCGGCCCCGTTCGTCACCGCGGGGTGCGGAAGACCTGGAGGTCGAGGTCGCGGACCTTCTTGCGCAGGGTGTTGCGGTTCACCCCGAGCAGCTCGGCGGCGCGGATCTGGTTGCCGCGGGTCGCCGCGAGCGCCGCGCCGATCAGCGGTCCCTCGATCTCCCGCAACACGCGGTGGTAGAGGCCGGGCGGCGGCAGCGTGTCGCGGTAATTGGAGAAATACTCCGACAGGTGCCGCTCCACCGCCGCCGACAGGCCTTCCGCCTCCGCCCCGCCCTTGCGCCCGTTGCCGCCCTGCGCAGGCGCGGCGAGCGGCAGGGTGTCGAGCTCGGCCTCGATCACCGGGCCGGTGATCGTCTCCTGCGGGTAGAGCGCGGCCAGGCGCCGGACCAGGTTTTCCAGCTCGCGCACGTTGCCGGGCCAGCGGTAGCGCTTGAGCTTCTCCATCGCGTCGCCGTCGAGCTGCTTGCGCGTCAGGCCCTCGCGCTCGACCAGCACGAAGAAGTGGCGCACCAGGTCGGGCACGTCCTCGGAGCGCTCGCGCAGGGCCGGCAGGCGCAGCGGCACGACGTTGAGGCGGAAGAACAGGTCCTCGCGGAAGATCCCCTGCTGGATCGAGACGCGCAGGTCCTTGTTGGTCGCCGCGATGATGCGGACGTTGGTCTTGATCGGTACCCGGCCGCCGACGGTGGTGTACTCGCCCTGCTGGAGCACGCGCAGCAGCCGGGTCTGGGCCTCCATCGGCATGTCGCCGATCTCGTCGAGGAACAGCGTCCCGCCCTCGGCCTGCTCGAACCGGCCGGCCGAGCGCGCGGTGGCGCCCGTGAACGCCCCCTTCTCGTGGCCGAACAATTCGGATTCGATCAGGTCGCGGGGGATCGCCGCCATGTTCACCGGCACGAACGGCCCCGAGCGGCGCCGGCCGTAATCGTGGAGCGCGCGGGCCACCAGCTCCTTGCCGGTGCCGGATTCGCCGGTGATCATCACCGTCAGATCCGTCGGCATCAGGCGGGCGAGCGAGCGGTAGATCTCCTGCATCGCCGGCGAGCGGCCGACGAGGGGGATGTCCTCGTTCTCCGGCGGGGCGCCCGGGGCCGCGGCGCCGCGCGGCCGCGACAGGGCGCGGCCGACGATCGCCGTCAGCTCCTTCAGGTCGAAGGGCTTCGGGAGATACTCGTAGGCGCCGCGCTCCGAGGCCCGGATCGCCGTCATGAAGGTGTTCTGCGCGCTCATCACGATGATCGGCAGCTCCGGCCGCACCCGCTTGATCCGCGGCAGCAGGTCGAAGGCGTTCTCGTCGGGCATCACCACGTCGGTGATGACGAGGTCGCCCTCCCCTTGCGCCACCCAGCGCCACAGGGTGGCGGCGTTGCCGGTCGAGCGGACCTCGTAGCCGGCGCGCGACAGCGCCTGGTTCAGCACGGTGCGGATGGCGGCGTCGTCGTCCGCCACGATGATGTGTCCGTTCGGCATGGCGCTCACTCGGTCTCGGCGGAGGATGCGCGTCCGTCGCGGGCGTGCGACATCGGCAGGAGGACGCGGAAGGTGGTGCGGCGGGGGGCGGGATCGCACTCGACGATGCCGCCATGGTCGCCGACGATCTTGGCCACCAGCGCGAGGCCGAGGCCCGACCCCTGCGCCTTGGTGGTGACGAAGGGATCGAACAGGTCCGGCAGGAGATCGGCCGAGACGCCGGGTCCGTTGTCGCGCACCGCCACCTCGATCGGCAGGCTGACCCGCTCGCGCGAGCCCGGCACCTGGAGGCGCAAGCCGGTGCGGAAGGCGGTCGACAGGATGATCTCGCCGTCGACCGCGTCGGCGCCGATCGCTTCCGCCGCGTTCTTGACGAGGTTCAGGATGACCTGGATCAGCTGGTCGCGGTTGCCGAGCACCGGCGGCAGCGAGGGATCGTAATTCTCGACGAAGCGGATGTGGCGGGCGAAGCCCGACTGGGCCGAGCGCTTCACCTGGTCGAGGACGCCGTGGACGTTGACCGGCCCGCGCTCGACCGGGCGCTCGTCGCCGAACAGCTCCATCCGCTCGACGATGCGCACGATCCGGTCGGATTCGTCGCAGATCAGCCGGGTCAGGAGGCGGTCGTCCTCGGCGGCCGATTGCTCGAGGAGCTGGGCCGCGCCGCGGATGCCGGCGAGCGGGTTCTTGATCTCGTGGGCGAGCATCGCACCGAGCGCCACCATCGAGCGGGCGGCCCCCCGATGGGTGAGCTGGCGGTTCATCTTGTCGGCGATGGTGCGCTCCTGGAGCATCAGCACCACGAGGTCGTCGTCGAGATGGGTCGCGAACACGTCGACGCTGCGCTCGACCCCGGTGCGCGGCGAGGCCAGTTCCACCCGGTACTCGCTGACGCTGGCCCGGCGCCGGCGCACCTCGTTCACGAGGGCGATGATCGGCGAGGAGAACGGGATGATGTCGCGCAGGCGCTGGCGCTGCATCATCCGGCGCGAATAGTCGAAGAAGTGCTCGGCCGCCATGTTGACCTGCATGATCCGCTCGTCCGGACCGATGGTCAGGACGGGCAGCGGCAGGGCGTTGATGATCATCTCGCTCGTCGGGTCGCTCATGAGCGAGGCCCTCCGGGTGCGGGCGGCAGGGGGGGCTGGCGCATCGCTCATCCTATGCGGCCTGACAGTCGGGCCGTGCGGCCGGGGCCTCGAAGGCGCGCCGCAGCAGCCGCGCGGCCTCGTCCGGGTCGGTGGTGGTGACGAGCCGGGTCCGCTCGGGCGCGGCGAGCCCGCCGGCATGGTCGGCATAGGCCGCCAGGTGCTTGCGGGCGTGGCGCACGCCCATCCGGGCGCCGTAGAGCGCGATGAGCCCCTGGTAATGCTCGGCGGCGAGGTCTGCCTTTTCCGCGGCGTCGGGCTCGGCGACCGCCTCGCCGGCGAGCCCCGCGGCGACCGCGGCGACGAGCCAGGGCCGCCCGACCGCCGCGCGCCCGATCATCACCGCGTCGGCGCCCGACGCCGCGAGGCAGGCCCGGGCGTCGTCGAGACCCGCGATGTCGCCGTTGGCGACGAGCGGGATCGCGACGGCCTCCCGGACGAGGCGGATCGCCGCCCAGTCGGCCCGGCCGGTATAGAATTGCTGGCGGGTGCGGCCATGCACGGTGACGGCGGCGTAGCCGAGCCGTTCGGCCCGGCGCGCGAGGTCGGGCGCGTTGCGGGTGGCGTCGTCCCAGCCGAGCCGCATCTTGACGGTGACCGGCACCGACACCGCGCCGCGCACCGCGGCGAGCAGGCGCTCGGCATGGTCGAGGTCGCGCATCAGGGCCGAGCCGGCCTGGCCGCCGGTCACGGCCTTGGCCGGGCAGCCCATGTTGACGTCGATCACGTCGGCGCCGTTGGCCTCGGCCAGCCGCGCGCCTTCCGCCATCCAGCGCGGGTCGCAGCCGGCGAGCTGGACGATGTGGGGCAGCACGCCCTCGCCCTCGGCCCGCAGGCGCGCCTCCTCGGTGCCGCGGGCGAAATCCTCCGCCGCCACCATCTCGGACACGGTCGCGGTGGCCCCCAACCGGCGGGCGATGCGGCGCATGTGCAGGTCGGTGACGCCGGACAGCGGTGCCAGCAGCGCCCCGCGCGTGAGGAAAGGCCCAGGCGTCGGCGTCGCCCCCGCGGACGGGATTCCTCTTGGCAGCGCTGCCGGCCCGGCCCCCGAAGCCCCTGCGCTCAAATAATGGTCAGTCGTCATTGTGCACAGCAAATAGCCAAAACCCGCTCGTACGCAAGCGCGTTCGGGCCTCGATCCCCGAATTGCCTGCGATTTGGGTGGTGAGTGGCCCCGTCCCGGGTCGGCGGCCGGTCGCGGCGGTGTTCCGCGCCGGCTCTCGCCTGTGCGGGGCAGGATAAGGGGGCATCGCGGCGGAATGGAAGCGGCGCCACCTGGTCTTCGCTGCGGTGCGGGATGGCTGACGGGTCCGAGCCACTGCGAGACGGATGTCGCTCGCCCGTGCCAGCCATAAAATGAGGTCGCTTTGGTTTGAGATCTCCAGAAAAATGCCGTGGCTCGCTCCGATCTTACAAAGTAGAGCGCATTCCCCTCTCCCGTGTGGGAAAGGGGTCAGGGGTGAGGGTGGCTCGGTTTCTGCAATAAGCCAGAACAGTCGAGCTGCGCAGCTCGACGCTCTCAGCTTCACACGGAAGCGCGCCACCCTCACCCCTACCCCTCTCCCACACGGGAGAGGGGATCCCGCGACTTCCTCGTACTCGGAAAATCGGGTGGATGCGGCATCATGCATCCTGTGCAACCCGGGGTCTCGGGTGTTGTGCAAACAGGCGCCGACTTGCCCGCAAGCACCCGCCCGCAGCGCGTGTTCTGTCCACGCGGCACTCCCCTTCCCCTGGTGCATTTGCCTCCCCCGGCTGCCCCGGCTAATGAGCGGGCAATCCCGGGAGCGACCTCTTTGACATTTCCCCAGATCGCCGCGGTGGTCGTCGCCGCGGGGCGCGGCATCCGCGTCGGCGGCGACACGCCCAAGCAATATCGCCGCGTCGGCGGCCAGGCGGTCCTGACCCGGACCCTGGCGGCGCTCGCCGCCCATCCGGGCATCACGCGGATCCAGGTGGTGATCGCCCCGGATGCGGCCGCCTTCTACGACGAGTGCCTGGACGACCTTCCCCCGGCGGCCCAGGCCAAGCTCGCCCGGCCGACCGAGGGCGGCGCCACCCGGCAGGCCTCGGTCCGGGCCGGGCTCGCGGCGCTCGCCCGTGAGGCGGCCCCCGATCTCGTGCTGGTGCACGATGCCGCCCGCCCCTTCGTCGATGCGGGCCTGATCGACCGGGCGATCGCGACGGCGCAGAGCCACGGCGCCGCGGTGCCGGGCGTGCCGGTCTCCGACACGATCAAGGTGGTCGAGCCGGACGGCCGGGTGCGCGAGACGCCGAAGCGCGAGGACTTGCGCGCGGTGCAGACCCCGCAGGCATTCCGCTTCGCCCTCCTGCACGAGGCGCACGGGCGCGCGGCGGCCGAGGGGCACGACGGCTTCACCGATGACGGGGCGCTCGCCGAATGGGCCGGCCTGCCGGTGGCGGTCTTCCCCGGAGACCTGCGCAACCGCAAGATCACCCAGGCCGCCGACCTCGTCGAGGCCGACCGCGCCTTCACGTCCCCCTCCGAGAGCGAACCCGCCATGACCCTCCTGACCCGCCTCGGCACCGGCTTCGACGTGCATGCCTTCACCGAGGGCGACCACGTCTGGCTCGGCGGCGTGCGCATCCCGGCCGATCGCGGCGTGCTCGCCCATTCGGACGGCGACGTGGTGCTGCACGCGCTCACCGACGCGATCCTCGGCGCGCTCGCCGACGGCGATATCGGCGTCCACTTCCCGCCGAGCGACCCGCGCTGGCGCGGCGCCTCCTCGGACCAGTTCCTCGCCGACGCGGTGCGCCGCGTGGCCGAGCGCGGCGGGGTGATCGACCACCTCGACATCACGGTGCTGGCCGAGGCGCCCCGGATCGGCGCCCATCGCGAGGCGATCCGCACCCGGATCGCCGAGATCGCAGGCGTGCCGCTCTCGGCGGTCTCGATCAAGGCGACCACGACGGAAAAGCTCGGCTTCGTCGGCCGGGCCGAGGGGCTGGCCGCCCAGGCGGCGGCCACCATCCGCCTGCCGGAGGCACGCGCCTGATGTTCGATGCCGCCCTCCTCACCCGGGCGAGCGTGCTGATCGCCGCCTATCGCGAGCGCCAGGCGCGCCTCGTCACCGCCGAATCCTGCACCGGCGGCCTCGTCGCCGCCCTGCTCACCGAGGTGGCGGGCTCGTCCCAGGTGGTGGAGCGCGGCTTCGTCACCTATTCCAACGAGGCGAAGGCCGAGATCCTCGGCGTCGACTTCAACCTGATCTCGGCCCACGGCGCGGTGAGCGAGCCGGTGGCCCGGGCGATGGCCGAAGGCGCGCTCGCCCATTCCCGCGCCGACGTGGCGCTCGCCATCACGGGCATCGCGGGGCCAAGCGGCGCCACGGCGACGAAACCCGTCGGCCTCGTCCATTTCGGTCTCGTCGCCGCCGGCCGGGCGACCCGGCACATCGAGCGCCGCTACGGCGATCTCGGCCGCTCCGAGGTCCGCCGCTGCGCCGTCGAGGATGCCTTGGGCTTCCTGGAGATGGCGCTGGAGAAGGTGTGAGGCTGCTGCCTGCGACGGCTTGCAGAATGGGCTCTTGGGTCGACACCACTCAGGGTCATCCCGGGGCCGCGTAGCGGAGCCCGGGATCCAGAACCGCTGATCGTGCAGAATAGAGCGGAGCACGTCTCGCTTCATCCTGGATAACCTGTGTGTCTGGATCCCGGGCTCCGCTGCGCGGCCCCGGGATGACTCGGCGGATGTCAGAACTGCTGGGCCGACGACGACAGATCCAGCACCCAGGTCTCCCCGACCAGGTCCTGCCCGAACGAGCGGTGCGGCGCGCTCTCGACCAGGCGAAATCCCGCCTCGGCGTAGATCCGCCGGGCGGCCGTGAGCACGTCGTTGGTCCACAACGTGAGCTGGGTGTAGCCGCGCGCCCGGGCGCCCGCGATGCAGGCCGCGGTCAGGCGCCGGCCGAGGCCCTGGCCGCGCGCCGAGGGCTCGACATAGAGCAGGCGCAGCTTTCCCACGGTTTCGGAAGCCGGCGCCAGGAACACGCTGCCCGTCACCTCGCCCGCCTGCTCGGCGATCCAGGCCCCGGCCCGCGCCGGATCGAAGTCGCGCACGAACCCGGCCAGGATCTCCGCCACCAGCGCCTCGAAGGTCAGGTCGAAGCCGTATTCGGTGGCGTAGAGCAGGCCCTGGCGGTGGGCGATCCAGCCGATGTCGCCGGGCCGCAGGTCCCTCACGATCGCCGGGTCCTCCGGGCGATCGCCGAGGAGCCGGCGCACCCGCGCCATCGCGCCGACCAGGGCCGACCGGTCGGCGGAGGGCAGCCGCGCCAGCAGCGCCTCGACCTCCGCCCGCGACGCCTCGTTCAGTGGCGCGAAGGCGGCCTGGCCCCCGGGCGTCAGGGCGAGGACCTGGCGCCGCCCGTCGCCGGCGGCGGTCCGGCGGGTCAGGAGGCCCTGCTCCTCGAAGCGCTTGAGCAGCCGGCTGAGATAGCCCGCATCGAGGCCGAGATCCTGGCCCAGCACCGAGGCGGTCAGGCCGTCGCGATGGGCGAGCTCGTAGAGCACCCGCGCCTCGGTGAGCGAGAAGGCGCTGCGGTGCAGCCCCTCCTCCAGAAGGCCGATCTGCCGGGTGTAGAACCGGCCGAAGGCCCGCATGTCCGCGACCATCGCCGCATCGACCATACTCTCGCGCACCATCGACCCGCCTCCCGTCCAGGACGGCAGGGTCGCCGAGATGATTGACTCAGTCAACTGTCTTCGGAGCGCCCGGCAGCAGGGCCGCCACGAGGTCGTGGACCTGCCGGATCCGGAACGGCTTGCGCAGGAAGGCGGCGTGGCCCGCGGCGCGCTCCCGCACGGTGGCTTCCGGCATCGAGCTCATGAGCACGACCGGGATGCCGCGCGTCTCCGGATCGCCGACGAGGGCGGCCAGCATCGCCGGCCCGTCCATCACCGGCATCATGAAGTCGAGGAAGATCAGGTCGGGCCGGGCGGCGGCGACGCGGGCGAGGCCCTGCCGGCCGTTGGCGGCGGTGGCCACCGTATGGCCGTCGTCGGACAGGACCGCGTCCAGCAATTCGGCGATGCCGAACTCGTCGTCCACGATGAGCACCGTCGCCACGGGCCTACTCCCCGCCGTGGCTCGATGCGTCGCGGTCGGCCAGGATCGCCTCGGCCCGCTCCGGTCCGTCGTCGATCGAGAGGCCGCCGGGGCGGATGTCGAAGACCCGCAGGCGCGGATCGATCCGGGCGTCCCGGGCCTTGGCGACGGCGACCAGGCGGTGGATGCCGGACCGCAGCACGCAGGCGCGCATCAGCACGACGTTCTCGGCGACGCTGGAGGTCTGCCGCAGGGAGGGGGCGCCCGAGGGAGCGTCGAGGAAGGTGCCGCGCAGGTCGGTCTCCCGGGTGTACATCGCCGTCACGCCCAGCGCCCTGAACTCCGCCGTGAGGGCGGCGAAGATGCGGACGATCCGGTCCTGATCTCCTGCGATCCGACACATCGCGTCCAGACCGTCGATGAACACGCGCCGGACCCCCCGGTTCCGGATCGTCCCCAGGAGATCGGTGCAGATCTCGTCGATCAGCCCCTCGGTGGCGGGCTGCCACAGGACCCCGACCCGGCCGTCCTCGATCATCCCGGCGACCGGCAGGTCGAGGGCCCGCGCCTTGGCGCGGATCGCCGCCGCGCTCTCGTAGAAGCCGCACAGCAGGCCCGGCGCCTCCGGGTCGGCGCCGAGGAATTGCAGGCCGAGCGTGGTCTTGCCGATGCCCGAGGGACCGCCGACGAGGGTCGTGGAGTGGCGCGGCAGGCCGCCGCCCAGCATCGCGTCGAGGGCGGGCGACCCGCTGGCGAGCGGGGGCCCCTCGACGTGGTCGCGCCGGCTCGGCAGCCGCAACCGGGCCTCGATGCGCGGAAACACCCGGATTCCGTCTTCGGTGATGCGAAAGCTGTGATGCCCGCGCAGGAAGCCGCTGCCGCGGAACTTGCGCACCTCCAGCGCGCGCTCCGCCCGCCAGCCGGTCTGCCGGCTCGACAGGGCGATGAGGCCGTCCACCATCGTGTGCTCGGCCGCCACCAGGTCGGCCCCGGCCGAGGCGCTGGTGAGGAGGAGCGCGGTGACGCCGGTGGCGGCGGCCTGGGTCTGCAATTCGTGGATGAAGGTCTTGAATTCGAGGGTCGAGGCGGCGGTCTCCTCCGCCGCCACCAGGCCGTCGAGGACGACGAGGCTCGCCTCGCGCACCGCGATCTCCCGGCGCAGCAGGGTCAGGAGGCCGGCCAGCCCCTCGTCCTGGAGGGTACGGAAGGCGCTCAAGTAGGTGATCCGGTCGGGGATCAGGCCGGCCCGGAAGAAGCCGAGCGGCGCGATGTGGCCGAGCATCCGCGCATGGCTCTCGGCGAGCAGCGTGACGTAGAGCGCCCGGTTCTCCGGCGAGGCGCCGGCATGCGTGTAGCAGGCGTGGTTGCCGAAGATGGTCTTGCCCGAACCCGGCGTGCCCTGGACGATGTAGACGCCGCCGCGGAACAGCCCGCCGCCG
Source organism: Methylobacterium aquaticum (assembly GCF_016804325.1). Lineage (NCBI taxonomy): Bacteria > Pseudomonadati > Pseudomonadota > Alphaproteobacteria > Hyphomicrobiales > Methylobacteriaceae > Methylobacterium > Methylobacterium aquaticum. The sequence continues at coordinate 2,800,083 of NZ_CP043627.1, forward strand.
AGGATGTCGTCGAGGCCGGCGATTCCCGTCGGAACCCGCTCCAGCTCGCCATAGGCCCCGGCCTGTCCCATGCTGGGTTCCGCCCCCGTCATGTCGTACTCTCTCGCCGGCTCTGAGGCTGTTCGCGATCGTCGATCGCCTTACGCGTGGAGGGGAAGCGTTACCGTGAAGGTCGCGCCTTCGCCAGGGCGACTGTCGAGGGCGACGCCGCCCTCCATCGCCTCGGCGAGGCGGCGCACCAGCCACAGGCCGACCCCGAAGCCGGCCGGCGCCTGGCTCGGATCCCCCACCGCCCGCTCGAAGCGCTCGAAGATCCGGGCCTGGTCGGACGGCGCGATGCCGATGCCGCGGTCGCTCACCCGGATCCGCGCCACGGCACCGTCCCGCAGGCCGGAGACCGTGATCGCGCTGCCGTCGCCGTACTTGATCGCGTTGGTGACCAGGTTGTCGAGGATCTGGTCGAGGGCGAGGCGCTCGCAGGACAGCACCAGGTCGTCCGGCACCGTGACGGTGATCGCGCTGCCGGCATGGGCCGCCATCGGGCGCAGGGACGCCACCACCTCCTCCACCACCTCGGCCAGCGGCACGGGGGCGGCGAGCAAGGCGAGCTGCCCGGCCTGGACCCGGGACACGTCGAGGAGGGTCGTCGCCCGGCGGACATAGCGCTCGACGAGCCAGCGCAGCTGCACCAGCCCCTGCGCCACCCGTCCCTCCGGCGCCTCGCGCTCGGCGGTCGCCAGCAGGCGCTCGACCTGGCCGAGGATCGGGGTCATCGGGTTGCGCAATTCGTGCGCCACGCCGGCCAGGAACGCGTCGCGCTCGGCGAGCGCCCGGCGCAAGGTCTCGACCTCCCGGCGCAAGGTGGCGGCCTCGTCCCGATCGGGCGAGGCGGCGTCGGCCGGAGCGGGACCGTCGGCGCGCAGCCTCATCGGTTCGCGCAAGCGCCCGGCCGCCCGATGCGAGCGGGGATCCGGCTCTGCGGGATCGGAGCGGGGTGCGAGGTCGGCATCACCGCCACGGCATAACAAATCGCAACCCGGCAGGCGAGCGCCCGCGACCGTGCCCGCGGGCGCCATGCCGGGTCCTGCGTCCTACCGCCGCGGTGTGCCTCTATCGCCGCGGCGCCTGGACCGACACCACCCGGGCGCCGCCGACCTGGCGCTCGCCGCCATTGATGACGTAGAGGACCGGATCGGCCTTCGGCTGGGGCGGGATGCCGGCGACGGTCGGGACGCCGTAGGTGCCCTCGCCCCAGGCGGACGGCACCAGCTCGCTCGGCCGCGGCAGCTTGAAATACGGCTCGGCGACGAGGCCGGGTTCGAGGACGCCGTTCGCGCCGTAGAGGCCCAGCGGCGCGGCGAAGGTGGTGCCGCCATAGGCGGCGAGCCGCCGGCCGTGAAACGCTCCGCCCCGGCCGTGCCGCCCGCGGATGTCGTAGATCGCCGCGCGACCGCCCTGAACCGGCGCGACCGCGACATGGGAACGCGCGCCCGGGCCCCCGGGGCCGCGCAACGGCTGCGCCTCGGCGCCGGCACCCACCAGGGTGGCGGCGAGGGTGAGGACGATCAGGTCGCGACGCATGATGTGTCTTCCCGGCTCCCGGCATTAGCAGGGATCAATGCCGGGTGGGGCATCCTCGTTCCCCATGGAGAGCCGCGCCAGCCGTGGCAGAGTGCGGATGCTTGTGAGCGCCACTGTCGCTGGTTGGTGTTTCGAGAGTTGCTCGCGATTCAAGTTAGATAATCGAATATCCGCATGTAGTTTGCATGAATTATTATACGTATAAAATTGTAAGTAAATCGGCGATTCTAATCATTCGAGATGAGATTGTTTTTGCTTCCGGAATCTGTTTCCGATCCGATTGGACCACTCGCGCTCCGCCATGCCCATCCCCTACAGAAGTCTCACGACCTAAGTCTCACGACGAATTGTCGGATGGGCTGCGAGGCACGGCTGGCTTAACGATTCGTGTCAGCGGCGGATTACGTGCGAGCGGGCGGTTTCAATCCCCCTGCCCGGCGACAGGCGCCGCCGCACACCCGGTTCACACCCAACGCGACGATCCCGACGCGGCGAAGATTCGCGCGGGCGGCGCGTCCCTGATGGAAACGCTCCCCAAGAGGAGGACACCCCCCCATGGCAAGCTCAGCCGCCCTCGGGAAAGCCGGCGATGCCGCGCGCCCGATGACGCGCGAGGAGAAGAAGGTCATCCTGGCCTCCTCCCTCGGCACCGTCTTCGAGTGGTACGACTTCTACCTCTACGGTTCGCTCGCCGGCATCATCGGCGCGCAGTTCTTCTCGTCCTACCCGCCGGCGACCCGGGACATCTTCGCGCTGCTCGCCTTCGCGGCGGGCTTCCTGGTGCGGCCGTTCGGCGCCCTGGTGTTCGGGCGCGTCGGCGACATCGTCGGGCGCAAATACACCTTCCTCGTCACCATCCTGATCATGGGCCTGTCGACCTTCATCGTCGGCATCCTGCCCAACGCCGCGCAGATCGGCATCGCGGCGCCGATCATCCTGATCGTGCTGCGCCTCGCGCAAGGCCTCGCCCTCGGCGGCGAGTACGGGGGTGCCGCGACCTACGTCGCCGAGCATGCCCCGCAGGGACGGCGCGGCTTCTACACCAGCTGGATCCAGACGACCGCGACGCTCGGCCTGTTCCTGTCGCTGGTGGTGATCCTGGCGGTGCGCTCCTTCACCGGCGAGGCCGCCTTCGCCGAATGGGGCTGGCGCATCCCGTTCCTGGTCTCGGTGCTCTTGCTCGGCATCTCGCTCTGGATCCGTCTCCAGCTCAGCGAATCGCCGGCCTTCCAGCGCATGAAGGAAGAGGGCAAGACCTCGAAGGCTCCGCTGACCGAGGCCTTCGGCCAGTGGCGCAATGCCAAGATCGCTCTCATCGCGCTGCTCGGCCTCGTCGCCGGCCAGGGCGTGGTCTGGTACACGGGCCAGTTCTACGCCCTGTTCTTCCTGCAATCGATCCTGAAGGTCGACGGCTATACCGCGAACCTCCTGATCGCCTGGGCGCTGCTGCTAGGCACCGGCTTCTTCGTGGTGTTCGGCTGGCTCTCGGACAAGATCGGCCGTAAGCCGATCATCCTGGCCGGCTGCCTGATCGCGGCGCTGAGCTTCTTCCCGGTGTTCAAGCAGATCACCACGCTCGCCAACCCGGCCCTCGAGAAGGCGATCGAGACCGTCAAGGTGACCGTGGTGGCCGATCCGGCCCAGTGCGGCAGCCTGTTCAACCCCGTCGGCACCCGGGTGTTCTCGGCGCCGTGCGATCTGGCCCGCGACTACCTGGCCAAGTCCTCGGTGCGCTACGCCACCGAGGCCGCGCCGGCCGGCCAGCCGACGGTCGTGCGGATCAACGGCACCGAGGTCCCGTTCGCGGCGGGCGCCCCGGCGGTGGAGTTCAACAAGGCGGCGGCGACCGCGCTCCAGGCGGCGGGCTACCCGAAGGCGGGCGACGCGCAGGTCGTCAAGATGGCGAACCCGTTCGACATCTTCCGGCCGCAGGTGGCCGGCGTGATCGGGCTGCTCTTCGTCCTCGTGCTCTTCGTCACGATGGTCTACGGCCCGATCGCCGCGGCCCTGGTCGAGCTGTTCCCGACCCGGATCCGCTACACCTCGATGTCCCTGCCCTACCATATCGGCAACGGCTGGTTCGGCGGCCTGCTGCCCGCCACCGCCTTCGCGATGGTGGCCCAGACCGGCGACATCTATTACGGCCTCTGGTACCCGATCGTCATCGCGCTGATGACCTTCGTGCTCGGCCTGCTGCTGGTGCCCGAGACCAAGGACCGGGACATCTTCGACGACCGGGACACCGCGACCCACTGAGTCGAGGATGATGGAATCAAGAGGGGCGCCCGCGGCGGAGGCTGCGGGCGCCCTTTCTTCGTGTTTGCCTGAACTTGCCCGATCGGGCCGGCGAGGTTTCATCCCCTCCGCGTCATTCCGGGGCCGCGTAGCGGAGCCCGGAATCCAGAACCGCGGATGGTGTTGAATGAAGCGGAGACCGTTTCGTTGTCTCCTGGAACTCCTGAGTGTCTGGAGCCCGGGCTCCGCTGTCGCGGCCCCGGAATGACCCTGAGAGGTTCAAGACCGTTGGGTCGAGCCGGGCACGATGCGAAACGAAGCGTTGCCTCGAACGACGAAGGCCCGCCTCACCGAGACGGGCCTCAAAAACAGGTCGGTCCGATGCGATCACCGGCAGATCGTCACCCGCCGCACGATCCAGCCTTCGCCGTCGACGAACAGCTTCTTGCGCGAGGTCGAGCACTGGGCGTCGTCGGCCTCCGTGGCGGGCGCGGTCACGCTCGCCGTCGCGGCGACGTCGCGGGCGGGGGCCGCTGCGGCCTTCGGCGCCTTGTCGACCGCGGGTGCGGCGCTCGCGCAGAGCGGGGCGCCGGCCGTGGCCAGGGCGGCCAGAACGGCGAGCAGGGGCAGTCGGGCGCAGGAACGCGCACGCATGATCGGTGATCCCATCGGTTGAAGGCCGTGCGGCACGTCCGGCGACGTCGCTCCGGGGCCGCTCTCTCTTGCCATGGATAAGTCGCCAAGGCTCGAAGAGTTGCGTTCCCGAAGCGTGTCGGTTGAGAAAACGGTAAACACGGGGGTGCGACGCCGCGGTGACATTTCGCACCGTGGTGCCGAGATCACACGAGCGGCGGGGTCGGACCGACCCTGGATTGGCGATCCCGCCCGGTTGGACTGCACCGTACTTCGAACGTCCGGCGCCCCGACGGGTTCCTGACGCAGTGTCGCCGAGATGATCCGGGCCTCGACTGGCCTGGTCTGTCGTCCTTCAGGCCAGCGCCTGCCGCCCCTGCCCCGCCCGGCGCTGCACCAGCCAGAGCGAGATCGCGACGTTGAGCAGGTTCCAGCCGATTCCGTTGGCGAAGGCCGCCGCGTAGGAGCCGCTGAGATCGAAGATCACGCCCGACAGCCAGCCGCCGAGCGCCATGCCGAACAGGGTCGCCATCAGGACGACGCCGACCCGGCCGCCGGCCTCGCTCGCCGGGAACAGCTCGCGCACGATGATCGCGTAGGCCGGGACGATGCCGCCCTGGAACAGGCCGAACAGGGCCGAGATCACGTAGAGCGAGGTCAGCCCGTCGAAGGCGAGGTAGAGCAGCAGCGCCACGCCCTGGAGCACCGAGCCGACCAGCAAGGTCGGCAAGCCCCCGATCCGGTCGGCGAGGAAGCCCGAGGCGATCCGGCTGACGATGCCGAAGCCGAGCATCAGGGACAGCATCTCGGCGCCGCGGGCGACGCCGTAGCCGAGATCGCCGCAATAGGCGACGATGTGGACCTGCGGCATCGACATGGCGACGCAGCAGGCGAGCCCCGCCACGACCAGCAGTCCCTGGAGGACGGAAGGCGGCAGGCCGAGCGTGCCGCCCGCCCCCGAAGGCCGGACGCGTTCCACCGCCTGGACCGGCGGGCGCCGGCGCATCAGCAGGGCGAGCGGCAGCATCGTGGCGAGGCAGAACAGGCCGATGCCGGCTTGCGTGGCGCGCCAGCCGTAATCCGACACCGCGTGCTGGACGAGCGGCGGCCAGATCGTGCCGGCGAGGTAGTTGCCCGCGGCGCAGACCGAGACCGCGATGCCGCGCCGGCGCGCGAACCACAGCGAGATGTCGGCCATCAGGGGCCCGAAGGCGGCGGACGAGCCGAGGAGCCCGATCAGGATCCCGTGCGCCAGCGCGAACTGCCACAGGCTGGTCGAGAGCGCGGTGGCGCCGTAGCCGAGGAACAGGCAGATCCCGCCGAGCACCAGCGGCGCCAGGATGCCGAACCGGTCGGCGAGCTTGCCCATCAGCACGCCGCCGAAGGCGAAGCCGACCATCGTGAGGGTGTAGGGCAAGGCGGCGGCCCCCCGGGCGGCGCCGAACTCCGCCTGCACGGCGGGCAGAACCACCACCACCGACCACATGCCGACGCCCCCGATGGTGGAGAGCAGCACGGCGACGACGAGGCGGCGCCACGAGGCAGTGGAATCGAGCCCGTCGGCGGGCATCGCTGGGGTCGGCACGGGCGCGTCCTCGAATCTTATGGCTTTGCCCGTGCTGTAGCAGCCGGGTGGGCCGGCGAGGAGCGATCCGGGTGCAACCCCTGCCCGCTTCGCGTCACCCCTCCGCGACCGTTCCGGGATACTTTGCCGAGAGGTCCCGCCGCATCGCCTCCATCCAGTCGCGCCCGCGCCCGGCCCTGGGCGTCCGGATCGGCACGTCCGCCACCAGGCTCGCCGGGCGGCCGGAGAGCAGCAGCAGCCGGTCGGCCACGGCGAGCGCCTCGGGCACGTTGTGGGTCACCATCAGCACCGCCGCGCCGCGGGAGGCCGCGCTGCCGAACACCGCCGCGCGCAACGAGGCCGCCGCGGCGTCGTCGAGGGAGACGAAGGGCTCGTCGAGGACGAGGAGGCCCGGCGCCAGGGCGAGGGCGCGAGCGAGCGCGACCCGCCGGGCCATGCCGAGCGACAGCGCCCGGGGGTAGCGCCCGCGCCAGGGGCCGAGGCCGAGTTCCTCGAACAGGGCGTCCAGGCCCTGCCCGCGCTCGCCCCGCGGCAGGGAGAGGCGCACGTTCTCCTCGACGGTCCGCCAGGGCAGCAGCCGCGGCTCCTGGAACACCATGCCGATGCGCAAATCCGGGCGGGTGGCGAGCGCGCCCTCGAAATCGCGGTCGAGGCCGAGCAGGATGCGCAGGGTGGTGGTCTTGCCCGCCCCCGACGGGCCGATCAGGCAGAGCGTTTCCCCCGCCCGGACCGTGACGGCGAGGTCGCGCACCGCCTCGACCGGCTCGGCCCCGTCCGGGCGGTAGACCTTGCGGCGGACCGTCAGGGTGAGGAGGGTATCGGTCAGCGCCATCGGCGGGCCCGGGCGTCGAGGGCTGGAGCAGCAGGGCGTCGACCGCCAGCATCACCGCGCTGAACACGAGGCTGTAGCCGATCAGCGCCGCGACGTCGAAGAGCTGGAAATAATACGAGATGGCGTAGCCGACGCCGTTCGGCCGGCCGAGCAGCTCGACCACCAGCACGATCTTCCAGGCGAGCGACACGCCGGAGCGGGCGGCCGCCACCGCGAAGGGTTCGAGCTGGGGCAGGAGCACGTGGCGGATCCAGGTGCGGCGGTCGTACCGGAAGGCCTGGGCCATCTCCTCGAGGCCCGGATCGAGCCCGCGGGCGCCCTCGCGCAGGATCACCGCGACGTTCGGCATCTTGTTGAGCGCCACCGCCAGGATCGCCGCGGTCTCGGTCAGGCCGAGCCAGATATAGGCGAGCACCGTGATGATCAGCGCCGGGGTGTTGAGGAGCACGAGCAGCGGCGTGTCGAGGAGCTGGTCGGCGGTTCGCGAGCGGCCAAGCGCGATGCCGAGCACCGCCCCCGTCGCCATGGCGAGGCAGAACGAGGCGACGACCCGCCACAGCGTGATGCCGATGTTGCGCAGGAGGTCGCCGGAGGCCGCCTCCCGCGCCACGAAGGCCGCCACCGCCTCCGGCGACGGCAGGGTGCGGGGATCGACGACGCGGCTCGCCAGCCACCAGCAGGCCAGCAGCAGGACGAGGGATCCGAGGCGGGCGAGGAGGGCCGTCAAGCGAGCCGCCTCACGATCGGGCGGCCGACCCGTTCCACCCTCGCCTCTCCCACCCGCGACCTCATCCTGAGGTGCTGGGCGATCGGAGATCGCATAGCCTCGAAGGAGGGCTCCAGGGATCGCAGGGATGTCTGGAACCCTCCTTCGAGGTCAGTCGATCGTCGATCGACCGACACCTCAGGATGAGGTCGCGGGCGGGAGGGAATGAGCGTGACCCTGTGCGCCGGAGAGGGCCTGCCGTGTCGCTCAGCCATTCGGCCCGCCATCCCAGTACAGCCCCTCCGGCAGGGTCGTGGCCGCGCCGACCAGGCGCTCGCCGCCGAGCCGCGCCAGCACCGCGTAGAGGCGTTCGGCATCCGCGCGCTCGGCCGCCGCCTTCCGGCGCGGGATGCCCTCCAGGAAGGCACGCTTGAGGGTGGCGTAGGTCGCCTCGTCCTCCGCCGCCATCAGCGGGCGCACGGGCGCCCAGGCCGCATCGTTCGCGGCGAGCGCCTGCTTGGCCTTGGACGAGGCCCGGGCGAAGCCCGCCACGGTGTGGGGCTGGCGCTGCAGCAGCGCCTCGTCGAAGACGTAGCCGAGGAGCGCGATCGGGCCCGTGACCCCGAAGGCCTCGGCGATGCCGTCGGCGCCGATCAGGCGGCGGAAGCCCCGCGCCTCGAGCCGGGCGCAGAAGGTCCAGTACAGGAGCGCGGCGTCGAGCTCGCCCGATTCGAGCTTGCGCATCAGGAGCGGCGGCGCGCCGAAGACGGGTTGGGCCGCGCGCTCCAGGTCGAGCCCGTCCTTCTCGCGGGCGCGGGCCCGCAGGAGCAGCCAGTTCTTGTCGAGCGGGCCTCCCGCCACCCCGAGGCGCTTGCCGGCGAGATCGGCCACCGAGCGCAGGGCGCTGCCTCCCGGCACCATCAGGGCGCCCTCGGTCGAGGAATAGGGCAGGAACTTCACCGCCCGGCCCTCCGCCCGCAGGCGCGCGGCCCAGAGCAGGTCGGAGACGATGGTGTCGACCTGGCCGCCCTGGAAGGCGATGCGGGCGGCGTCGCTCCCGGCGAGCCGCACGCCCTCGAGGGACAGCCCCTCGGCCGCGTCGATCCCCTCCGCCTTGATCACCGCCGCCTCCCACGAGACGGTGCCGAACGGCAGCAATCCGACCTTCAGGCTGGCCTGCGCGGAGGTCGTCTGGCCTGCGGCCCCCCGGAGGGCGAGCGGCCACAGCCCGGCCGCCGCCATCAATCCGCGCCGTGAGAGCATGGGCCCCCTCCTCCTGTCCGGCCGGTTCGTCCGGCCTGGGTGCCGACCGTTGTCGCCGAGAGAGGTAGGCGGTGCGGTCGGCGGCGTCCACCGCTTGCGCGTCGGCGCGTGAGGCCGCACCCTGGGCGGGTCCGCCGCCGCGGTCACTTGTACTCTCGTCGGGACGATGACGACGCCATGCCGAAAGACCAGGTTCTCAGCCCCGACGCGATCGCCGCCCGCCTCGCCGACCTGCCGGCCTGGACGGAGGCCGACGGCTGGATCACCCGCACCTACCGGACGAACAGCTGGAAGGGCACCCTGATGGTGATCAACACCGTCGGCCACCTCGCCGAGGCGGCCTGGCACCACCCGGACCTCACCGCTTCTTACGCCTGGGTCGAGGTGCGGCTCACCACCCACTCGGCCAAGGGCCTGACCGAGAAGGATTTTGCGTTGGCGAGGAAGATCGAGGAGGTGGTCGGCTGGCAGCCGGGGCTGGAGGGAGGGGCGCTGGAGGGCACGCCGAGCGACCCGCGCTTCGCCTACATCAAGCACGACCGGTAGCGGCGGCCCGTCACCCGCCCGTCTTCACTCGCCGGCAGAGCGTCTTCAGGTAGGCCGTCCGCCCCACCCCCTCGCGGACCTCCGAGCGGGCGATGATCTCCTGCCAGCCCGTCGCGCAGCCGATCTCGCTCGCGACCTTGGTCTTGAACACGTCGGTGGCATTGGCCTCCTCGCACTCCTGCACCGGGACCGTGTTGGCGCAGATCAGCACCACCGCCAGGAAGCCGTTCATGATCCGCATCCTCCGCCGAGACGGGTCATGATGGGGCGCGGCGGCGCGACGCCAACCTGTGCCTTAGGGCCCCCCGGATTCCCGTCTCAGGCCGGAACCGCCGCCACCTGCTCCGGATCGAAGCTGCGGCCCTCGACCGGGTTGGACAGGCAGCGCGTGCCGTACAGCGCGAGGTCGTGGGCGGCGTGGAAGTGGCCGGAGATCCAGAGGGCCGGCCGGTGGGCATCGGGCAGGTCGGCGAGCAGGGTGGTGGCGTAGAAGGCCGGCACCCACCAGGGCACGCCGGGGGCGTCGCGAAACCGGTCGGCGGCCTCCGCGATCGGCGGGTGGTGGGTGACCGCGACGGTCGGGCCCGGATGCGGCCGTGCGAAAGCCGCCATCAGGGCGGCCCGGTCGGCGGCGTGGGCCTCCATCGCGGCCTGCGGCGTCCAGGGCGTGCCGTCGCCCCGGCGGATCGCCCGGTATTCCCGCGAGCCGGTCGCCGGATCGGTCATGTGGGCGGCGGCATAGGCCACCGGGTCGTCGGGCCGGTCGGGGGTGTCGGGCGACAGCCAGCGCCCGGCGAGCCGCCAGTCGCTCCACAGGGTGGCGCCGACGAAGCGCACGCCGTCGATGACGCGAGCCTCGCCGCCTTCGAGCAGCACCACGCGCTCGCGGGAGGCCTCCCGGTTGATCGCCTCCACCCCGGCCCGGAGCGCCGCCAGCAGGTCCGGGGCGGTGCGGGGATCGCCGGCCGGCGCGTAGCGCTCGTGGTTGCCCGGCACCAGCACCACCGGCCGCTCGCCGGCGAGATGCAGCAGCGCGGAGAGCCCCCGTTCCGGCTCGCCCTCCCAGACGTCGCCGGCGCAGACCATCACGTCGAAGGGTTGGCTCGGGGGCGGCACGGCGGCCAGCGGCCGGCGCTCGAGATGCAGGTCGGAGAGCGGGAAGAGGCGCATGGGGCTTCAGAGGCCGAACAGGGACAGCACCACCGGCCGCCGGTCGAGGTTGTAGACCTGCGCCTCCCGGGCGGCCTTGGCGGCGCGCTCGGCGGCATCGGCCAAAGCCGCGAGGCGGGAGGGTGGCTCGCCCTGGCGGTGCTCGATCTCGGCGGCGAGGCGGCGTTGCACCGTGTCGAGGGCGGTGACGTAGAGCCCGTCGGCGTCGCGGCCGGCAAGCCGTTCGGCGAGCTTCAGGGCCCGGCGCCAATCCGGCCGGTCGCCCTGGTCCATCAGCGACTCGACCTCGTCGACCACCCCGATCGTGTCGGGATCGAGGAGGTCGAGGGCGCGGGCGACCGAGCCCTCGCTCAAGGACGCCGCCCGCTCGATCAGCTCCGGCGGTCTGCCGGCCTGCTGCGGTCCGAGGCTCCGCAGCACCCGGGCCACCTCCCCGGTCGCCAGGGGCTTGAGGGCGAGGCGGCGGCAGCGCGAGCGGATGGTGGGGAGCAGGCGCCCGGGGGCGTGGCTGACGATCAGGAACAGCGAGCGCGGCGGCGGCTCCTCGATCACCTTCAGGAGCGCGTTGGCGCTGGCGAGGTTCAGTTCGTCGGCGCAGTCGACGATGCAGATCCGGTAGCCCGCATCGGCCGAGGTGGCCGAGAAGAGATGGAGGGCGCGGCGCGCCGCGTCGACGCCGATCTGGGTCGGCACGGTCTTGGCTCCCGGCGCCTTCTGGCGGCGCAGCAGCACGAGGTTGGGGTGCGACAGGCCGGCGACCTGGCGCGCGACCGTGTGGCCGGGCGGCAGCGCCAGGCTGTCGGGCGTTCCCGCCCCGTCGCCGCGGGCGAGGAGATGGCGGGCGACCCGGAAGGCGAGCGTCGCCTTGCCGATGCCCTTCGGGCCGCCGATGAGCCAGGCATGGTGCAGCCGTCCGGCGCCGATCGCCTCGCGGAACGCCCGCTCGGCCGCCTCCTGGCCGAGGAGGTCGGTCTGCTCGCGCGGGCGCGGCACGCCCGGGATCTCGCCCGGTTCGAGGTCGTCGTCTCTCGTCTCAGGCGGCATCGGAGTGATCCCGGACGAGGTGCGGCAGGCGCGACGCCACCGCCGCGCGGATCGCCTGCGCGACGGCGTCGGGCGCGTCTTGCGCATCGATGACGACGCAGCGCGCCGGCTCGGCCGCCGCGATGGCGAGGAAGGCCGCCCGCAGGCGCTGGTGGAAGCTCAACGCCTCGGCCTCGAACCGGTCGGGGCCCTGGGCGCGGTCGCGCCGGCGCGCCCGGGCGAGCCCGATCTCGGGGGGAAGGTCGAGGATCAGGGTCAGGTCGGGCCGGGTCGCCCCCACCACCACCCGCTCCAGGGCGGCCAGGGTCTCGGCATCGACCCCGCCGGCGGCGCCCTGATAGGCCCGGGTCGAATCGCTGAAGCGGTCGCACAGCACGATCGCGCCGCGGGCGAGGCCCGGGCGAATCAGGGTCGCGAGGTGGTCGAGGCGGGCGGCGGCGAACAGCAGCGCCTCGGCGAAGGGGCCGTAGGGCTTGGCGATGCCCGACAGCACCGCGCCGCGGATCCGCTCGGCCCGGGGCGAGCCGCCGGGCTCGCGGGTGGTCACCACCTCGCGGGGGCCGTCCGCGCCGGTGCGCAGCCAGGTCGCGAGGCGCGCGATCTGGGTCGACTTGCCGGCGCCCTCGCCGCCCTCGAAGGTGATGAAGCACCCTGCCGTCGTGGGAGCCTCGCTCACGACTTGCTGGTGATCCGGCTGAGGGCCTGGCGGAACCAGCCGGTGCCGACCTCCATGGCCGCGTCGAGGGCGCGCTGGGTCATGGTGCCGGCGGGCACCGCTTCGGCGGTGTAGAGCGGCATGTCGAGCACCACCTGCTCGCCGCGGGTGACCTTGAGCCGGCCGACCTCGCGGCCCTCCTCCACCGGGGCGGTCAGCGGGCCCTGGTAGGTCGCCCGCGCCACCAGCCGGTCGCTGTTGCCCCGCGGCAGCATCAGGCGCACCGGCTTCCTCGTGACGAGGGGCACCCGGCCCTTCTCGCCCCCGAAGGTCTCGGCCTCCGCCACGGTCTCGCCGGCATTGAAGACCTGGCGCGCCTCGAAGGCGCGAAAGCCCCATTCGATCAGCTTGCGCGACTCCGCGGCGCGGTCGCGGGCGGTCTTGAGGCCGCTCACCACCAGGACCAGGCGCTGGCCGTTCTGCACCGCCGAGCCGGTCAGGCCGTAGCCGGATTCCTCGAGGTAGCCGGTCTTCAGCCCGTCGGCGCCGATGTCGAGGGCGAGCAGCGGGTTGCGGTTCTGCTGGCGGATCTTGTTCCAGGTGAATTCGCGCTCGGCGAAGAGCTTGTAGTTCTCCGGATAGGCCTCGATCAGGTGGATGGCGAGCCGGGCCATGTCGCGGGCCGTCACCTTCTGGTCGGGAGCCGAGTAGCCGGTGGCGTTGCGGAAGGTCGAGCGCTCGAGCCCGATCTCCTTCGCGTGCCGGTTCATGATCTGGGCGAAGTTGTCCTCGGTGCCGGCGACGCCCTCGGCCGCGGCGATCGCCGCGTCGTTGCCGGATTGCACGACGATGCCGCGCAGCAGGTCGGGCAGCTTCACCTTGCTGTTGAGCTGGGCGAACATCGACGAGCCGCCGCCCCCGGCCCCGCCGCGGCGCCAGGCATTCTCGCTGATGGTGAACTCGGTGTCGGGGCCGAGCTTGCCCTTGCGCATCTCGTCGAACAGCACCTCGACGGTCATCAGCTTGGCCATGCTGGCCGGCGAGAACGGCTCGTCGGCGCCTTTCTCGAACAGGACCGCGCCGGTATCGGCATCGATCAGGATCGCGTGCGGCGCGAGCGTCTGGAAGGCGGGATTCTGGGCGGCTTGCGCGCGTGCGTCGGAAGCCGCCAGCTGGGCCCCGAGGAAGGCCGCCAGGGCCAGGGCGGCGGCCCGGCGCGCAAGCGCCCTGCCCGCTCCGGTGGTCGCTGTCACACGCATGAACCTGCCGCCTTGCCGCTACCGCTCGAAACCCCGGCCGATCGGGACACCTGCCGGCCGGGACGTTTGCTGCACTTTGCCGCTCCGCTCGGGCCCGCGCAACCGCGCCTGTGCCGCAGTGCGGGATGGGGAACCGTTTCGGGTGTGGAAGGCGGCGAGACGACAATGTGGTGTCACGGTGCTGCCGAGGCTGGCAGAACCGCGCCGCCCGCCCACATCCATCGATTCATCCCACCCGCGACCTCATCCTGAGGTGTTAGTCGATTGAAAATCGACTAACCTCGAAGGAGGGCTCCAGGAATCTCGGAGATTTCTGGAGCCCTCCTTCGAGGCTCACTGCGTTCGCACCTCAGGATGAGGTTATGGGTGGGATACCGGTGACCTCCGCTATCCCACGGCCGGAGGCCGCCCCGGCCCTCAATACATCCCCGCCACCTTCGACCGCGGCGGTGCACCGGGCTTGTGGCCGGTCGGCTTGGCATCCTCCCGGTCGCCCTTCTGGGCGCCGGCGAGGCGGAGCGGCGGCGCGATCGGCAGCGGGCCGGTCTTCGCGATGATCGTCGTCTGCGCGGCCTTCCCCTTGGCCGGCCCGGCTGCGGCATGCATCGCCTGGGCGAGCGAGGCGCGGTCGGTCGCGGGGTGGCCGGCATAGGCCAGGGCCTGGCTCGGCGGGGCCGGGCGGCGGGCCGGGGCGGCGGGCGCCTGCTGCGCGTGCGCCGGCATCGAGGCAGGCATGGAGGCAGGCTTGGCAGCGCGGGGCGCGGCGAGGCCGGGATTCAGGCCCTCGATGGCGGCCATGCGGACGGGCGCCGGAGCGACGGCCCGGACCGGCGCCGGGACGGGCCTCGCCGGTGCCTCGGCCAGCCGGACCGGCGCAGGCTGGCGCACCGGGCGGCGGATCTCCGGCTCGGCCTCGGCGACCTGCACCGGCGCGACGACCCGCGGCTTCTCGACGATCGGCCGCACCGGCTCCGCTTCAGGCTGGCGGAACGCGAAGGGCTTCGCGTCCTCGCCCGCATCCGCCACCATGATGTTGGCGCCCATCGGCGAGCCGGCCGGCGTCCCGTCGGTGCGCAGGGTCGCCATCAGCTTGCGGTCGTCGCTGCCGCCGACCGAGGCCTTGCCGACATACTCGACCCGGACCTTCGTGGTGCCGCGGCGGCGGAAATCCAGGGCCTCGGCCACCGCCTGCGACACGTCCATCAGCCGGTCGGCGTGGTAGGGCCCGCGGTCGTTGACCCGCACCACCATCGAGTGGCCGTTCTGCAGGTTGGTGACCCGGGCATAGCTCGGCAGCGGCAGGGTCGGGTGGGCTGCGGCGACCGAGAAGCGGTCGAAGATCTCGCCGTTGGCGGTCTGGCGGCCGTGGAAGGCGGTGCCGTACCAGGAGGCCAGGCCCTCGCGCACGTAGCCCCGGGCATCCTGGCGCGGCACGTAGGTGCGGCCGGCCACCACGTAGGGCTTGCCGGTCATCTGCCGGCCGCCGCCCTTGGGGATCTTGTCGTTCTCGCCGTAGAGCCGCGGGCTCGCGGCGACGCCGTATTTCGGATCGATCTCGCGGCCGCCACTGCGCACCGCCAGGTTCTTGGGCGTCGGTCCGGCGCAATTGGCCGCCGCGAGCGCGATGCCCGCCACCGCGGCCCACTTGACGACCGGCACAGGCCGGAGGGCCCCCCGCTCCGTTACCGGGCGCGGAGAACCGCTCTTCGAAGATCCCGCCATCGATCCCTCGGATCCCGTGCCGCCCGGGCCGCCTTCGAGCCCGGAAGGGCTGGAAGGCGGGCCGCGGGGCCGCACAGGGTTACGCTGCACTTACCGAGGACCCTGCCGGCCTTGCGTAAATGAAAGCGTAACGGTGGCTCCGGTGCGAGTCCCGTCCACCGCCGTCCACAGGGTTCGGGCGCCCTATTCCGCCGGCTGGGCCGCGCGGTCCGGCTCGGGTGCCGCCTTGCGCCCCCGCCCCTCCGCCAGCCGCTCGGCCGCGACGTAGAAGACCGGGGTGACGAACAGGGTGAGCAGGGTCGCCACCAGGAGCCCGCCGATCACCACCGTGCCCATCGAGATCCGGGCATTGGCGCTGGCCCCGCTCGCGATGGCAAGCGGCACCGAGCCGAGGATGAAGGCGAAGGAGGTCATCAGGATCGGCCGCATCCTGAGGCGCACGGCATCTTGCGCCGCCGTGACCGCGTCCTCGCCCTTGGCCCTGAGGTCGCGGGCGAAGGAGACGAGCAGGATCGCGTTCTTCGCCGCCAGCCCGACGAGGAGCAGGAGGCCGATCTGCCCGAAGATGTCGAGGGGGAGATCCCGCAAGGCGAGCGCCCCGACGGCCCCGAACAGGGCGAGCGGCGTCACCAGGATCACCACGAAGGGCAGACGCAGGCTCTCGTACTGGCCGGCGAGCAGCAGCACGATCATCACCACGCCGAGCCCGAAGATCAGCGGCGCCCAGCCGCCGGCGATCTTCTCCTGGTAGGCGACCTCGGTCCATTCCACCGCGTAGTCGGTCGGCAAAGCCGTGCCGGCCAGGCGCTCCACCGCCGCGATGGCCGCGCCCGAACTCGCGGTCTCGGCGGTGTCCAGCGCGATCTCGATCGCCGGGTAGGTGTTGTAGGACAGGACCGCCGTCGGCCCGCTGACGAAGTGCGGGGTCACGAGCGCGCCGATCTGCACCGGCTCGCCGTTCTTGTTCGGCACGGTGAGCCGCGCCAGATCCTCGAAGGTGCGCCTGCCTTGCGACTCGCTCTGGACGTAGACCTGGTAGACGAAGCCGAACTTGTTGAAGAGGTTGACGAAGGACGAGCCGACATAGGTGCCGAGCGCGTCGAACAGGGATTGCAGGCTCACACCAAGCTGCTCGGCCTTGGCCCGGTCGATGTCGAGGCGCAGCTGCGGCACGCCGTAGCTGGTGGTGGCGGTGGCGCCGCCGATCTCCGGCAGTTTTTTCAGTTGCGCGATGAAGCCCTCGGCGGTCTTGGCGAGCGTGAGCCCGCCCTCGCCGCTGCGGTCCTGCAATTCCAGCGTCAGGCCGCCGCGGGAGCCCAGCCCCGGCAGCGGCGACGGGTCGACGATGCGCAAAACCCCGTCCGGGTGGTTCTTGAACTGCTTGCGGAGCTTCCCGATCACCTCGGAGACCGTCTCCTCGCGCTCGTCCCAGGCTTTGAGGGTCGGGATCTGGAAGCCGTAGAACGGCGCCGTGACGTCGGCCAGGATGCCGCGGCCGGCAACGCCAATGGTGCCGGCGGCGGAGGGCTGGTCGAGGACGGCACGCCCCACCTCCTGCACCATCGCGGCGGTGCGGCCGACGGAGGCGCCCTTCGGCATCGCGATGTCGGCGAAGAAGTAGCCCTGGTCCTCCTGCGGCACGAAGGCGCTCGGGCGGCTCGTCACCATCCAGGCGGTGAGCCCGGCGAAGGCGAGGAAGACCAGCCCCGTCGCGACGAGGTGGCGCGACAGGCGCCCGGCCGAGCCGACCGCGAATCCGGTCGCCCGGTCGAGGACGGCGTTGAACCACCGCAAGGGCGCCCGCCAGCGGCTCGCCTGCGCGGTCTTGTCGTGGGGCTTCAACAGCAGGGCGCAGAGCGCCGGCGTGAGCGTGAGCGACACGAGCGCCGAGATCAGCACCGAGATCGCGATGGTGAGCGCGAACTGGTTGTAGAGCTGGCCCGTCAGCCCCGGGATGAAGGCCACCGGCACGAACAGGGCGGCGAGCACCAGGGTGGTGGCGATGACCGGGCCCGCCACCTCGTTCACCGCCTCACGGGCGGCCTCGCGGGGCTCTTGGCCCTCCTCCATCAGCCGCTCGGTGTTCTCGACCACGATGATCGCGTCGTCGACCACCAGCCCCACCGCCAGGACGAGGCCGAGCAGGCTCAGGGTGTTGAACGAGAAGCCGAGCGCCGCCATCGGCCCGAAGGTGCCGATGAGCGCCACCGGCACGGCGATCGACGGGATCAGGGTCGCGCGCCAGTTCTGGAGGAACAGGTAGGTGATGACGACGACCAGCACGATCGCCTCGATCAGGGTCTTGATCACCTCGTGGATCGAGGCGGTGACGAACTCGGTGCGGTCGAGGGCGATCCGGTATTGCAGGCCCGGCGGAAAGCGCTTGCCCAAGTCAGCCATGGTGGCGCGCACGCCCTTCATCACCTCGACGGCGTTGGCCTCCGGGTTCTGGAACAGCCCGAGCGAGGCGGCGGGCTTGTTGTCGTAGGTCGAGCGGCTGCCATACTGCTCCGAGCCGAGCTCGACCCGGCCGACGTCGCGGATGCGCACCACCGAGCCGTCGGGATTGGCCCGGATCACGATGTCGGCGAATTCCCGCGCCTCCGTCAGGCGCCCCTTGGTGACGATCTGAAGCTCGAAGGCGGGGGCGTCGCGCACCGGCTCCTTGCCGAGGGAGCCGACGGTGATCTGGGCGTTCTGCTGCTCGACCGCCTGGACGATCTGGCTCGGGCCGATGCCCAGCGCCTCCATCCGGGCCGGATCGAGCCAGATCCGCATCGCGTAGCGCTGGTTGGAGAAGTTGACGATGCGGCCCATGCCGGTGACCCGGCGCAGGGGCTTGATCACCTGGGTCTCGGCCCAGTTCGACAGGAACAGCTCGTCGTAGCGGTTGTCGTCGCTGAAGAGCACCACGTTGCCGAGGCGCTGGCGCGACGACTTCACGATCTCGAGGCCCTGGTCGCGCACCGCCTGCGGCAGGCGCGATTCGGCGCGCTGGGCCCGGGTCAGCACGTCGGCGGCGGCCGCGTTGAGGTCGGAGCCGACCTCGAAGGTGGCGTCCAGGTTGACGCTGCCGTCGGCGTTGCTGGTCGAGCTGATGTAGATCAGGCCTTGCGCGCCGTTGATCTCCTGCTCGAGCGGGATCGCGATCGCCTCGTAGGCCTGCTGCGCCGTGGCGCCCGGATAGGTCGCCTGGATGTTGATGATCGGCGGCGCGATCTCGGGGAACTGGGCGATCGGCAGCGAGAACCCCGCCACCGCCCCGATCAGCGTGACGAGCACCGAGATCACGCCCGCCAGGACGGGCCGGTCGACGAAGTAGGCGAACATCCCGCGTCCCGGTGAGCCGCCGGGACGCCGCCAGGACCCCCGCCGCGAGCCGGGCTCGGGGCCGGCCCCGGGGCCTGCGACGGTATGGTGATTGTCTCTCGTGCAACGTGATCGCGTTCGACGGAGTTCCCCTCGCGGTGACCGTGCGGAGACGAGCCGGCAACCGTGCCGCATCATTCGTCGTCGGCGGTCGTCCTCCTGCGTCGTCCTCCCGGGCCGGCTGGTCCATCGACTCAAGGGTTCAGCATCGTGCGAGCCGGTTTTCGCAACGGCCTCATCGCCCTGACCGCATTCGGCGCCGGGGCCGGCCTGTGGTGGGGCCTCGGCCATCCGCTGCCCGCAGGCATCGCCGGCGCCCTGCCCGGCCCGGTGGCGCAGCTCCTGGCGCCGCGGGCCACTCCGAAGGCCGATGCCAAGGCGTCCGAGGCGCCGGAATTCGACGTCGCGGTGGCGCGGGCCGCCGCCGAGACCGTGCCGGTCGCCTTCTCGTATACCGGCACGGTGATCTCGCCGAAGGACGCCGCGCTCCAGCCCCGGGTCACCGGCGTGGTGGTGGAGCGGCCCTTCGAGCCGGGCGGCCACGTCAAGCAGGGCCAGGTGCTGTTCCGCATCGACCCGCGGCCGTTCGAGGTGGCGTTGCGCACGGCCGAGGCCCAGCGTGCGCAGGCGGCGGCGCAACTCGCCTTCGCGGATGCCGAGGTCGACCGCACCCAGCCGCTCGCCGACAAGGGCTACGCCTCCGAGCAGCGCTTCCAGCAGCTCGAGAGCAACCGCCAGGTCGCCCGCAGCCGGGTGCAGGAGGCCGAGGCCGCCATCGCCCGCGAGAAGCTCAACCTCGACTACGCGGTGATCCGCGCCCCCTTCGACGGGCGCTCCAGCCTCTCCGACGTCAATGTCGGCGACAACGTCAACGCGAACGCGACCCAGCTCGTCAGCGTCGTCCAGGTCGACCCGATCGAGGTGCAGGTGGCGCTCTCGGCCGAGGATTCGGAGGCGGTGCGCGCGGCGCTCAAGGAGAACCGCGCCTTCATCCGGATCCTCGACAGCCAGGGCAAGCCGGAGCGCAAGGCCACCCTCTACAAGCTCGACAACCGGTTCGATCCCCGCACCGCCCGCCGCCTGGTCCGGGCCTGGCTGCCCAATGCCGACGAGCGCTACCTGCCGGGGGAATTCGTGCGCACGCAGGTGCAGGTCGGTACGCAGGAGCGCCTGATGGTGCCGACGATCGCCCTGTCCTCCCAGCTCGACCAGCGCATCGTCTGGCGGGTTGGGGACGACGGCAAGGTGGCGATGACCCCCGTCACCACCGGCGCGGAATTCGGCGACCGCACGGCGATCCTGAAGGGTCTCAAGGCCGGCGAGCGCATCGCGACCGACCACCTCCAGCTCCTGCGCCAGGACCAGCGGGTCGGAATCGCGCGGCAGGAGAGCGAACGGGAGGACAAGCAGGCCCGGCAGGCCGCCAACGAGCCCGCCGAGGGCCCCGGCCGCACCGTGCGCTGACGCACAGCGTCAGAGCTTGCTCCCGCGAAAGACCGGGCGCTACGGTTGGCGGGACGACCCCGCCACGGCCCGCGAGCGACCGGCCCCGCATGACCTCTTCCGAGACCGCGTCTCCCGCTGCCGCAAGTCCCGAGACCTCAACTCCCGAGACCTCGAGTCCCGAAACGTCGGCTCCCGAGGTTTCGCGGGAAGAGGTGTCGCGGGAAGAGGGTTCCCCTGCCGGAACCGCGGGCTCTCCGCCCCCGCCCTCGTCCGGCGCCCCGCGCTTCTCGGTCGTCACCGCCGGGCCGGACGAGGTCGAGCTCGTGGTGGCGTTCGGGCCCCGGGACTACGCGGTGCGCCTCTCGCCTGCGGAAGCCGCCGAGCTCGGCGTGGCGCTGCTCGCGACCGCCTCGGTGGCGGCGGATGTCGCCCAGGACGTGCCGGCGGGCACGCGGGTGGAGAACTGCTTCTTCCCGGTCCTCGGCTGGATGGCCGGCGAGGTCGGCCCCGGGGTTCCGGCCCTCGCGCTGCGGCTCGCCGAGGGCACCGAGATCGCCGTCCAGTTCGACCGCGCCGCCGCCCGGGCCTGCGGCCGCGACCTCGCCCGCAGCGGCCGGGTGCCGTGGCGGGAACGCCTGCGGCGCGTCTTCCGACGGTCCGTCGTGCCGGCCGGTCCCCAAGGCGCGTGAGCGCCCAAGTACCGCTCCTCAGGGCGCGTGAGCGCCCGCGCGCCAGGCGAGATCGAGGACGAGGCCCCGCGGCAGGGTGTCGAGGAGCGGCGTCACCGGGACCCCCGCCGCATTGAGGAGCCCGGCGCTCCAGTGGTTGCAGACGGCGAGCAGGCTGAAGCGCCCTTCCGCCGCGTAGAACAGGCTCGGACCGTAGAGGCCGGGGCCCAGCACCACCGGGTGGCGATCGCGCATCGTGACGGCACGACCGAGCGCTGCGGCGAGGCGCCGGAAGCCGGCCTGCGACAGCCGCAGGGTCACGATCTCGGCACCCGGAAACGCGGCCTCGGGCTCGGCCGCGACCCCGACCACGTGCAGGACCGCCGGGCGGCCGCCCGGGGTGAACAGGGCCCGCAGCGCCAGGCGCCCGTCGAGGGCCTCGACCGTCGGCACGGTGCGGTAGAAGCCGGCATCACCCCAGCCGATCTCCAGCGCCGGATAGGCGCGGAAGCGCTCGGTCACCTCCAGGAGCGCCCCGTCCCCGGCTTCCTCCGCCGCCCGGGCGAGGTCTTCGCGCGGCAGCAGCAGGCCGGAATGCCAGGCCCCG
This sequence comes from Methylobacterium aquaticum, assembly GCF_016804325.1. Lineage (NCBI taxonomy): Bacteria > Pseudomonadati > Pseudomonadota > Alphaproteobacteria > Hyphomicrobiales > Methylobacteriaceae > Methylobacterium > Methylobacterium aquaticum. The sequence goes on from NZ_CP043627.1 coordinate 2,821,404, forward strand.
GCGACGAGCCGCACCGTCACCGCCGCCTCGCCGGGGGGCGGCGGGTAGAGGGTCGGGTCGCGGGGCCGGGCGGTGAGCCAGGCGGCCAGGACGAGGGTGACGACCACGGCGACGAAGACGATGGCCGCCCGCGTCAGCGGACTTGCGGTGGCAAGCCAACGCTTCGTCGGCTTGCGTTTTCGCATTGCCGGAGCCCGTTCGATGGATCTCTACAGATATCGAACCCACCGCGTCATTCCGGGGGCCGCGAAAGCGGAGCCCGGAATCCAGACGCACAGTTGGCAGAGAATAATGCGGGACGTGGTCCGCTCTGTCCTGAACCATCCGCGGTTCTGGATTCCGGGCTCCGCTGTCGCGGCCCCGGAATGACGAGGAGGGTGTCAAGACTGTCGACCGGATCGAACAGGATCTTGCGGAGTTTCGTCGCAAAACCGGTCACGACTTTTGCGAAATCTGCCGAGCGCGTGGCGGCCCATCAGGGTCGGGCCGCCACGCCGTCCCGGGCCGGTCAGCCCTGGAGCCGCCCCAGCGCGTCCCGCACCTTCTCGCGCCGCGCGATGGCGGCGTCGCGGCGCTCGCGCTGCTCCTCGACCACCTCCTCGGGGGCGCGGGCGAGGAAGTCGGCATTGCCGAGCTTGGCGTCGATCTTCCCGATCTCGCCGTCGAGCTTGGCATCCTCCTTCTTCAGCCGCGTCACCTCGGCGGCGAGGTCGACCACGCCTTCGAGCGGCAGGGCCGCGACCTCGCCGCGCACGATCAGCTGCACGGCGTTGCGCGGGCTCGCGTCAGCGACGTCGATCGAGGCGATGCGGCCGAGGCGGCGCACGGTGTCGCCCCAGCGCGCCACGCGCTCGCGCACCGCCGCGCTCGGGGCCACCAGCACCAGGGGGATCTGGGCGCCGGCCGGCACGCTCGTCTCCGAGCGGGCCGAGCGGATCTCCGAGACGAGGTCGACGACCCAGCCGATCTCGGCCTCGGCCTCGGGCTTGCTGAGCGCGCCGAGATCCGGCCAGGCGGCGAGCGCCAGCAGCCCGCGCGCGATGCCCGCCTCGCGGGCCTTCGTCGCCCACAATTCCTCGGTGAGGAACGGCATGAACGGGTGCAGCAGCACGCAGATCTGGTCGATCAGGTAGGCGATCGTCCGCTGCGTCTCCTCCTTCGCCGGCCCGTCCTCGCCCTGGAGCACGGGCTTGGCCAGTTCCAGGTACCAGTCGCAGAACACGTTCCAGACGAAGCGGTAGGCGGCGTTGGCGGCATCGTTGAAGCGGTAGGCCTCGATGGCCCCCGTCACCTCGGCCACGGCGCGGGCGGCCTCGCCCAGCGCCCAGGCGTTCAGCGTCTGGCTCACGTCCGTTGGCGCGAAGGCGGGATCGAGCCGGCAGCCGTTCATCTCGGCGAAGCGCGCGGCGTTCCAGAGCTTGGTCGCGAAGTTCCGATAGCCCTCAACGCGTTGCACCGAGAGCTTGATGTCGCGTCCCTGCGCCGCCATGGCGGCCAGGGTGAAGCGGAGCGCGTCGGCGCCGTAGCGGTCGACGAGGTCGAGGGGATCGACCACGTTGCCCTTCGACTTCGACATCTTGGCGCCCTTCTCGTCGCGGACGAGGGCGTGGATGTAGATCGTGCGGAACGGCACTTCATCGAGCGCGTGAAGGCCGAGCATCATCATCCTGGCAACCCAGAAGAAAATGATGTCGAAGCCCGTCACCAGCGCGCTGGTCGGGTAGTAGCGGGCAAGCTCGGGGGTCTGCTCCGGCCAGCCCAGCGTCGAGAACGGCCACAGGCCGGACGAGAACCAGGTGTCGAGCACGTCCTCGTCGCGGCGCAAGGCGACCGGGCGGCCGTGCTTTTCGGCGGCCTGGGCCAGGGCCTCCTCCTCGCTCCCCGCGACGAAGCAGTGGCCGTCCGCGTCGTACCAGGCCGGGATCTGGTGGCCCCACCAGAGCTGGCGCGAGATGCACCACGGCTCGATGTTCTCGAGCCACTGGAAGTAGGTCTTCTCGTAGGTCTCGGGCACGAAGCGGGTGCGGCCGTCGCGCACCGCCTGCAGGGCCCGCTCGGCCAGCGGCTTGACGTTCACGTACCACTGGTCGGTGAGATACGGCTCGATCACCACGCCCGAGCGGTCGCCGTGCGGCACCGCATGGGTGTTGGGCTCGATCGCCACCAGCCGGCCGCGCGCCTCCATGAGCGCCACGACCTGCTCGCGGGCCTTGAAGCGGTCGAGGCCGTGCAGGGCCAGGGCCTCGGGCTCCGGGCTGGAGCCGTCCAGGAATTCCGCGTTACCCTCGAGGCTTATGCGGGCTTCCTCATCCAGGATGTTGATCTGCGCCAGCCCGTGCCGGCGGCCGACCTCGAAATCGTTGAAGTCGTGCGCCGGGGTGATCTTGACCGCGCCGGTGCCCTTCTCGGGATCCGAATACTCGTCGGCCACGATTCTGATCAGGCGGCCGACCAGCGGCAGGCGCAGGCGCTTGCCGACCAGCGCCCGGTAGCGCTCGTCCTCCGGATGCACCGCCACCGCGGTGTCGCCCAGCATGGTCTCGGGCCGGGTGGTGGCGACCGTGATGGTCTCGCCGGTCTCGCGGCCCTCCTCGTCCACCACCGGATAGGCGAAGTGCCAGAGATGGCCCTTCACCTCGACCTGCTGCACCTCGAGGTCGGAGATCGCGGTCTGGAACTTCGGGTCCCAGTTCACCAGGCGCTTGTCGCGGTAGATCAGCCCCTGCGCGTGCAGGTCGACGAAGACTTTGAGGACCGCCTTCGACAGGCCCTCGTCCATGGTGAAGCGCTCGCGCGACCAGTCGCAGGAGGCGCCGAGCCGCTTGAGCTGGTTGACGATGGTGCCGCCCGATTCCGCCTTCCACTCCCAGACCCGGCGGACGAATTCCGGCCGGCCGAGCGAGCGCCGGTCGGGCTGCTGCTGCTCGGCGAGGCGGCGCTCCACCACCATCTGGGTGGCGATGCCGGCGTGGTCGGTGCCGGGCTGCCACAGCACGTCCTTGCCGCGCAGGCGCTCGAAGCGGGCGAGCACGTCCTGGAGCGTGTTGTTGAGGGCGTGGCCCATATGCAGCGAGCCCGTCACGTTCGGCGGCGGGATCATGATGCTGTAGGGCTCGGCGCCGGCCCGGTCCGGGCGCCCGGCCCGGAAGGCCTGCGCCTCCTCCCACTCGGCGGCGATGCGCGCCTCGACGGCGGCGGGATCGAAGGTCTTGTCCATCATCGCGAAAGCGCCACTCGCAGGCCTCCCGGGGCGCGTCCGCCGGATGGGACGCGGGCCGCACGGGCGCCGGATCTTGAGACGAAAAAGGCCGGCCGCGCGAGCGACCGGCCCCGAGACCGCTTTCAAGCGGACCCGGACCGTTCCGTCAATGGGAGCGCGCCCGCGAACCCATGCGGTTTCCGATCGATCGCTTCGCGATGCGGAAACCGGCTTCGCTCAAGGGCCGCGCAGGCCTGCCGATCCGGTTTCCGGACGGATCGTCCGGAGATCGGATCAGCGGCCGCGCGCGACGCGCTCGATCTCGGCGCGCACCAGGCGCTCGACCATGACCGGCAGGTTGTCGTCGAGCCAGGCCTTCAGCATCGGGCGCAGCATGTCCTGCACCAGGTCCTCGAGGGTGCGGGCGTTGCGGGTCAGCACCGTGTTGGCCAGGAGGTCGAAGGCGTGGCCGACCGTGGCGTCGGTCGCCTGCGACAGGAGGCGGTCCTCCATCGCCTGCGGGGCCGGCTCCGGTGCCGGCGGCGGCGCGACGGCCTTCGGGGGCGCCGGCGGCGGCGCGGGCTCCGGCTCGATCTCGATGGCGTCGAAATCCATCGGCCCGTCGCGGAAGGCGATCTCCGACATCGCGTCGATGTCGTCGAAGCTCGGCGCGGGCTCGGGGGCTTGGGCGGCGGCGCCTCGGCGACCGGCTTCGGGGCCGGCCTGGGCTCGGGTTCCGGCAGCTTGGCCTCCGGCGGCTTGGGCTCCGGCGGCTTGGGGGCGGGCTTGGCCACCATCGCGAGGTCGAGCACGTCGTCCTCGTCCGGCTCGAGGTCCGGCACCGCCATCGGCCGCGACCCGGCGGCGGGCGGCTCCGCCGGCTTCTGGTCGTCGGCGATGATGCGGCGGATGGAGGCGAGGATCTCCTCCATCGAGGGTTCCTGCGACTGCGTCTTGGGGCTCGCGGCGCTCATCCGGCTCAACGCTCGACTACAGGGGATCGGGGGTCGTGAGGTACGCAGTATTCCACAGGGCCGGCCGCGCACAAGCGACGCGGCCCGCCGGACTCACAGGAAGGCGCGGGGGCTGCCCGCACCCGCCCCGGTCAGCGGCCGTCCGGCGTCCTTACGCCGTACCACAAATCCTTGACCTGATCGTAATGCTGCTTGGCGCTGTATTGTGCCACCGGGACGCTGATGAAGCGCGTGGTGAGGCGGCCGACGGTCTGCACCACCTGGTAGGAACCCACCACCCGGTCGCGCTGGGCGGCGATCAGGCTGACGCGGGCGCTCAGGAGCTCCTGCTGGGCGTTCAGCACGTCGAGGGTCGTGCGCTGGCCGACCCGGGCCTCCTCGCGCACGCCGTTCAGCGCCACCTCGTTGGCCTGGACCTGGGCCTGCGAGGCGATGACGCGGGCCTTGGCCGCCTCCAGTGCCCCCCAGGCGGTGACGATGCCGGCGCGGACCTGGTCGCGGGTCAGCTCGGCCTGGAGCCGGGCCTGTCCGACCTGCTCCTTGGCCTGGCGGATCTGCGCGTATTCGGCGCCGCCCTGGTAGAGCGGGACCGAGACCTGGCCGACGATCGAGCCCTGGAAGAAGCGGGTATTGGCGATCTGCTGGTCGAAGACCTGGGCGGCGTTGCCGCTCAACGAGACCGTCGGGTAGAGCGACGATTCGGCGATCTTCACCTGCGCCTCGGCCGCGTCGACCGAGTGGAGGGCGGAGAGGATCGCCGGGTGCTCCATCAGGCCGATCTCGACCGCCGCCGTCAGGGTCGAGGGCACGAAGCGGTCGATCGGGCGGCCGGGGGCGAGCTGGCGCGGCTCGACGCCGATCACCTGCCGGTAGGTCGCGATGCTGGTGCGCAGGTTCGCCTCGGCCAGGCTGACCTGGGCCCGGGCGCCGGCGAGCCGCGCCTCGGCCTGGGCGACGTCGGTGCGGGTCACCTCGCCGACGTTGAAGCGGTCGCGGGTCTGGCGGAGCTGCTCCTCGAGCACCTCGACGTTGTTGCGGTTGAGCTCCAGCGTGGCGGTGTCCGCCAGCACGCTCATATAGGCCTGCGCCGCCGAGAACAGCGTCGTCATCTCGGTGTTGCGCAGGGTCTCGCGGCCGCCGAGCACCTGCGACTCGGCCTGCCGGGTCTGGTTGTCGGTGCGAAAGCCGTTGAACAGCGTCTGGGTGACGGAAAGGCCGGCCGAGCCCGGGATCAGGGTCTGCTCGGACTCGCTTCCGACCCTGCCGTTGGCTCCCAGCGCCGCCGCACCGAGCTTGCCGGAGACGTGGCTGACGCCGACGCTGGCCTGCGCGCTCACGGTCGGGCGGTAGCCCGCCAGCGCCCGCGGCACGTTCTCGTCGTTGGCGCGCTGGCCGGCGCGCTGCGCGTTGAGCGTCGGGTTGCCCGCATAGGCCCGCGCGAGCGCGCTATCCAGGGTTTCCGCCGCAGCGCCCTGGCCCGCCACGGCGAGCGCCATGACGGCGAACCCGCCGAGCCGAAGCCCGCGGAACGCCCGAGTTCCTGTGTCAGTCACGCCTGTCTACCCTGTGCGGCCAGCTCACGATCGACCGGTTCGTCACCGCGGGCGGCGGAGCCGGCTCGTCGCATCGCTGTGCCCACCTCGAGCGTGACATTAGCCGAGGGTTCCGCCGGGAGCACCGCCCCCGCGCCGTGGATCACAGAGTTTGGCCGGCGGTGCCGCATAAAAGCGACAGGTGCCTCTAGGGAAATTCGGGGCGTCGGGCCGGCGATTCGCGGGCTCTCCCGCGTCCTGGGCGCCGGGCAGCGCGCAACCTGCAAGAGCCTGGTAAACGAAACGTTTTCGCGCACGGTCCGACCTGGTCGCCGCGCCTCGACCGGCCGGCTTAAGCCGCCCGTCTGGACGCCGGACCGGGGCCGGGACGGCCTGCCCGGACGGGGCACCAAGGGAAATCCGTATCCGGGGCCCGGGACGGAGCCGCCGACGGGCTCATCCGATCGGTGGAGGCACCACCCTCTTCCGGTGGTGCTTCGCGAATGGTCCCGGGTCGGGCGCGCGGCCGGCCCGCGCCCGGAGGTCGTACGACCTCCGATCGCTCGCTCCGCAAGGCGGAAGCCGGCGTCGCGCGGGGAGCCTCCGGCTCCCCGCGCGGGCCGACGATCGGAATCCCGGACAGGCTCTTCCGGAATCCGGATCAGAACGCGAAGCCGGCCTCGGCCGCGAAGGCGCGCAGGGGCGGCAGGGTGGCGTCGAAGAGCGGGCGCGAGCCGAAGGCGTCGCCCGAGCGCACCCACAGGGTCGCCTTGGCCGGACGGCCCTGGCCCTGGACGCAGGCGAGGCGCCCGCCGTCGGCGAGCTGGTCCAGCAGCGCTTTCGGGCGCTGCTCGACCTGGCCCTCGACCAGGATCGCGTCGTAGGGGGCGCGGCTGGATGCGCCCTTGTCGAGCGGGCCGACCTCGACGGTGACGCCGTCGCCGAGCCGCTCGCGCGCGGACGCCGCGAGGCCGGGGAGCGCTTCGAGGGCGACGACCTCGACGCCGAGGCGGCGCAGCACGGCGGCGCCGTAGCCGAGGCCCGTGCCGACATCGAGGACGCGCTGGCCGGGCTTGAGGGCGAGCGCCTGGATCAGGCGCGCCAGGACCATCGGGGCCGGCATGAAGCGGGTCTCGCCCTCTTCCGTGCCGACCGCCTGGGGCTGGTCGATATAGGCGAAGGCTTCCCGGTCCGCCGGCATGAACCGCTCGCGCGGGACGGCGTCGAACGCGTCGAGGAGCGCGATGTCGGTCACGTCGAACGTCCGGAGCTGGCAATCGACCATGAGGCGGCGCGCTTGCGCGTAGTCGAGCATGAACGTCTCTGGAGAGCTTGAGCGACGGCCAAGCCGCGACGGTCAAGCCGCCGGGCGACGCGGTTGTGGTGGATCGCCGGCCAAAAGGCAAGGATACGAAAAAGCCCGGTCTCGCAGGCGAGAGCCGGGCCGATCTGCATCGCAATCAGAAGGAGAAGGGTGGAGGCCTCGCCCGGAATCGAACCGGGGTGCAAGGATTTGCAGTCCTCTGCGTAACCACTCCGCCACGAGGCCATCCGGGCCGGCTGCAGCCGGCGATCGGGCGGGCCGTGCTTCCGAAGAGCACCGGCTGCGCCGTCTCCCCGGCGTCGGGCGGACAACCCGGGGACGAGGGGTCATTAGCAGAGCCCGCCCCGGCTCCGCAACAGGGTTCGGACGGCAAAACCGCGCTCGAGGGGGTGAAATGAGCCGGCTCGCAAAAATCGCGTCCGGCACCGACAAATCCCTTGCGCGCCCTCCCCGCCTTGGGTAGTGCTCCCGCCGCGATCCCCGATAGCTCAGTTGGTAGAGCAGGCGACTGTTAATCGCCTTGTCGCAGGTTCGAGTCCTGCTCGGGGAGCCACTCCCTTCCGCACAGCGTTGAAGCTCACGCACGCCGCCCGCCCCGGGCCGGCGCCATTTCGCGTTGTCGGGTCTCACGGCCGGCCGCCGTGTTTCATCCGAAAAAATCGACGGAACCTGTGGCCCGGTCCGGTGGTTTCTCGTCCAACTTGCTGCAACGCTTCCCAGCACGGCGCCGCGAAGCATTCCAGCAGCTTTCGACACGGGAGTTTCCAATGATCGGCTGGGCTATCACCTTCCTCGTCGTCGCCCTCGTCGCGGCTCTGCTGGGCTTCGGCGGCATTGCCGGCACCGCCATGGAGGCGGCCAAGATCGTGTTCTTCGTGGCGATCGTGCTGTTCGCCGTCTCGGCGATCTTCGGCCTGATGCGCGGCCGGTCGCCCCGAATCTGACGTTGCGACGGCGGGCGGGCCCTGAGGGCCCGCCTCCCCGGACCAGGGCGGCCCCGGCGGGGCCGCCTTTTTTGTTGGCAATGCCCTCCGAAGCCGTCGGTGCTCAGCCCTCGGCCGCGCGAAGCAGCCCCTCGGCCGGCGCCGTCCGCGCCCGGCGCGGCACCAGCCGATGCACCGTCGCGGATCGCAGGGGGCGCGAGGCCGCCGCGCGGGCGTCGCGCCGGTCGGCCAGCAGGATCGCCGCGGCGAGGTAGCCCAGCGAGGAGACCTCGATCCTGTCGGGGCGGATCGGCCATTCGAAGCGGGCCGTGGCATTCATGCGAACCCTCCCTGTCATGCTTCTGCTCGCAGCCGAGGCGGCCGCCCCACGGCATCCGGACGGATCCGGTCGGTCCCTCGCCGCGGACGGGCGGGCCAGGCAGCCCTCGGAGTCTCACCGCCTGGCCCGTCGACCACGCCCGGCCGTGCAAGGGAGAGTGAACACGGCGGGTGCAGTGAAAACTCTCTGGCAAGCGCCGTGCCAGGGCGCGGCCGGGAGCGTCGCAAGGAGCAGGGTGCGCGGGCGGGCATCGGAGACCGGCTTCTCCCAAGAATCGTTTCCCAAGCATCGGATCAAAGATCAGGACGCCCTCGTTCTAGGCAGGCCGTGCCGCCCGCTCGACAGCATTTGCTAAAAGCCGTCCGCCGCTTGCGGGCATGGTCCGGCGGAGACGTGGACGCGAGACGACGCGCTCGGCGGAACGGCATCCCAGGCTCGGGGGCGCCCCGATGAGAATCGCCGCCGGACGGGTGGCGGCGGCGCCCGGAAATCGGGCACAATGCCCGCGACGGGCCATCGTGCCCCCTACTCGGAGACGGACAGGCATGTCGATCGGCCCCTTCGTGACGGCGGACTGGCTCGCAGAGCGGCTCGCGGCGCCCGACATCGTCGTGGTCGACGGGTCCTGGTACCTGCCGGCGATGGGCCGGGATCCCGAGGCCGAGTTCCGTGCCGGCCACATCCCCGGTGCCCTGCGCTTCGACATCGACGCGGTGAGCGACGAGGCGAATCCCCTGCCCCACATGCTGCCGCGGCCCGAGGTCTTCGCCTCGCGGATGCGCCAGATGGGCATCGGCGACGGCATGACGGTGGTGGTCTATGACGGGATGGGCCTGTTCTCGGCCCCGCGGGTGCGCTGGACCCTGAAGGCGTTCGGCGCCCGCGACGTCGCGATCCTGGACGGCGGCTTCCCGGCCTGGATCGCCGGCGGGTATCCGGTCGAGGAGGGCGAGGCCAAGCCCCGCGACCGGCGCCACTTCACCGCCCGCCTCGATCACTCGGCGGTGGCGAATGTCGGCGACGTGCAGCGGGCGCTCGCCGGCCAGGCCCAGGTGGTCGATGCCCGCTCGCCCGCGCGCTTTGCCGGCGAGGAGGCCGAGCCGCGCCCCGGCGTGCGCCCCGGCCACATGCCCGGCGCGCTCAACCTGCATTACGCCGCGCTCCAGGAGAACGGCCGGCTGAAGGACGAGGCGCGGTTGCGCGAGGCGGTGGCGCAGGCCGGCATCGACCTCGACAGGCCGGTCGTCACCACCTGCGGCTCCGGTGTCACCGCGGCGATCGTCGGGATCGCCCTCGAGACCCTGGGCCGGCCGCCGCGCTCGCTCTACGACGGCTCGTGGACGGAATGGGGCGGGCGGGAGGACCTGCCGGTCGCGACGGGGCGGTAGGGACGCCTTCGCCCGGCCGGGAACGATCGGCGACGATTTCGATATCCTCACGTCATCCCGGGGCCGCGCAGCGGAACCCGGGATCCATAAACGCCGACGTGTCAGGATGGGGCGGGACGCTGACCGCCCTGTCCGGAACCGTCAGCGGTGATGGATCCCGGGTTCTCGGCTGCGCCGAGCCCCAGGATGACGTGGAGGGGGTGGAAAGGCGGGCCTGCGATCGCTTCTTCGCCCCGCCCTCAATGCAGGATCTGGCTCAGGAACAGCCGGGTCCGCTCGTGCTCGGGCGCGCGGAAGAACGCCTCGGGGGTGTTCGATTCGACGATCTGGCCCTCGTCCATGAAGATCACCCGGTCGGCGACCTGGCGGGCGAAGCCCATCTCGTGGGTGACGCAGAGCATGGTCATGCCCTCGTCGGCCAGGCCCACCATCGTGTCGAGCACCTCCTTGACCATCTCGGGGTCCAGCGCCGAGGTCGGCTCGTCGAACAGCATGATCTTGGGCGCCATGCACAGCGAACGGGCGATCGCCACCCGCTGCTGCTGGCCGCCGGAGAGCTGGCCCGGATACTTGTGCGCCTGGTTCGGGATCTTCACCCGGGTCAGGTACTTCATCGCGACCGCCTCGGCCTCGGCCTTCGGCATCTTCTTCACCCAGATCGGCGCGAGCGTGCAGTTCTCCAGCACGGTCAGGTGCGGGAACAGGTTGAAGTGCTGGAACACCATGCCGACCTCGCGGCGGATCTCGTCGATTTTCTTGAGGTCGTTGGTCAGCTCGATCCCGTCGACCACGATGCGGCCGGACTGGTGCTCCTCCAGGCGGTTGATGCAGCGGATCATCGTCGACTTGCCGGAGCCCGAGGGGCCGCAGATCACGATCCGCTCGCCCTTGCGCACGCTGAGGTCGATGTCGCGCAGGACGTGGAAGGCGCCGTACCACTTGTTGACCCGCTCCAGCGACACGGCGGTCGGCGCACTGGCCAGCCGCGTCGCCGAGGTGTTGCGGGGCGAGAGATCCGGATCGGTCTCGGGAAGGTTTTGGACGGGGGAGGAAGCCATCGGGAAGCTCACCGTGTCTGGCCGGCCGCGAGCCGCCGCTCCATGAAGCGGGCGTAGCGCGACATGCCGAAGCAGAAGACGAAATAGAACAGCGCCGCGAAGGCGTAGCCGGTCATCACCACCGTCGGCGCCGCCCAGGCCGGATCGACCCGGGCCGATTCGATCGTGCGGATGAAGTCGAAGATGCCGACGATCGAGACGAGGCTGGTATCCTTGAACAGCGCGATGAAGCTGTTGACGATGCCCGGGATCACGATGCGCAGGGCCTGGGGCAGGATGATCAGGCGCATCCGGTGCCAGGGGCTCAGGCCCAGCGACATCGCCCCCTCGGTCTGGCCGCGGGGGATCGCCTGGAGGCCGCCGCGCACCGTCTCGGCCATGTAGGCGGCGGAGAACAGCGCGATCCCGACCAGCGGCCGCACCAGCCGGTCCACCGTCACGTCGCCGGGCAGGAACAGCGGCAGCATCACGTTGGCCATGAACAGCACGGTGATGAGCGGCACGCCGCGCCAGAACTCGATGAAGATGACGCAGAACAGCCGCACGATCGGCAGCCGCGAGCGCCGCCCGAGGGCCAGCAGGATGCCGAGGGGCAGCGAGGCGACGATGCCGACGAGCGACACGATGAGCGTCACCAGCATGCCGCCCCAGAGCGCGGTCGGCACGGCGGGCAGCCCCAGGCTCGGCACCCCGGCGAGCAGCCCGTAGGAGACGATCGGAAAGATCACGAAGAAGTAGAGCGCACCGAGTGCGCGCTTCGGCGCGTCGAGCCACAGCATCCAGGCGACCCCGAACGCCATCAGGGCGAAGAACACGTTCGGCCGCCAGCGCTCCTCGATCGGGTAGGAGCCGTAGATGAAGTAGTTGATCTTGTTCGCCACGAAGGCCCAGCAGGCGCCGACCGGGCGGCCGATGACCTCCGCCCGGCAGGCGTCGCGGTTCTGTCCGGTCCAGACCGCGTCGATCACCAGGAAGCGCAGGAGCGGCGGCACCACCAGGGCGATGACGGCGAGCGCCGCCAGCGTCATCACGGCGTTGGCCGGGCTGGAGAACAGGTTCCGGCGCAGCCAGGCGATCGGCCCGGCGACCAGGACGGGCGGGGCGGAAGGAGGAATCGCCTCGCGGCGGACGAAGGTGAGGGTCGGGGATCCGGCGCTCATCGGGGGCTCACCGCTCGATCAGCGCGACGCGCCGGTTGTAGAGGTTCATCACGAAGGCCGTGACGAGGCTGATCGTCAGGTAGACCGCCATGGTGATCGCCACGACCTCCACCGCCTGCCCGGTCTGGTTCAGCACCGTGCCCATGAAGACCTGGACGAGATCGGGATAGCCGATGGCCACCGCCAGCGACGAGTTCTTGGTGAGATTCAGGTACTGGCTGGTCAGCGGCGGCACGATCACCCGCATCGCCTGCGGGATCACCACCAGCCGCATGGTCGGGCCGGGTTGCAGGCCCAAGGCGCGGGCCGCCTCGGTCTGGCCCTTGTTGACCGCCTGGATGCCGGCCCGCACCACCTCGGCGATGAAGGCGGCGGTGTAGACCGTGAGCCCGAGGACGAGCGCGACGAATTCGGGATAGAGCTGCATCCCGCCGCGCAGGTTGAAGGTGCCCTTGACCGGATAGTCGAGCGCCACCGGGGCGACGCCGAGAAGCGCCAGCACCCCGTAGGTCAGGAGCGGCAGGCCGATGATGAGGGCGAGACCGACCGCCAGCACCGGCAGGCGCCGGCCGGTCCGCGCCTGCTCCCGCTTCGCCCGGGCCCGGAACACCAGGGTGCCGACGATCCCGATCGCGAGCGCGATGGGCAGCGCCCAGGCATCGGCCGCGAGCAGGGGCTTGGGCAGGTACAGGCCGCGCTGGTTGAGGAAGACCGAGGTGCCGAGCGCGTAGGAATCGCGCGCCCCCGGCAGGCTCGCCAGCACCGCGACGTACCAGAACAGCAATTGCAGCAGGAGCGGGATGTTGCGCAGGACCTCGACATAGACGGTGGCGAGCGTCCGCACGATCCAGTTCGGCGACAGCCGCGCCACGCCGACCGCGAAGCCGAGGATCGTCGCCAGCACGATGCCGATCACCGCCACCATCAGGGTGTTGGTGAGCCCGACCAGGAAGGCGGTGCCGTAGGTCGAGGTGGCGGCGGCGAACGGGATCACCGTCTGGTTGACGTCGAACCCGGCGGTGTTGTTGAGGAAGCCGAAGCCCGAGGCGACGCGGGCGTTGCGCAGGTTCTCGGCGGCGTTGCCGATCGCGATCCAGGCCACTCCCCCCACCGCGAGCAGCAGCAGGATCTGGTAGGCCGCCGCGCGAAAGCGCGGATCGTAGAGGGGCGAGACCCGGGGCGGACCGGACGGCGCATCGGCCGGAAGCTGCGTCGGCAAGGGCGTTGTGCTCGCGTCTTATCGGGAGGGACGGCGCCCGGAGATCCCGGGCGCCGTAGGTCAGGGTGTCAGCGGATCGGCGGGCCGTATTGCAGGCCGCCCTTCGACCACAGGGCGTTGAGGCCGCGCTGGATCTTCAGCGGCGAACCCTGGCCGACGTTGCGCTCGAACACCTCGCCGTAATTGCCGACGAGCTTGATGATCCGGTAGGCCCAGTCGTTGGTGAGGCCAAGATCAGTGCCGTACTTGCCCTCGGTGCCGAGGATGCGCTTGACGTCCGGATTGTCGGAGGTCTTCGCCATCTGGTCGACGTTGCCTTGCGTGATGCCGGCCTCCTCGGCATTGATCATCGCGTAATGGGTCCAGCGGACGATGTCGAACCACTGGGCGTCGCCCTGGCGGACCGCCGGCGCGAGCGGCTCCTTCGAGATGATCTCCGGCAGCACGATGTTGTCGTCGGGCGCCGCGGCGCGCAGGCGCTCGGCGTAGAGGCCCGAGGCATCGGTGGTGAAGGCGTCGCAGCGGCCGGAATCGTAGGCCTTGAAGGTCTCGTCGGCGCTGGCGAAGGCCACCACCTCGTACTTCATCTTGTTGGCCCGGAAGTAGTCGGCCAGGTTCAGCTCGGTGGTGGTACCCTGCTGGGTGCAGACCGAGGCGCCGTCGAGCTGCTTGGCGGAAGCGACGCCGAGCTTCTTCTTCACCATGAAGCCCTGGCCGTCGTAGAAGTTGACGGCCGGGAAGTCGAGGCCGAGCGCCGTATCGCGCGACATCGACCAGGTGGTGTTGCGCGACAGGATGTCGACCTCGCCCGACTGGAGCGCCGTGAAGCGGTCCTTGGCCGAGAGCGGGATGAAGCGGACCTTGGTGACGTCGTTGAAGATCGCCGCGGCGAGCGCCCGGCAGAAATCGACGTCGAGCCCGCTCCAGCGCCCCTGCGCATCCGGCACGCCGAAGCCGGCCAGGCCCGGGTTGGAGCCGCAGGAAATGTAGCCCTTCTGCTTGATGCTGTTCAGCGTGCCTTGCGCCTGGGCGGCGCCCGCCAGCAGGGTGGCGCCGAGCCCGAAGGCCAGGGCGGCGACGATTTTCTTCATGCGGTGTGCGTCTCCCGTTCCGGTTGCGGCCCCGCGGCCGCCGCCCGTCTGCCCAAGCATGGACCCTGCCTAAGCAAGAGGCATTCCAAGCGAAGCGGGTTGCCCGGTCAAGGGGTTGGCTCGTGCGACGAACAGATGAGACGGGCCGCCTTGCGGGTTGCGGCGGCGGCAAGGTCTCACGGTCGTGTAGCGCGCAAAATCAGATGGCACGGCGCGCAGGTTCGAATGTCAGCAGTTTGCGGGCCGGGAACCCGCAAGTCGCGAAGCCCCGCCGTTCGGCGCGGCAGTCCGCCGCGCAGGCTAGCGACTCGCCTACAGAACCGCCCAAGACAGCCACCGCGCCCGCAGGTACTCGGGCGTCCAGCGCGGATCGCTGGCCGCCATGGCGGCGCGGAACGCCTCCACGAGGGGATGCGTGAAGCTGTAGGACTTCGCCCCCGTGAGGAACCCGACCGCTTCCTTGCGCGGGGTCGGCCGTCCGGTGTCGTCGTCCGGCAGGGTGCTCACGACCGCCTGAATGGCGGCCGGGATCACGCCGGGGCCGACGAACCCGAGGAAGTCGCCGTAGCCGATGAGCCCGTCTCCCCACAGCCCGCGGGCAAACTGTCGGTCGGAGATGTCCGGCATCGCGGCCACTGAAGCGGCGCCATCCTCGACCCACTCGCCGTCAACGTAACGCCATTTCGGGCCGACTTCGTCGGGAGCGCCCGCGACAAGAATGCCGTCGCTATCATTCCAGTCGATGACGGTCGCCTCAAATGCGCGAACAAAGCGAAACGTCGTGCGATCAATCACAGCAAAACGCATCTTACAGCCCCGTGCGGTACAAAGGCGCTACAGCCCCCAGACGACCTATTGACCCGGTCGTCGCAACCATCTGGTTGATGAATAGGACGCGGCTACCAGTGGCAATGTCCTGTGCGAACACGTTTCCCGGGCCGCCCGTCGTCGCCCCGCTGCCAGGGCTTCCAGTGCCGCTTCCGAGTCCGCCGTCGCCACCGCCCCCCGCAGTTACGTCGAAGATATTTGCGGCGACTGAACCGCGCAGCTCGCCCGTTAGCAGCCAGATGATGCCGCCACCGCCGCCACCGCCGCCACCGCCGCCACCGCAGTTGCCCACAGTCGGCGAGTAGCCGTCTCCGCCCCGTGGTCCACGGCAAGAAATAGCGCCGGCCGCAGTGTTGGGGCCGCGGGCCAGTATGCGAGCCGCAATCCAGACACCGCCCGCACTGTAGGCGCCAGGGCCGCCGCCGCCGCCGATGTTTGTGCCATCGCCCGCCCCCGAACCGCCGCCGGAGCCGGGTGCGCCTACGCCAAGCGGAAGGACGGCCTGGTGAAGGTCGTAGGGGGTATAGTTCGGGTTGAAGATGGTGGCGGTTTGCGCCGCACCGCCCGCCCCCGCGACGCCGGACCCGCCCGCGCCACTGTTGCCGCCGTAACGCTGACCAACGGCGTTGTGGCTCGCACGAACGGCCTGCGCACCAATGCCCGTTGTCCCCGCGGCGCCGTTGGTGCCGGCAAGGGCGGTGTAATACGCCGACGCGCCCACGATCCCGGTTGATGGCGTCGCGCCAGTGGCCGCGGCATTGGCCGGAGAGACCTGCCCGAACGAAATCGCATCCGGCCCCGCGTTCTGAAGGTCGAGGGCGTTCGAGGTAAAGAGGCGGAAACCGCGGGTCTCAATCTTCGCTGTCCCGGTGAGGGTCACGTCGCTGAAGTGCATGTCGCGGGACATCACGGTCGTGCCGGAAGACGCCGCGAGCGGCCCGTCGAGACCGGTGCCAAACCGCGAGGCCAGGTAACCGAGCGAGATGTCACTGAGGAGCCGATCCCCAAGGCCGAGCGGACGAATTTCGCCGTTGGGGCCAACGACGAAGGGTATAACTACGCCCATGACTGAACCTTTCCGAGTATCGATCAGAGCGGGACGTTAGCGCCGCGGACCACTTTGAAGGCGCCATGGCGAGCGTTGATGTTTGTATCGAGCGTCGTGTCTGTGTTGCCGTCAGTCCACGTCGCCGACACGGTGACTTGGCAGCGCCCAGATACTGCGGCGACGACTGTCGAAAAGGCGGGCCAGCCCGCAGGGACGGAAGAATTGTTTGGAGAGATCTTGATTGCCGGGGACGACGTGACAACCTGTCCGACGGCGTTGTAGGCGCACGCGGCGTCCATCGTCGCGATGGTGCCGCCGCCGTCGACCCCGCCGATCAGGCCGGTCAGGGAGACCTCGAACCGCGCCATCGTGCTCGGGGCGAGTGTGACCTTCCACAGCTCGACCGTGTGCGAGCCGGCGCCGGTGTAGCCGACAACCTTCCCGCCGGCCGTCCAGCTCGACCCGCCGAGGTCCTGGACCTCGCTATGCTTGATCGGGGGCAGGCCCGCCCATGGGGCAGAGCCGCCGATCGAGCCCTTGACCTTGAGACGCGACGGCGGTGTCGCGCCGCCGTCCCATTGCATTAACTCGATCGAGCCCGCGTCGACCTGGCCGTCGAGGCTGATGTTGCGATTATAGTTCGTGTTCGGGCCGATCGAGAGAATGCGCCCCTCGCCCGACTGATAACCCGACATGACGATGTCGCCGCACACGTAGCCGACACCTTCACAGCGCCAGAACGACCGCGATCCACCGCCGCGCAGGTCGGCGAAAGTGTTGCCGGTGCTCGACCCCTTGGTGTGAAGCACGAGGTCGGTCGGCCGGATGCCCTGAGACCCGACGCCGCCGTAAAGTCCGGTGAAGCTGTTCCAGCCGGAATGGCTTTCCAGCCCGTCGTTTGACGCAACCGCGGCGTCCGTTCCGATCCGAATGATATTCTTGATCGCAAACCCGCCGAGGTCCTGAAAGAGCCCGTAAGACCAGCCGGCCGACGCGCCTATGATCTCGATCAAGGCCGACTGATCGTAGACGGGCGACGCGCTCGACCATTGGCCTTGCGTGCTGAGGCCCCGAATAATCTTGTTATTCTGCGGGGCGCCGGCTTGGATCGTCGCGCGGATGATGGGCCCGTTGTAATCGAGGATCGACAAGACGGTCGCCGCGCCCTCGCCCTCGATGCCGGGGCACCTCGCGCCCGCGCCGGTCGGAAAGTCCGACGTCTTGACGAAGCGCCAATCGCCGGCGGGGATACGCACGGGCCGCCCGGTCGCACCGCAGTCGACAAGCGCCCTCTGAAGCGCGTCGTCGGCGAGCTGTCCCGACACCACGTCGTAGGCGGTCAGGTAGAGAGGCTGATCGCGCAGGATCGCGTCCAGCGTCCGCGTTGAGGAACCGCCCCGCGCACGCACGAGCAGGTCGTCGCCGTAACCTTGCTCAACCGCGCGCCGACCGGAAGGCAGCGCCTTGAGGAGCGTGGTGACATTCTGGGATCCATCGGGATTGCACAGCGTGATGGTGCGGTCAGCCCGGTTGATCGACAGTCCGCCGGCCGACGCTCCAGCGCAAAACGCGCTCGGCGGGTTGCGGCCCGACACAGTCGTGGACTGGATCGCATCCAAAGCCCAGGCCGGACCGGGAGCAACCAGGGCAGCCAGAACGAGAGAGGTGCGGGAGCGAAGCATGGGCGGGCCTCAGTAGGATCCAGGCTGGAGCAGGTCGACGAGCGCGCCGCCGTCGTTGGCCCACAGCGACAAGCGGCCCTCGATCCGGGCGACCCCCCAACGGGCGGTGGTCAGCGCGGCCAGCGCCGCCGCCTGGGTCGCGTAACTCGGAGCGGCAGCGGCGAGCGTACTGGCCTCGACCTGGTCCAATCGGTCGCCGAGACCGGTGAGATCGGCCGAGAGATCGGGAATGTCCTGCGTCCGCAGGCGCACGACGGCCTGCGCCAAGCCACGCAAGGTCTCCTCGGCCGCGCCGAGGCCGTAATCCAGGCTCGCCAGGCGTTCGCCGACGGTGCCTGCCGCGACGGTCCCGAGGATCTGCTGGCGCGCCGCCTCCACGATCGGGGCGACCATCACGGCGAGCAGGTACTGCGTGAGTTCCGCGACCTGGAAATCGTAGGCCCCGCCGCCGCGCAAGGCGCTGACGAGATCGGTCGCGCTGACGAGCGCAGGCACCTGCGGCGTCGGGAGGGCCGTGCCGTCAGGGACCAAGTTGCCCTGGATCAGCTCGTAGGCAGCCGCGAAGGGCGTGAGTTCGACCGTCGAGCCGACACCGGCGTGAAGGATGCCGGCGACGCGATCGCCCGCGAGCGCCGTCACGATGTAGGTTTGCAGCGCGTCGGCCATGACTACTCCCAGGGACGGGTCAGCGCCGGATCCGGCGTGGTGGCAGGCTTCGCAGGGACGCGGATCTTGCGACCGCGCACGAGATAGGCCCCTTCCGCGGCGAGCCCTGGGTTGGCAGCGAGCAGCGCCTCGACCGTGCCGCCGGTGGCCGTGCCGTAGAGCCGGCCTGCAATCCGATCGATGCGCTCCCGATCGGTCTGGACCTCGTAGACCATCACCGCCGGCCTCCCACGTAGACCAGGTCCATCTCGACGCCGACGCGGCGGCCGACGCCATCGAAGGGGTGGAGGTGCGTTTCGTCGATGTAGAGGTGCCGGATGCGCACGAGGCCCTGCATGCGGCCGAGGTAGTTGCCGCGCAGGCGGTAATAGTTCACCGCCTCCTCGCTCTCGTGATGGCGCTGGAGCCACTCGACGGCATCGAGCCCCCCGATCACGTGCGGGAACGTCACGGCCTCGAGCCGGGTCCGCGCCTCGCCCAGACCGGTCGCCTGGTAGTCCATATCGACCCAGGTCGGCGTGCCGGGAACGCGCGCCTCGCTCTCGGTGCCGATCCGCTGCGGGTTGAGGCCGACGACGACGAGCTGCGCCCGGCCGATCGCGCACAGGGTCTTCATGCCATCGTCTCCGTCTCGACGGAGGTGGTCCAGCCAACGTTCGGCACGATGTCGTGAGTGACGACCGTGGCCTCCCACTTCGTCTCGTCGATTGGCGTGCCGAACCCGGTGCACTGGACGGGCGCCCCTGCCACCGCGCCTGGGTCGCCCGCCTTGGTGAACAGCCCCTGGCCGGTGAACTGTCCCCACTCCTGCGCCGCTGCTTCGGCCAGGGCCTTGGCGGCATCCTTCGACTGCGCCGGATGCGGCAGCGCATCGCCCGCCTTGCCGCTGCCGCCGCTCTTTTCCTCGCGCTCGAGCGTGCCCTTGTCGGTATCGAGGTAGCTCGCCGAGACCTTCTGGTACTCGAACCGCGGCTCCAGCTCGAAGTCGAACGAGTAATTCTCGTCGAAGGGCATCTGGATCGTGGGCAGCGCCTGACCACTCGCACTCTCGCCCGAGCCGCGCTTGAGGATCAGGATACGGCCGTCGAGCGGCTTGACCACGCCGCCGTTCTCCTCGGCGAGCTGGGTCGCGAAGTCGATGACGCTCTGGTTCCAGCGCAGCAGGTATCCGCCCGGGACCGCCCGCTTCGCGATGTCGGGATGGACCTGGACCTGCCCGTTGCCTTTGAACAGGTTCGCGAACACCTCGCCGAGGGTGCTGTTGCCATTCTCCTTGTCGAAGTGCTGGCTGTCGACGCGCTTCATCTGGTCGATGAAGTCCGCACCCCGGCAGATCAGATGCAGCTGCTGACCCTTGCGCGGCTCGCCGAAGATATGAGCACGCTGGAAGGTGTAGAACCCCGTGATGGCAGCGGCTCGTGCCGACCAACCCACATGCACCGTGTAGGGCGCGCCCTCGCCGGGGATCGCCATGTACGGACGCTTGCGCGTGAACATGAAGATTGCCTCGTCGGAGACCCCGTCGCGACGATCGGTGATCTTCACCCCGATGAGCTTGCTGCCCCAGGTGGTCAGCATGTCCTCGCCGCCGGATCCGACGACCTTCAGGTATGGGATACGATAGGTCATCCGGGCCGTCCCACATCGCCGAGGGCGTTGGCGTAGCTGCGGCGAACCTCCCGGTTGCGCTCGAGCACGGAGCGGCGCGCCGCCTCGGCCGCGTCGAACCCGCCGTGGAAGTGCTGGACCAGTGCCGGGCCGCCGCCTCTGGGCGCACCACCGGAGCGCCCTCCGCCGCCCTCTTCGCCCGCCGGCCGCGCTCGAGCTTCGAGGAGCCGGGGCTCGACGAAGCGCGGGGCGAGCGTCTTGGGATCGTCCGGCCGGGGAAGCCGGCGCTCCTGCGGCAGGTCGTCCGGCCGGGTGACCGCGCGATCCCGCGTGCGCTCAGCCGCCTGCTCGAGCTGCGGACGCTCGACCGGCGTGTCCGGGGTCGGCCGCGCCGGCCGCACCTCCTGCGGGGTCCACGGCTTGATCTGACGCAGCCCGTCGCCACCCCCCTCCGCGGTCGGGCGCCGTGAGCCGTCGCGCCCGGACCGTGCCTCCACTGGCCCGGCATTCCGGCGCTGTGCCGCCTCGACCTCAGGCCGCGGGTCGTAGCGCCGGCCCTGCGGGTCGGTCGCCTCCAAGTGGAGATGTGGCCCGGTCGAGCGCGGATCGTGCGCCCGCAGCCTACCGAGCGGCCCGCCGGCCTCGACGTTCTGACCTTCCCGGATGCCGCCGGGAGCGATGTGCCGGTACGTCTTGGTCGAGCCGTCCGCGTGCGTGACCGTGACGTCGCCGCTGCGGTCGATCCGACTGACGCGCCCGGCCTGCATGGAGTTGACGGGGGTGCCGGCTGGCGCGGCCATGTCCTGGCCGTAGTGCATGCGCTGGCCGCCGTGGACCGGGTGATTGCGCATCCCGAACCCGCTGGAGTACCGCCGGGCCGCACCGCCGAGGGGATCAACCTGCCCGTTCTCGCCAGCCTCCGACGGCGCCGCTCTCTGCGCGGCATTCCGCTCTGGCACGTAGCCCGCATCGCCCCAGTTCGGATCGGACTGGCGCAGGCCGCGGAACCCCATCCACTCCCGCCCGGGTTGTAGTTCGGGTTCCGGCGCTGGCGCTTCGCGATGTGGCCGGCGACCCAGCGCGCCTGAGCCGCGATCGTGCGGTGATCGCTCAGATCTAGACCTGTCTCGCGCTCGAACTCCTGCCCCAGGCCCCGCCTGCGGTTCAGCTGGAATGGTCCCCAGCTGTCCTCCGGGACGGCTGCCGTGCCTGGATTGTGGTCGTAAGCGGCGCGAGGGTTGTTGCCATTCTTGCGCTTACCGCTCTCGCCAGCCCGGATCCCGTGCATGATGCGAGGGTCGATACCTGCCCGGGTCGCCTCCTGGTCGATCAGCTCGGTCAGCGATCCTGCCGTGCTCCCACCCGGCGCACCCGGTGTGGCGCCAGGCGCGCGCCCGTCTGCGCCAGCCGCTCCGCCGTAGCGCTCCGGCCGGGCTGGCAAGCTTGCCCGCTGACCCCTACCGGGCCGCGGAGCGCCGGGCTCCGCGTCATCGCTGCCCCCTGGGCGAGTTCCCGGCATGTCGATCCCGAACCGACCGGGTGCGATGCGTGGCATGGCCGCGCCGGAACGCGAACCACCGCCCGCGCCGCCGGAGCCCGTGCCCCCGACGCTGGAGCCGCCCCCAAAGACCGAGCCAGCCAGCCCGGCGCCAGATCGACCGCCGATGGGCGCCCCACCATAGGCTGCCCGCTCGATCCGGATCTGCTGGCTGGGGTCGAGGCGCAATGCGGCGAGGTCGACCTTCGCCCCGATCGCCAAGTCCTCGCGCATTCGCCGGCCAGCGTCGCGCACGAAGCGCTCGGTGCGTGTGAGGCTGCGCTCCACCGTGTCGTGGTAGCTCGCAAGGCTGATGCGTGCCCCATCGGCCAAGTCCGAATGCCGCTCAAACTGGGGTTGCGTACGGGGCTCGGACGAGCCGTCGCCGACCCGTTCACGATCGCGTAGCGAAACGATCGGAGTGAGCGGACGGGCGGCAGCAGGCGGCACCGGCACCGGCGTGCTCGGCGGCGGCGCCGGGCGGGGTACTGCCGGCGGCGCAGCTGCGGGCTCCTCCGGCACACGGTCCGGGGCGCGGACCGCGGGGGCAACAGGCGCACTCGACGCAAGCGGACGGGCGGCAGCAGGCGGCACCGGCACCGGCGTGCTCGGCGGCGGCGCTGGGCGGGGTCCGATCTTGGCCGTGAGAGCGTCGAAGCCGGCTCCAGCCCGGTTGAGCGCGGCCTGAGTATCCGAGCTGAAGATCTTGAAAGTGCGTTCCAGGCTGCCGCTGTAGCGGGACGCGTCGCGCACCCGTTCCAGGGCAGCCACGATCTTGGGTAGGCTCTCGGCCATGCGCGCGATCGCCGGGCCGTGCTCCACACCCGCGATGTCGGCGACTGCTCCCGCCTTCTTCTCCTTCGGCAGCTTGTTGATGCGATCGAGAACATCCGTCAAAGCCTGCTCGGGATCAGCATCGACCGCTTTCTTGACGCGACGGCCACTCAAGCCGATGCGCCGCAGACCCCTCTGGAATTCCTTGTCCTTGTTTTGATCGGCCGTTCCTAGCTTACTCAGCAGTGCGGTGAAGCCGGTGGCCGCGACCTCCGGCTCGACGCCCATACCCATCACGCCACCGCCGAAGGCGGCGCCCTTGGCGAAAGGTAGGTTGTACATCTGAGCCACGCCGCTGATCCGGCTGGCAAAGTTGATGACGTTTCGTTCGCTCGTGCCTGCCGTGTCGCCGATCGTGTTGATGGCGTCGGCGGCGAGGCGTCTGCTGCCCGGGTTGAAGTTGTAGGCGTTGCTGAGCTGCCCCAGCTTCTCGCCCGCCTCCGGTGCCGGCATCCGGAATGCGACGGCGGCCTTGGTCGCGAGGTCGGCGAAGTCCGGAAGATCCTCGCGTGGGATGTTGAAGTAGCCGGCCTGTGCCACCAGCCCCGCGATCTCCGTCTTGGC
The DNA here is from genome assembly GCF_016804325.1 of Methylobacterium aquaticum. NCBI lineage: Bacteria > Pseudomonadati > Pseudomonadota > Alphaproteobacteria > Hyphomicrobiales > Methylobacteriaceae > Methylobacterium > Methylobacterium aquaticum. Next base: position 2,844,379 of record NZ_CP043627.1, read on the forward strand.
AACACCAGACTGCCGGCTCAGGGTCAGGATCCGGCGCTCGATCTCGGCCATCTCCTCGGCCGTGCCGGAGGTGGCCTTGCGGACCTCCGTCATTGCGGTTTCGAAGGTGACGGCCTCGCGGGTGGCTCGCGCCGTAGCCATCGCCGTCGCGGCGATCGCGCCGCCGGCCGCAAGCCCGCCGGCTGCCACGCCTCCCATCCCCAAGCGGGCGGCGCCGCCGAAGCCTGACGCCATCAGCGCCTCGTTTACGAATGCGAGCCGTTCGGGCCTGAACACTCCGCCAGCAGAGGCTGTTCCCTGGCGTAGATGCAGGCCTTGCATCCGTCGCTGGAGGCCATCTGCCGCTCGGGCGGCTTCGGACAGATCCCGCTCCAGGACCCGCACGCTGCGGCCCTGGCCGAGCCGATCGACGGTCAGCGTCAGCTCGGCCATCTCCCGGCGAGCCGTGTCGGCCGCGCGGGTGGTCGCACCCAACTCGCGCGTTAGCTCGCGCGAACCTGATGACGCGCCGAACTTCGTCGCCGCCTGCGCGGCCGCCTCGACCGCGCGAGTGGTCCGCTGCGCCGCCGCCTCGGCCGCGCCAAGACCAGCCGCCAAGCGCCCGCCGGCCTCGGCAGTGTCGAGCCGAGCAGCGGCGCGGGCTGCGCCTTCGATCCCGCGCCCAGCCCGCTCGCCGGCACCGCCCACCGCGTCGAGGCCGGAAGCGAGGCGCCCTGTCGGGTTCCCGGCGCCGAGCTTCACCGCTGACTGATGCGTTGCTTCGATCCGCCGCGTGGCCTCGGCCGCCGGAGCTTCGAGGCGCTTCAAGCCGGCTTCAAGCCGTCCTGCACCGCTCTCCACGCCAAGCCTCGCCGCCAGGGCGTTGAGGCTTGCCAGCTCGCGCTGGGCTCCTTGCGCCTGGCTCGCCAGGCCGCGCAAATCGCGGCCGAGCCGGTCGCCGGCTGAGATCGCGCCGAGGGCTTGCGCCTTGGTCCGGACCTGGTCGAGGTCCCCCGTGACCTGCCGGGCGGTACCGGCGGCCTCGTAGCGCATGCGAACGCGCAGGGAGACGTCGAGGGGCTCAGTCATCGCGGCGCCGGTACCAGACGTTGAGGAGCAGCCCCCAGGTTTCCTCGTGGATCTCCTGGGCCTCGGCACGGACCGCCAGGGTCTTGTGCCAAGGCCAGCGCATCACCGTGTCGAGGGGAGTGTGGGAGCCCTGGGCCGCCCGCATGGCGTAGGAGAGCCAGCGGGCGGGAACGGCCTCTAGCCGCTCGCCGGACGGACCGACGGGGGCAAAAAATCCCAGGCCTTGTCGATGATCGGCTCGCCGTCGATCGCCGGCAGGGCGCGCAGCACCTTGGCCGGCAGGCCGGTCATCGCGGCGTAGAAGTCATAGAGCTCGACCGTCCGGTTCTCCCGGGCGACGCGGGCGAACACGTCGCCCAGCTCGCCGGTCCGGAGCTGGCGCACCCCGATCTCGTCGATGCGGACGCCCTGCCACCGGAAGGGATACTTCAGCGGGAAGGACACCACCGGTGGCTCGTCGCCGACGAAGTCGAGGGTGGCGACCTCGACCGGACGGGTCGCAGCCTCCCCCGGTCCGACAGCGGAGTTGTCGAGCTGCCCGGCCAGCTCGGGCGGCGGCAGCGGGATATCGGTGAGCGGCACCGCGAGCGGATCGCGGGCCGGCGCTCCGGCGCTCGCCATCGCGGCGAGCCCTTCGGCGAGGGTCTGGGTCTGGTCGGCCATCCCCGCCTCACGCCGCCACGAGCTGGTTGTGCTCCAGGGAGTAATCCACCCCGTCCATCACCAGCTGGTTGTTGCGGAAGTCGAACTTGTGCACCGTCTGGCCGTCGTGAATGTCGTGGTAGAGCACGATCGACCCGATCGTGTACTGCACGTCTTCACCCTTCTTGCCGCGCACCTGGCTCTGCTCGACCTCGTTGACGAGGCCCTTGAGCATCACGACGCGTCCGACGTTCCGGCCCGCCATGATGTCGCGCAGGCGCTCGTAGTAGTAGAACGTCGTGTACTCGCCAGGCTCGTAGCCGAAGAGCTTGCGGACCTGCTCGTGCGAGCCGCGCATCGAGAACTGCGCCTCCAGCTCCTCGATCTCGTAGGGGATGGCGAGCCGGAAGAAACCGCCGCCCGCCACGAAGGCGTCCTTCGCCTTGGTCAGCCGCGGCATGCGGCACTGGACGAGGCCGAGCCGGCAGTTGAGGCGGTCGACGTACCAGTTGGCGCCCATGATGACACGATCGGTCACGGGAATACTCCTGCGATGGCCCGGTCAGAGCCGGGGCAGCCTGAAGGGTCTGCGGATCGGGGCGGCCCTAGTCGGTCGCGACGACGTTGATCCCGCCGAGGGTCTGGAGCGACGCGGCGATCGCGGCCGAGAGCACGTCGAACGCCTCGGGCTGCGGCTCGGTGTAGATCTGGAGATCGGTGAGCCCGGGCGTCTCCTCGAACCGAAGCTTCAGCCGCAGGCCGCCGTCGCGCAGGAAGGTGCCGGGGTTGAGCGACTTCGAGTAGACGATCTGGAAGTCGATGATGGCGCCGAGCGCCTTGCGCTCCTCGCACGCCTCGGCGAGCGAGCGGGCGAGAAGCTGCACCAGGTGCGGGCCGACGTCCTCGCTGAGGTACTGGCGCAGCGCCCGCAGCATCGCCTTCTCGATCGAACGCCGGGTACGGATGCGCTTGATCTGCCGGTAGGCCCGCACGGTCGGATCGGTCGCCGTGGTGTAGGGCGCCCAGAGCAGGTTGCCCTCGATGATCGTGCCGAGCCCGTTCTGGCAGAGGTAGTTCGCGTCCGACGTGGTGTCGCCGTCGCGGTAGGTCACCCGCTGGGAGGGCCCGCGGACACCGAGCAGCGGCCGGTTCCAGGCCGACTTGAACGGGTTGCCCACCTCCTTGTCGCGCCGCACCGTCGCGGCGGCCACGTGGGGCGAGAGCGGACGCACGACATCCTGGCCCTCGAGGTAGACCCGCGCCGCCGGGTACATCGCCACCACGTTGAGCGAGGTCGCGAAGTCAGCGGCGTAGGCGGCGGCGGCCTCGCGCGAGGTCGAGGGCGCATCGACGTAGGCGATGCAGTCGATGATCTGCGTGGCGACAGTGTCCATCGCCATGGCGACGGGGTTCTTCGCGCCTCCGATGCGCTGCGAGGTGTGGCCGGGCGCGAGCAGCGCGCCGGGTTCGAGCTTGAGCTGGTCCTTCGCCTCAAGCAGGGCGAACATGCCCGTCTTCTGGCTGGCCGAGCCGACGATCGCGGCGATCTGCTGCTCGAGGTCCGTCTTTGCGGCGACCCGGCTGAACGCGATGTCGGCGATGATGCCCTCGGAGGCGATCTGGTTGATCGTGTCCTGGGCGAGCCCCGGCCCCAGCATCGCGATGGTCGCCGCATCGTCCATCGAGATGCGGAACGGCTCGTCCATCGGGATCTTGCCGTTGTCGGCCGCCGAGATGTTCGGCAGCGGCAGGCACAGGCCGATGGCGGTGCTATCGCGGGTGTCGATCGCCGCGATCGTATCGCGCAGGTTCGAGAAGACGCGGGTGCCGACGAAGGGCGTGGTGGCGGACATGGTTTGCCTCTCTCACGGGCCTGGTCGGGCCGGGAGAGAGGCTACGGAATATCGGGATTGGGGGTACGGCGAAGGGGTTCGCCGCACCGGATCGAGGATCAGGCCGCGGGGATCCCCGGCCAGGTGATCCCATCGTAGGCCGCTTGCGCGGCCTGCGCCGACCCGGCGGCGCGGATCGCAGCCTTGCCGCTCAGTCGCGCCTTGCGCACCGCGGCACCGTAGGCCTGGTAGGCGTCGGCCGCCGCCGACACCGACCGGGCCACGCCGAGGAGATCGGTCGCCGGCTCGCCCGTCAAGGGATCGATGTCCGTTCCGAGCGAGGCCGCGAGCATCGGGTAGGCCGCGGGATCGATGGCCTTCTTGCTGCGCTCGACGGCGAGCAGGGCCAGCGCTTCGGTGCGGGCCTCCTGGTACTCCGCCATCTGCCCGGCATCTCCGGTCGCCACGGCCGCCCGCCGGGCCGCCGCGTCGGCGTCGACCCGGAGGCACAGCACCTCGCGGGCCGCCGGGAGCCAGTCGGCCTCGACAAGGCCGAGGGCGGCGAGGATCTCCGGCTTCCCCACATCGACGTCGATGTGGGAGTGGCCGTTCTTGCTGAAGGTCAGGATCATGGACGTCTCCTGCGGCGTCGGCCGCGCGGCGGGGATCAGAGCGTGGCGAGGTTGGTCACGAGCCGGTAATCGCCGGCGCCCGACGCACCCGCAGCCTTGCCGCGCACGAGCCGCCCCGGCGCGTTCGGACCCAGGCTGCCTGAGGCGAACAGGAATTGTGCTTGGCTGCCGTCCGCAATGTCGGCGAAGGAGCAGAGGGAGGTATTCTTCGGGGCATCGAGCGTGCACACGCTCATCTGCAGGCTTGTGCCGATGAGGTTGTGGTGCGCCTTGACATCGATGCCGGCTATCGGGTCACCCATCACGGCCCGGACGAACTGGTAGCGCACGTAGCTCGAGGCACAATTGAACCCGGCCACGACGCGGCCGAAGCCGGCCACCGGCGAGTTGCTGGCCTCCGACGCAAAGGTCAGCGTGCGCGCATAGGCACTGTAGGGGGCACCGAGGGCGCCGTTCCCGCGCTGGATGCCGAACACCACCAGCGGGGCGTAGAGCGTGGTGTAGCGAGACAGCGTGACGTCGCCGAGGAGCAGCATCGTGGTCACGCCGTCGCGCGGGATCTGCGTCACGGCGTAGTCGAGCCCCTTGAACGGCGTGTCGAGGCTTAGGCCGTCGTTGGTGTCTGCGCCGGTCGCCGGGTCGATGTAGAACGCGTAGTTCAGGGGCCGGGCGAGGAAGTTGTTCACGATCGTCTGCGTCGCGCCGGTCTGCTGGGCGAGCTGCGCCGCGACCTGGTCACGGATCGCCAGCATGGCGGTCGCCGCCGCGTCGAGACGACCGGCGGCGATGGTGAGGGCTTCGGTGGCGGTGGTCATGCTGCGCGGCCTTGGCGGGGGGTGAGGGGGAAGCGCCACTCGTCCTTGAGCTGCGCGATGAACAGCGTGGTCGAGGCGGCGAGCTGCATGGCGTTCGCCGCGGTCATGTCGGGGATGTCCGGCTGCTCGACCACCAGCGTCAGCGCCGAGAGCGGCACCTGCGCGAGGTAGAGGTCCATGGCGAGGTGGATGCCGACCCGAGGGTTGCGCGCCGCGAACGGCCAGGGCGCGACCTCCGACCAGATCGCCAGCGGCTGCCCGGTCTTGAGGTAGAAGGCGAGCTCGCGCACCGGCGTCTCGCTGCCGTCCGTGGTCGCAGGAAACTCCGCCAGGATGCGAAAGCCCTCGCCGTCGAGCACCGTGCCCGACAGGATCGGCACCCGCACATCCTCCCGCACGAGTGCGGTCTGGGTGCGCGACGGCACGTAGCCCTTCCAGCCGCCGCCGTCGGGCAGGCCGCGACCGATCCCGACGTGGCTCAGCTCGGCGTAGAGACCGTCGCCCTGGGCCCGGAAGCAGGCGGCGAGGCCGACGTTGGTGACGGTCGGGACGATCGCGAGCGGATCGATGCTCATGGGCGCAGCTCCGTGACGGCGGCGAGGGAGATCCGCACCATCGCGGTCGCCGCCGGCGCGAGGCCGAGGGCGGCGCGGGCGCCGGGGACGGGAAGGCGGGCGACGGCGGGGCAGGCCAGGCGCGGACCGGCGACGACGGCCGGCGCGAGGCCGAGGACGCTGCGGGCCGGCGGCACGGGCAGCCGGCTCGCGGCGATACCCGTGAGGCGCGTCTGCGCGGTCGAGACGGGCGCGAGGCCCAGATCGACCTCCATCCCGACGCCCACACGCAGGTCGAACGCCCGGGTGTCGGCCTTCGACCGCATCACGGTATCGTAGACGACGCGGATGGTCCGCGGCCCCAGGAACGGGCCGTCCGGGTAGAGCCGGGAGCGCGCGATCGCCTCCACCTCGAAGGTGTAGGGGGTCCCCTTCGGCTCGGTCTGCCACCACTCGGTCAGCCGCGCCTCGACCCGCAGGGCCGCGAGCGCGGCCTTGATGGCGAAGGGCGTGCCCTTGTAGGCGTGAACGAGGGGCGCGGCCCGCACGACTTCGCGCCGGATCGCGATCGGCCAGGCCGGGTCGTAGACGTCCACCGAGTGCCAGGCGGCAAGGTGGGCCAGCTCGGCGGCGTCGGCATCGTCGATCGAGCGGCTGCGGCGGATGCGGTCCGCGTCGATGTCCTCGAGGCGGCCTTCCGTCTTCGAGATCGCCCGCTCGAGCGGGAGGGCGCGATCGGGCAGGAGCGCGTCGCGCTCGGGCCGCCTACTCATCGGCCGGCTCCACGCGCACGACGATCTCGGTGCAGAGCGGCGCGCGGTAGGCGGCCGTCGTCGCGCCGGGCGCGATCGGCCCGGGGTTGATGTCGCCGGCCGGCGCGACGACGTCGATGCGCTCGGGGATGGCCGTGCCCCTCGCGTCCCGCACGGCGGCTGCGGCGTAGATCATCTCGCGCAGCTGCGCGGCGGAGGGGCGGAGCTGGCGCTCGGCCTGGAGCGCGAGCTGACGCTCGGCCAGCACCTTCACCCCGCCCCAGTCCGCGCCCTCCGGCAGGTAGAGCACGACCTCGATCCGGTAGGGAACGATCTCGGCCGGGAAGACGAGCACGAAATCCCCGACCGGGCGGCGGTCGTCCGGTCGCAGCGCGGCCTCGACGGCCGCGCACAGGGCGGGCGAGGCTACGCCATCATCGGCCGTGGAGACGATGACGACGTGCTCTTCGCCGAGCGGCGTGAAGGGCTGGGCGCGCGTGCCGCCGAACGACATCGGTGCCCAGCACGCGGCGACCCGCACGCCCGGAACGGCCTCGGCAAAGCCGAGATAGGCCCCGGCCGGCCCAGCCGCGCTCAGCGTCTCGGGCGCAAGCTGGATGCGCCGCCGGAACGGCTCGTCTCCTTCCCAATCCTCCGGGAAGAGCGCGAAGTCGCGCGGGCTCTCGACGAGGGGCTTGCGCCAGACGGCCGGGGTCTGATCGGCCCCGAGGTGATCGAGGAAGGCACCGTAGCTGGTCGCGAGGTGCGAGGCCTTGAGCGCGTCGTTGAAGCGCGCCCGCAGGAGCATCTCGCGCATGCCGCCGGCCCGGGCGTTCGCGCGCACCATCGGGTCGGTCTCGAGGTTCTGGACGTTGAACTCGAACCCCTCCTCGATGAGCCGGTCCGCGATTTCGGCCCCGCGAGCCTGGCGGACCTCCTCGAACGTCGTCGCATCGAGCGGGAGCGGCGGCAGCAGCGCCAGATCCTTGTCGAGGAAGCGGCTCATGCGTCCCTCGCCGTGGCGCGGCGGGCGACCGCCTCGTATCGCGACAGACCCGAGGTAGCGCCGAAGGGCACGCTCACCGCGTAGTTTCCGAGCCGGCCCTCCGGGTAGTACAGGCCGGAGTGGCGCAGCCCGAGCCCGCCGTCACGGGTGAGCGAGACGAGCTGCATCTCACGCAGGCGATACTCGGGTTCCCAGCGCTCCACCGCGCCGGTGAGATCGTCGTAGATCTCGAGCGCCAGCGCGCCGGTCACGTCCTCGGCAAGGTGCGAGCGCAGGTTCGCCCCGAACTCCAGCAGCATCACCAACTCGCCGAGCCGGGTCGCCCAGATCATCTCGATCGACTGGGCGAGATGCGCCGCGCCGGCGAGCGGTCGCCCGGTGCGGGCGTCGATCCCCTGCCTGTAGCGCAGCGCGAGCATTTCGGGTCCTCAGGTCAGCCGGCCGCGGACGCGGCGGGGTCGGGCGACGGCTCGGTCCCGGTCTCAGCCTTGGCCTCAGCCTTGGTCTCGGACTTGGCCTCGGACTTGGCGCTGTCGGCGCCGCGGGCGCGGGCCTGCGTGTCGGGCAGCTTGCGCGAGCCGGCGAGCGCGGCCTCGGCCTTCGCCTCCTTGCCCTTCTCGGCGATCGCGCCGGAGAGCAGCTCGGCCCGTGCCTGGGGCTCGGTCAGCTCAATTTCGTCGCCGGGGCTCGCCTGACGGCCGGCCACGTAGGGCCCGGCCAGATCCGTCACGGTGTACTTCCTCACGTCCATCGCTCGCTCCTCCTCAGATCAGCACGTCGTCGTTGCCATCGACGGCCACATCGCCGTCACTGTCCTTGCCGCCCTTGTAGTGGGCCGGGCGCGATCCGCCCTTGCCCCTCAGCCGGACGAGCATCTTCAGTTCCTCGGCGGTGATCTCGAAGCCGTCGCCGACGCCTATCGCGATCTTGTCCTTCGTGATCTTCACCTTGGCGTCGCCTAGGCTGATGACGAGATCGTCCTTGCCGAACGCGATCCGGCCCTTGCCGCCGAATTCCAGCACCGCCTCGTCCTTCTTCTTCGAGGGCGGCTCGGTGTCCTTGTCGTAGGTACCCCAGCGGGCGAGGCTCGTCGGGCCGATCGTGCCCGACGGGCTGTGGAGCGTCATCTGCTCCCCGTCCTTGGGCACGGCGTGCATCTTGAAGGTGCCGGCCCCCTGCTGATCCCAGCGTACTGGGGCCGACAGGATCTCCTTGCCGTCCGCGCTTTTGCCGAGCACGAGGCGCAGGGTGCGCTTCTCCATGTCCTGGGAGCCGGCCTTCACCTTGCCGGTAACGTCGACCAGCGCGAGGCGTCGCTCGAGCTGGGTGCGCTTGCGGTGCTGACGCCGCAGCTCGTGGGCGACCAGGTCCCTCACGGCCGCTCCCCCTGGCTGCCGAACGCGGCGAGCAGCTCGGTCGGCAACTCGCCGTCCTCCGGCCACTCGAACTCCATGCCGTCGGGGACGCCCGCGACCGGGGGCGTCGGGCCGCCGAAGGTGGGCACGCCCTCTCGCACGAGTACCTGGGTCCAGGTGACGGCGTAGAGGTTGGTGCGGTTCTCGGCCGCCTTCATCGTGAAGACGGGCCGCAGCTCCGGCTCCGGATCGGCCGCGGGCGGCATGGCCCCGGTCATCCCCCAGCTCGCCGTGTCGGCATCCGAGAGGATGAGGAGGAGACGCGCGCCGATCGCCATCGCCACGACGTCGCGTGGGATCGCGCGCGGTGGGGTGCTCGACCGGTCGGCGAAGTCCTCGGTGATGATGAAGGCCGAGAGGGCGACCGGGATCCCGTAGGCCCCGTCCATCTCGCGCGCCCGGCGCAGGCCGCTGACGCCGACCGCCACGCCCGGCGCCTGGACGATCGTCTTCTTGAGGAAATCCTCCATGTCGAGCTTGCCCGGGTGGGCCACGACATTGACGCCCTTTAACAGGCCTTGAAGGGTCGTGATGACGTTGCCGCGCAGCTCGTCGAGCCGGGTCGCGGCGATCATCTGCGAGAGGGTGGCCGGCGCGACCGTCACCGCAGCCTCCCGAAGTGATCGCTCACCAGGTCCTCGATCTCGGCCCGGTTGTCATCGGACAGGCCGACGAAGGGGCGGGCTGGGATCGTGACGCTCTTGGCGCTGTGCCAGGCGCCGCCGGAGAAGAACACGAGGTACGGCGCGTTCTTCGCCGCGATCACCGCGCCCTCCTGGTGGATGTGAGCGAACTCCCACGCGGCGCCCCAGACCGCCTCTTCCGACGATGCGTAGAAGGCGACGGATGCCAGGAGGTGCTGGCCGGTCTCGGTCAGGATCGGCGTGCCGTTCCGGTTCGGCTCCCACGGCGTGCCGTCGGGGGCCGTCTTTTCCTCGGAGATCCGCCGGCGGGTCTGGCTCTCGCCCAGCGCCGCGATCTCCTCCATCAGCGGGGCGGGGTCGAACGACACGAACTGCCGCAGCCGGTCGGCTGCCATGCCGAACTCGGAGGCGTCGATCGTGATGGAGACGCCGATCGCGTCCATCACAAGCCCCGCATGCGCTGGCGGGTGAACAGGCGCTCGGCGCTCTCGACCAGCACGACGCCGTTGTTGGCGCCGTCGCTGCCTGGGGGCGGCGGATCGTTGGCGTCGTCGGTGATGAGGCCGAGCGCACCCTTGCCGGCAGCGATCGCCTGGAGCGCCTTGACAGCGTCCGCGTAGCCCTTCTCGAGGCGCTCGCTGGAACGGCTGAACGACAAGGCGACGCGGTAGAGCGCCATCGCCATCGCGTAGACCCGCAGGACGTCGCGGGCGTCGTCGTCGAGGCGGTCGAGGTCCTGGCGGCCGTAGCGCGCCAGCAGGATCGCGCGCGCCTCGACCGTGACGTCCCGAAGCACCGCCTCGATCCGCGCGTCGTCGCGGATGCCCGTCGCCTCGTCGGCCGCGAGCGTCAGCAGCTCGGCCGGGTAGCGGGTCTCGAGATCCTGGAGGGTGGCGAAGGTTTCGGGCATCACGGGTCCGACGGGAATGGGGGAGACCGGCGGGACATCTGCCCGCCGGCCCGGGCCGTGGTGCGGCCCTCACTGCCCGCGGGCGGACGCACTACGCCGTCCGCGAGTGGCCGGGAAACGGGCGCGACGCGCCCTTTGCCGGCCCACAGTATTCATGGGTGCGGGGGCCGGATTTGAACCGGCGACCACAGGGTTATGAGCCCCACGCTCTACCCGACTGAGCTACCCCGCGGGCCGGGTGTTACTCGCCGCCGGCCATGGGGAGGTCGGACCAGGGGACGTTGACGATCGCCCCGATGCCGACCAGCTCGGTGTAGCTTCCGAAATCCAGCGCGATCGGCTCGCCGACCGCGTAGCCGCGGCCGTCGCGCATGATCTGCGTCGCGGCCTGGGCGGTGCGCCGGCCCGGCATCCGGGCGGCGTCGACCACGAGGCCGCCACCGTCACGCAGGCGCCGCAAGCCCTCCAGCTCGCTGCGCTCCGTCGCGGTGAGGGCATCGGCAGCGCCGGCCGGGCGCAAGCCCAGCGCCGCCTCCGCCGCGCCAGTGAGCGGCTGCGACACCACCGCCTCGGTCGCCTCGGCAGTGCGGGCGGCTCCGGCGCCGGGCCCGCCCGGCTCCACCGGCACCGGGGCGGCGCCGAGCACCACCGGATCGGTGGCTCCTTGCGTCGCCTGCTCGGCGGTACCGACCGGCGCAACGGCCGGGGTGCTGCCGCGGGGCCTGCGGCCGGTCGCACCGGCCTCGACGGGATCGGTCATGACGGATCTCCTGCTGTCTTCCGGATGAGGCGGGATCAGGCGACGGCGTTCTGGATGATGAACCCGACGTCGGGAGCGACCACCTGCTCCTCGACCTTCTCGCCGACGCGCACGACCTTGCCGCCTTCGAGGCCGACGTTCTTGTCCTCCCAGGAGCCGGCGAGACGGGTGCCGTACTGCGCGGTGAACCCCCAGGTGGCACCGCCCTGCTCGGGGCGGATGTTCGGGTCGATGTAGAGAAGTTCGATCGACTTCCCCCAGACCCGGTTGAGCACTGCCGCCTGGCCCGGACGACTGATGTTGACGAAGCTCTCGCCCACCAGGAGCCGCTTCAGGCCTTCGCCGGCGAACAGGCGCACGAACTCGTCGGGTGTGATGATGCCCTTCGAGGTGACGTTGCCGCGGATCGCGTTCACGAGCTGCGGGTGGGAGGAGATGCCGGTCCAGACGTCGCGCCCCATCACCATGGTGTTGGGGCGGTAGATCAGGGTCGCGGCGAAGGCCGCCTTCAGGATCCCGATGATGTCGGAGGCGGGATCGCTGAACCGGTCGGACCCGGAGAGCGCCAGGCGCCGCGCCGCCGCGTAGTTCGTCGGGTCCTGGACCTTGGCGGCGACGCGGACCTCACGGTCGAGCAGGATCAGGTTGGTCAGGCCCTCGGTCGCCCGGTTCTCGGGTCGAAGTTGCCGAGGTTGGCCGCGCGCTGCGCCGCCGCCGCATTGATGTCGGAGATTGGGATCCCGTCTTCGAGGCCGTAATCCTTGGTGCTGCCGGAACGCTCGGCGCCCGAGAACTCGACCCGCTCGACCCGGCCGCGGCGGCCCACGAGGGTGTTGGGCACCGTGAACATCTCGGCGATCGGGTAGTAGGTCCACTTGTACTGCTCGCCCATGACCGGGATGCGCGGCATCACGAGGTCGGCGATCAGGTCCTGGGCGTTGTTGCGAAAGCCGATGGCGATCGCGGTCATGACCGAATTGACGGGGAACGGGCGGGCCATCGGGATCTCTGTGTGTCAGGAGATGAGGGCCCGGCGTCAGCCGAGCAGGACGGAGGGGGCGAGGAGAACCTTGCCGATGTCGTCGGCAACGCCGTCGGCTTGGGCGATGCCGATGACGTTCACGGTCGCCCCGGCCCCCGGCTTTGTGGCCTTCACGGCCCGACCGCTACCGTCGGCGGCGGCCATCAGCGGATCGCCCGCCTTGACGGTGCCGCCGTAGCGCACGTCCGCCTCCTGGGTGAGCTGGAGGTCGACGAGGCCGCCCGAGCCGCCGACACTGTCGGTGACGCCGGCAAATGGGCTCGCGGCGGTGGCCGCGACCGCAACCGTCTGCCCGGCGCCGGTGAAGGCCGCGATGAGGAAGCCGCCGATGGCAGCACCGATCGGCCGGGACTTGTAGAAGCCGTCCTGCATGGTGCCCTCCTCAGGCCTTGACCTGCGCCGCGAGGGTCACGGCCTCGGCCCAGCCGATCGGCACGCCGGCCGTCTCGCGCTCGGCCTGGATCGCCCTGGCCTTCGCCGCGAGGGCGACGGGGTCCTGCTCGCCCTCGCCGGTCTCGGCCCGGCGCCCATCGAGGCCCGACGGCTGGAGCCCCGGCACGGTGGCGCCGAGCATGGCGCGCACGCCCGCCAGTCCCTCGTCGGTGGCGCAGAGCGCGGCCAGGTGCTCGCGCTGGGCCGGCACGATCTTGCGCGCCTTCAAGGCACCTTCCAGCAGCTCCGTGACGTCCTTCTCGCGCGCCGCCTTCTCGACCGCGGCGAGCCGGCCGGTGGTGGCCGAGAGCTGGGACTGGAGCTGGTTCACCAGCTCGCCGGCGCTGCCCTTGAGAGTGCCGATCGCCGAGAGGCAGGCGGCCTCGTCGGCCGTCTCGGGCAGGCCGAGGGCCTTGGCGACCGGCTTCAGCCCGCCGGCTATGGTGCCGATCGCGGCGAGGCACGCGGCCGACGTCGCCGTCTCGGCCAGGCCGAGGGCCTTCGCGATCGGCTTGGTCTCGGTGCGCTGGCCGAGCGCGGCGAGGCAGGCGGCCTCGTCGGCCGTCTCGGGCAGGCCGAGGGCGGCGGCGATCCGTTTCATGCTGGGCTCCGAGGTGTGGCCGAGCGCGTGCAGCAGCGCCGGCATCGACAGGGCGGGGGCAGCCACGAGCGAGATCGAGTGCAGCCAGGTCGCCCGGCCGGTCTCGTCGTGGTGGAAGGTGGGCGAGACGTAGCGGTGGGTGCGCGCAGCGAGCACGGCCAGGCCGCCGTCGTTCCAGGTCACCCGGGCATAGGTCCCGTCCGGCCGCGCTTGCAGCTCGGCGGCGTAGCCGACGGCGTCGACCCGCTCGCCCTTCACCGCCCGCAGCGCCAGGCCGTGGTCGGTGTCGACCGCGACGTCCACGGCGTCGGCCGAGAAGCGCGCGACCAGCGCCTCCGGATCGAAGGAATAGGAGCGGCCGTCACGGGTCGCGGCGGTCCCGCGTGGCGTGACCCGGATCCACTCCGGGGTGGCCTGGCCGTCGCCGGCCGCCGCGGTGGCGATCTCGCCGGCGACGACGCCGAGGCCGATGGTCGGCGATATGGTGGGGCGCTTGCTCACCCCGGACCGTCGCCCGATTACCGGGATCGGTGTGCGGCGAAGCGCTTCGCGGGGTCGATCAGGCGGTGATCCCGGGCGATGGCGCACCATAGCAGCCAACCCCGGCGGCGGAATGCCCCTGGGATCGCCTCAGGAGCTTCAATTCCATCTTCAAAAGATTTCGGGCCCGGTTGGCCGTTCCGCCCGGCGAGGCCGCCCACGGGCCGATTTTCGCAAAGGCCCGTTCAAGGCCGATTGCAGGCCGGGGGAAGCGCCCATATCTTGAGGGTCGGCCCAGTCAGCCATCCGTCGCATGTCGGCGCGGGGAAGTGGCGTCCCCGGGGCCATCCTACCCTTCTCCTCTCGCCTTCCGCTCGCGCCGCAGCGCGTCGTCGAAATCCCGCTGCTTCGCGGCGTGGAAGGTCGAGACGATGAAGTGCCGGCCCTGGTCGGCCGCCTTCACGACAAGCTGCCACAAACCGTCGTCGAGATCCGCGAAGACCGAGCGATGCCGCACGGCGCCCGGCCGGCCCTCGTCCACGATGGTGCCGGTGTCGATCACCTCCTGCACCTTGCTCCAGGTCTCGGGCGTCACCGCGCGCGAGCCGCCATGCTTGTCCGTCTTCGCCCGCATCGTCGTGCTGGACACCTCGACGATCCGCGCGACGCCACCCAGTTCGGCGGCCAGCGATGGCGGCGCCACCGCGACCGGCAGGAAGACCGTCTCGGGCAGGCTCGCCATCACCCGCGGCATCGGCGAAGCGCCGATCGCCGCGATGGCAGCGCGCGCGTCCTCCTCGCCGGCCTCGGCCAGGCGCTCGTTGAGCCGCGTCACCAGCGTGCGGGCCCGCGAGAGCCCGGGATTGGTCTGCCAGCCCGGATCGATCCCGGCCGGGACCTCGCTGACCTCGCCGGTGCGGGCATTGGTGAAGACCCGCGGCGGTCCGTCGTCGGGCACCTCCTCCGTGTAGCGGATGCCGCCCGGCTTCGGCTCGGTCGCCAGGAGCCGGTCGCGCTCGCGGCCGGTGATCATCCGGACCGAGCACTTGCAGCCCCAGCCGTTCGGCGGCCAGTGCGTCGTCCACCATGGATGGTCGATCGGAAGGATGGTCCCGACCCAGCCGAGATGTTCCTGGCGCGGGTCGCTCGATGCGGTGCGGACATAGAGGGCGTAGGGGAGCGCCGCCTTGGTGCGCTGTGCCCGCTCCCACTGCCCGGCCGAGCGGGCGGAGTTCACGTTCGACCAGAAGATGGTGCGCAGGCGGCGCGGATCGGTGAAGTCCACCTCGGCTGGCGACCAGGCGCCGGTCGGGTCGGTGACCGTGCGCGGCCCGGCCCAACCGATCCTGCGCAGCTCGTCGATCATTCCTGCGCGCCAGGTCTCGAAGCCCTGGCCGGTCGCGAGCGCCCGGCCGATCGAGGCCCTGAAGGTCGTTAGAAGCTCCAGCTCGGTCGCCTTCGCCACCGTGAAGGCGTAGGCGTGCTCCTGGCCCCACACGTCCTGCCACGAGAAGGCCGGCCGCAGGCCCTTGTCGGCGAAGTAGCTCGTGACCTCGGGCGGGGTCGTGAAGCCGCGGCGGGGTTGGGGATCAGCCATCCGCAGCCATCGTCAGCCCCGGCCAGATCATCTCCCCGAACCTTGGGCCTGCTGAGATCACGAAGACCGGCCTCTGGCGAATGTGACGGGGGCTGGAGCCAGAAGCGCTCCTGATCCAGGAAACGACCGCTTCGACAGGATCCCCGCCGGGCTCGATCTCAAGGCACCGGCCGATCACATCGACCTTCCGGCCCGTGAAGTGCGCGTCCTCGGGCCGGCGCCCGAAGTGCGACAATCCGAAATCCTCCTCTCCGCGCCAGCGTGGGGGGAACCGACACGCCGGCTGCCGCTCGAAGAACCCCCAGACGTCCAGGTCGTGAATGCCCCTTCGCTCTTCCTCGGGCCGGCCTTCGCGGCATTGCCGATGATGCAAGGCGCCGCCCTGGCAGAGACACAGGAGGAGCAGCTTCCCGCTATAGATCTGCGACTTGTTGCCGGGACGCATGAGGGTGTCGAACGCTTGAAGCCCGATGGTCGCGAGCCGCCGAAGATCGTCATCCTCGATCGGACGGAATGATCGGGTATCGCGAGGTGCATCACTCATGTGGGCCTCCTGAATGGTGTCCGAAGGCCAATCTAGTCCGCCACACTGCCGATCCCACGCGCCGTCGCCGTCGCCACCGCCAGCCGCTCCAGGAGCTGCGAACCGTCCGGACCACGACGTCCGATCGCCGCTAGCGCGTCGTCGAGCGAACCGGCGCCAGCCATCGCGGCGGCGATCGGCGCAAGCAGCGGATCAGTGATCTCGCGCCAATCGCGAGCGGCTTCCGACAGAAGCGCGTCCGTCATGGTGGCAGCATCGGGGTCGACCGGATCGGCCGCCAGGCGCGCCAGGCAGCCGCCGCACCGGCAGCCGGCAACATGCCCGCGCAGGCCGGCATGGGTCGCCGCCGGGGCCGGCGGGAGCGCGGGCCTGGGTCCAGGGGAAGCGGCCACGGGCTCTGCCCGTGCCACCAGCAGTTCCTCGTTATCCTCCGGATCGGAGAGACCGAGCTTGCTCCGGACCTCGCGCTGGCCGACCCGCAACCCGAGCGGCACGAGCTTCGAGACGCCGTCGGTCAGCGCCGCCACGTCCTCCGGCTCGGCCACCGGGAAGCCGACATCGGGATAGATCTCCTGCGGCCCGAAGTTCACGGCAACGAACATCGCCACCAGGTCCCGGCGGACCGTGCTCCCGACCTGGCGCCCATCGGCCCGCAGGATGTCGCCGCGAACCTCGTTATGCACCTTGGCCTGGGCGAGCGAGCCGCCATCGTCCGAACTCATGGTCTGGCCGAGCACGAGCTTGGAGACCTGCTTGTCGATGTAGTCGAGCAGGCCGCCGAACACCGAGGTGCCGTGCTGGCCCTCGACCTTCGCGAATTCGAGCTCCATCCCCATCGGGATCACGGCCGCCGCGTCCGAGGCGATCGAGCGGACGGCCCGCAGGAGCGTGCGGATGTCGTCGGGCGAGGAGCTGACCGGGTACCGCCCGATCCGGAGCGGCATGCCGTACACCTCGGAGAAGGCCGCCCAGTCCTTCAGCGAGAACGACTGGAGCATGAATGCCCATGCCGCCGGCCGGGCGACGCCGCGGCGAAGCGGGATGCCCATCTTCGAGCGCGGCATATGCACGATGAACTTGCCCGGCGGCAGCGGCTCGCCGTCGAGGTTGCCGTCCACCGCAAGCCGCAGCTCGGTCAGCTTCACCCTGTCGAACTGGAAGAAGCGCGGATCGCGCCACGTGTAGGAGATCGGCCGCAGCAGACCGCCGGTATAGTCCCAGATCAGCTCGACGGCCGAGTATCCCTTGGCGATGCCGTCGGTCAGCTCGCCGACCATCTCGCGGAACCCGGCGCCGTCGACCAGGCCGTGGACGGCATCGCCGATCGCGGCCGGCACGCCATCCGGCACCACCACGGCCGGCGCGATCGCCTCGATCGCCAGGCGCCGGGTCTGGAGCTGCGAGGCGTAGTGCAGGTAGCGCTCCTCCATCTCCTCCGCGAGGGTGAGGTAGCGCCGGGCCTGGCCACCGGCGGCCTCGCGCAGCAGCGCGGCCAACCCTTCCGGCGAGAGGCCCGAGGCGACGCCTTCCCGGCTCACCGCGCGCACGCCGATCTCGGTCGGCATCGCGATCTCGCGGGCGAGGTCGGCGGTTGAGATAGGGCGGCCGTCGGGACCGAGGATCTTGCCTACCACAGCGTCCGCCCTCCGCCCGGAGCCTCGAACCCGAGCCCGCCTTCCGCCTCCGGTCCGTAGGCTGGGGTGTAGGCGATCACGACCGGGTCGGCCCGGCTCGCCGCATAGGCCAGCACGCCGGCAACGAAGCTGTCGCAGTGGCGCTTCAAGCCGCTCTCGCCGGCCTGGCGCACCGGCGGGATTGTCGGGATGCCGGCCTTGTAGACCGGGGTCGAGAGATCCCGCACCACGTCGGCATCCGCCGGCACCGTGATGGCGCCGTCCTCGAACGCTGCCTTGAACGGTGCGACCTCGGCCAGGTACCAGGCGACCGATAGCTTCACCTCCTCCACCCAGGCCTCGCCGTAGCGCTGGGTCGCGACCTCGGCGAGGTAGGCGCCGTTGCCGGTGGCATCGAGCTTGATCCCGGTCCGGCGCGGAAGCCGGTCGGCGAGGAAGAACAGAACCTGGCGCTGCTGCTCGAACGGCACGTTGTGCAGCTCGACGAGGAAGGGCGTGCGGCGCAGGAGGTTCTTGGTGACAGCCAGCGGCCACATCACGCTGAGGTCGGCCAGGCGCCCGAAGTCGACGCCGAGGGCGTGGCTCTCGCGCGGATCAAGCTCGGCCAGGACCGGCGCCAACTCGCGCTCGCACCAAGCCAGGATCTCGGCCTCGCGCTCCGGCGCGGGCCGGAGCTTGAACGCCGCCGGCATCGACAGGCGCAGCACCGGGATGTCGGCCCGCGCCCGCGCCTCGACCAGCACGCGCGGCAGCACCACGCCGCCGCCTTGGGCGGGCACGCAGTACAGTTCCTCGTCGGCGCCGTCGCCGTAGGTGCGGATCAGGTTCTCGCGCCAGTCCGCCTCCCCTTCCGGCGACCACACCTGGCGCCCGTTCGAGACGAGGCAGATCCGCTCGTAGAGGCCGGCACGGAGCGCCTGGTCGAGGTCGAAGCGCACGAGGCCGTAGGGCAGCCGGCCGGCGCGGATGTTGGCGATCGTTTCGGCGAAGACGTTGGCGGCGCCGTTATGGGTCGAGATCACCAGGACGCTCCCGCCCCACATGGTGAGCGCGATCGCCGCCTTCAGCACCTCCTTCAGGTCGTCCACGAAGGCGCCCTCGTCGATGATGACGAAGCCCTGCCGGCCGCGAAGCACCCGGGGCGCGAGGGCAGCGCGACGACCGAGAACCCGGAGGCGAAGTCGATGCGGGTCGCCTTGATGCCCTTCTCCGACCCGTCGTCGAACAGCACCTCGTCCTGCACCGTGATCGCCAGCTCGAGGCGGCGCGCCCAGCCGCCGGAGGCGTCCACGAACTCGCGCGCCATGTCGGCCGACGTGCCCATGTAGAGGGTGTCCATGCCGCCGGCCGCGCGTTGCGCCCCGGAGCGCAGGACCGCGTCGGCCGCCGCCCCGAAGGTGGCGCCGGTGCGCCTCGACTTCTCGACGAAGGTCACGCTGTGCGCGGCGCAGGTCCGGCTGATCTCGCCCTGGTAGGACAGGAGCGGCGGCGTGGTGCGCCAGTCGTCGGAGGTGATCCGCCCTTCCTTCCGGCGGATCTCCGCCCATTCGTCGCGGCCGATCTCACGCCCCACGGCCGGCCTCCGGGCTGATCCCGAACAGCTCGCGGCGCAGGGCCTCTGTCGCCTCGGCCGACACGCCGCGGGCTTTCGCCACCTTGTCGATCGCCTTCTCGGCCTCGGCCTTGAAGTCGGCTTCAAGCGCCCTGCGACGCTCGGCGGAGATCTTCTGTGCCTGGATCACCGCGAGGTGGGCGCGGGCCAGCTCCATCGCGCCCTTGGTGCCGATCGTCCCGCCGTCATGCTCCACCAGGTCGAGGATCAAGAGCTTGATGAACTCGCCGAGCACGACGGTGCCCTGATCGACCTTCTCGGCGGTGAATTGCGGCGCGATGCCCGAGAAGATGTGGCGGGCCTCGTCCAGTCGACGCGACATCGCCGCGAGCCTCAGGCTCTTGCGGTTGAACGCGCTCTTCGAGATCGGGTCGATGCCCTTCGCCGCGAGCCTGTCGTTCATCTCGAACAGGATCTCGTTGGCGGTGCGCTCGCGCTTGTTCAGCTCGGCGATCGCCCACACGATGTCGTCCTGGCCCTCTTCGGGCACCAGGTCCATGCTGGAGAGACGGCCGCGCCCCGGCCGGCGCTCCGGGCCGCGGTCGGCCCGGGCCTCGGCCCGGTCGGCGGCGTCGAGCACGCGGTGCTGGGGGATCTCGGCCCGCATCTCACGCCCCCAGCCGCGGCTGGCGGATGCCTTCGATCTTCGTCCGGCGCAGGCAGTGGTCGACGCCGGCCTCCGTGATCTGTGCCACCAGGATCGAACCGATCGTCGTGACCCGCGCCGCCCCCAGCTCGCCGAGCTTGTTGATCTGGGTCCGCAGGACGTCCCGTGACGGGTTGTGGCCGCAGGCATAGACCGCGTCGGCCAGGATGCTCTCGTTGCAGCGCCCGTCCGGCATCGCCGCCAGTTCCTTCAGGATGATCAGCCGCATGTCCTCGGCGATGGCCTGCCCGTAGCCCGTCCCGCTCACGTCACTCTCCCTTGCCGGCCTTCAGGCCCACGATCGCCTCGGCGGAGGCGCGCAACAGGAATTCCTCGATCCGGCCCAGCGTGGCCGTCTGCACGCCCAGCGTGGTCTGCATCCCCTCGATCTTGCCCCGGCTCTCGGCGACCGAGAGGCCGATCTGCTGGATGCTTTCCTTCGTCGGCAGGTTGTTGACGATCATCCGGACCGCGCGGAGATCGTGATCGGTCTGCCGCAGCTTCTCTTCCTGCTGGCCCAGCCGCCGCACCAGGTCGTCGAGCTTGGCATCCGTCGAGGCGGCCGGCCGGCGCTCGCGCTGGGCAAACAGCGCGATGGCGAGCACGCAGATCACGAACACCGCCACCGCGAGCGCGAGCCAGGGGTCCGACAGGGTCGCTTCGGTCATTGCACGGCCTCGGCGATGTCGGCGTCCGTGATCGCGGACGGGAGGAGCCGGCCGTCGCGCACGGCCCGCAGGATCTCGATGGTGCGCCGGAGCTGCATCCGCATCAGCTCGACGTCGGCCTGCAACTCCACCGCCCGCAGGCGGTGGCTGTCGGCATCGCGCTCCTGGCGTTCCAGGTCGGCCCGTAGCGCCAGCTCGCGGGCGGCGAGCTTGTCGACCTCGGCGATCAGGCGATCGACGAAGTCGAGGCTTTGCTTGTCCGCCCGGCGGGTCGTGTAGAGCCCGCCGAAATGCCCGATGAGCACGACCGCGAGGCCGAGCCCGACCACGACGGCGACGATGAGCGCACCCCGCGGGCCGATGCCCTCCAGGATGCGCAGGGCAGCCTCCGCCGCCTTGCCCCAGCTCTCCATCACCCCGCCTTCCGGGGCAGCCCCGCCAGGTAGACGCCGCCGACGAGGGCCCAGGCCCCGATGATCGCGTAGGCGATGACGCCCGTGGTCATCTCGACCCGCACGAGGCTCAACGCGACGAAGAGCCAGTGCCAGGCCGAGAGGAACGCCGCCCCGATCCGCAGCACCCGCCAGTAGGGCCGCACCAGGCCGATGCCGTGGAGCGCCGTCAGCAGGCAGTGCAGGGAGAACCACACCGGGTCGGAGACCCATGACAGGCCGACGAAGGCGCCGCTGTCGAAGAGCTGGGGCCGGGTCACCTCCAGGATCGCCCAGCCGGCCGGCAGGAGCATCAGACCCAGGTCGAGCCCGGGGGCGAGCGGCCCGAACAGCCACTCCGCGAAGCGGATCGGCCGCACGGCCAGGGATGTCCAGCCGCCCCGCATGCTCCAGCCCTCTCCCTGCACCGCCTGCTCCATCGTCGTCACTCTTCGCCCAGGTACCGGATGCCGTCGCTGCCTGCCTTGGCCGCCTCCAGCGCCGCACGCTCGAACAGGACATGGACCGGCGTGCGCCCCTCTTCGTTCGGCGCCCGTTGCAGCTCTGCCAGCACGCCGCGGGCGAAGGCGTACTCGTCGGTGATTGTCGGTGCGTCGCCGTCGGCCGCGCCGGTCAGCGTCGGCATCACGGCCTGGCACAGGGCCGAGACGCCGATGCTGATGGTGACCACGCCGCCGACGATCTCGACCGTGAGGGGAAGATCCTTGTTCGCCATCACTCGGCGCCCTTCTTCGTCAGCGTGACGGTCTTGGCGGCCTTGAACCGCCCGTAGATCGCCAGCAGCGTGCCGCCGAGGGCGACGCCCGCGGTGACGAAGGCGGTGGTCTGATCGGCCACGACCCGCTGCGTCTCGGCGTCGAGCTGGAAGCCGACGGCCATCCCGCCGAGGACCGAGGCCCCGGCGATGCCGGCGCCCCAGATCGTGCGCGACCGCCACCACGGCTTCGCCCCGGAGGCGACGGCCGCCGCCTCCGTCAAATCGGTCTGGTCCATGGTGATGCTCCTGGGAGGGCCGCGTCAGGCGGCCATGGGGAGGTCGAGCGCCTGGCCGGCGAGCGGGTACATCGCGACCTGCGGGGCGGTGCCGGCACGCAGGAGGGCCGCGGCGATGGCGGCGCGGGTCGCGGGGCCGACGCGGCCGTCCGCGGTGAGGCCGGGCGTGGCGGCCTGGAACCTCTCGACCGCCGCCTCCGTCTTCAGCCCGAAATCGCCGTCATCGTTCCCGGCCAGGAGGTAGCCGAGCCGCATCAGGTCGACCTGGAGCGCGCGGACGCCCTCCGGGTAGGCCGAGCCGCGGGCGAGCACGACGCCGACGGTCTCGTCCCCGTCGCTCGCGAGGGTGAGGCCGTACTGGCCGGTCTCGAACAGGGTGCGCTCCGCCGCCCGGCGGCGCACGAGGCCGCTCATCACCTTGCCGGCCGCCTTGTTCCAGCGGGGGAAGGCAGCGGCGGCGTCGAGCCAGCGATTGCCGTTGATGTGGCTGACGATGGAGCTTTTGCGGAAGTTCTCCGACCCGATGTTGAAGCAGAGCGACACGCATGCGTCGAACTGATGCTGCTTCAACGGCCGCTTCACGGCCTTCTCAACCCAGGCCTCGAACACACGGAGGTCGGCCGCCAGGATCTCGAACGCCTTGGCCCGGGTGATGGCCATTCCCGGCGCGACCCTCGGGAGGCCCGCCGCCGAGGTGTGTCCGATGCCGATGGTCCAGGGCGCGCCGCCGGTGGCGGGATCGGGGTAGGCGCGGAGCACCACACCCTCGAAGGCGGCGAGGAACTGCCGGCCGTATTCCGATGTCTGCATGATCCGGGTCCCGGCGAGCGAAGCAGTTGGCCCGCTCACAATCCCGGAATTCCCGTCTCAGGGTGACGGCGAAGCGCTTCGCCTGATCGACTTCAGAAGCCGAAGTTGCCCTGGTCGTCGTCGCCGTGCTCCCGCCGGCGCGCCAGGTGCATCTGCACCCCGCGCCGCGTCATGCCAGCTTGGCGGGCAATGTCCGTGGTGCGCAAGCCCTGCGCCGCAAGATCGGCCAGGCGCCTCGCGCGCTGCCGGCGCTCGCGCATGTAGGACCCCGCCGGTCCTATAGGAAACTCGATCTCGACGCCTTGGCTGCCGACGGCGAAGTGATCGATGATGGTGGCTGCCGCCTCAGGCCCGACTGCCTTGATGAGCCAGTTGTCCGCCGACGGCCGGCGCGCGATGTAGGCGCGCGTGCCGCCGACGGCCTCGGCAACCGCGAGGGCTGCGCCGACGCCGACGAGATCGGCGATCTCGCCAAGCACTCCGGGGAGGCCGTGGCCAGCTTTGCTCATGGCGCAGCCTCAGACCCGAAGAGATCCATCTGCCCCCCCGGCGAGCACCTTCCGGTGCGAGGTCTTCCGCGGCGATCGGCTCCCACCGGATCAGCACTCCGGAGAACAGCAGCACGCCCGGGTGCCGGCCGCGCCAGAACATCGTCATGGCCGCCCAGTCGCAGAACCCGTCGCTCCAGGCGAAGGCGTCAAGATCATCCAGCGCGGTGTGCTTGACGTGGGGCAGGATCACCACCCCGGCGTCCAGGTCGAGCTGGACGGGCCAGACCACCTCGCAGAGCGGCTGGGCAATCAAGCGGCAGTGCTCGGTCCGCATGCCCTGGTAGAGCTGCATCGCCTCGCCCGGGCGGGCGTGACGCGAGCGGCCCGCCCGCTCCGCCCGGATGGTCTGGCGCTTGTTGCCCTTGCGGATGTAGGGGACGAATTGTGGATCGAAGTTATAGGCGACCATCGGCACCTCCCAGGGGCTCGATCCGCTCCCAGACCTCCAGGCCGTCGTGTCCCGGGTCGATCGCAGCCCTGACCTCCGGATGCCGGAACCAGCCCGGGCAGGTGAGGCAGAGCGCGCAGAGTGGCGGGGTCGGCACCGACGTGGCGACGATCGCCACGATGTGCCGGCCGCATTCGCAGCAGTCGAACTCAGCGCTCATGGGAGCCTCGCCCTGACCAGCGCGTGGACCGCCCCCCCGGAGACCGGCAGCGGGGCGGTTGCGGGTCTCGGCCTGGCTGGCCGCCAGTTCGCGCCAGGTGCGGCGCACCCGCTGGCCTGACGATGCTTCGGCCGGCGCGGGACCGGCCGGCGCAGCGGCCCGACCGGCGGCGTCCAGCTCGGCCTTGAGGCGGGCCACCTCCGCCTCGGCCTGGGCGATGATGGCACCCAGTTCGGTCGCAAGACGGGTATTCTCACGCTGAAGCGCAGCGACCCGATCGGAGAGTTCCGCCGTCAGGTCGGGCCCGTCCGCCCGCATCCCGGACACGGTCCGGTACAACCGGTCGGCGTCTGGGGCCTCAACGAAGAAACCCTCGCCCCACTGCGTCCGGATCGTTATCCCAGCGTCGGCCGCCCGAAGCTTCGCGCGGATCTTGCAGACGAACGTGGCGATGATTTTCTCGTCGGCATCCGGCTCCAGGCCGTAGAGCGCGACCATGAGGTTGGGCACGGACACCACGTTGCCGCGCGCCCGCACCAAGGCGGCGACCAGGCGCGTCTCCTTCGGGGTCAGTCCCCATTCCGCGGGATAGGCCGGCGTGCTCTCGGCCGCCTCGCGGTACTGCCGAACCTGCTCCTCAAGGAGGTCGATCCGGTCGCGCATGTCGCGCACGACGTGGGGCGAGACGCCGTCGTCGAGGCAGTGGAGCGGCCTATTCATCGTCGCCTCCCGCCGCCTGCGCGGCGCGGATCAGCACGCCGAGATCGTTCGAGACGCGATAGAGCGCGTGCGTCAGGGCCGGGTCGGAGACCGACCTGAACCGGCTGCGGTCCCCATGCACCACCTGGCCGGCGTATTCCCGCAGGCCGTCGTCGCCCGGCGGGAACTCCGCGACCGCATCGAGGGCGACCGCGCGCCGCCACTGCGCCACCAGCACCGCCTGGGTCGCCGCGGGGCCGGATGCCATCCGGCCGGTCGGCCAGTCGACGCCGGCCGACCGCTCCAGCCACGCCTTCACGCCCTCGATCACGGCCTGCGCCTGGTGTTGGTCGATCAGGAACCGGGAATGCGAGACCCCGAACCGATCCTCGATGAAGGCGTGGAGCGCGGCATCGCTCTTGTTGCGGATGACGCCGAGGTTCCAGCCACTGATCCACAGCGCCCAGAGCTTCTTCGCGAACGGGCCGTCCGCCCGGTCCTTCCTGGGCTTTTGAAGCGCCCTTAAACGAGCGATCACGGCATCGGCCTGTGGTTCGGTCAGGTCGCTCGACGAGGCGACGCCGACACCGGCGAGCAACCCGCGGTAGCTCGCGTCGTCGAGGCCGACGTCCCTGCGGATCGCGTGGATGGCCCGGCGCTGGCCGGCCTGGATCGGCCGCTCGGCCGTGGTGGTGGCGCGACGGGCGGTCATGCGGCTCTCCTGAGATAGTCGGCGAGCGCCCGGGCGATGATGACCTCCGGGACCTCGTCGCGGGCAGCGGCGAGGGCCAGGAGCTGCGCATCGGCCTCCGGCTCGAGGTGGACGGTGTGGGTGCCGGCGTCGGGGCGAGGCGGATGCCGCGGCCGCGCCCCGGCTCGCGCCGCACCACGCCCTTGCGGACCAGTTGCGAGACCACCCGGTGGGCGTTGCCCTTCGAGACGCCGACTTCGGCGAGTTCGTCGTAGCTCGGCGCCCGGCCGATGGTGAGGATGTCCCGGCGGATGCGGGCGTAGACCCGTTGCTCGACAGGCGTGAGGGTGCCTTTCACAGCGGCAGCCCTCCCGTCGCGGCGGGGCCGGTCCGATCGGCGAGGCGGCGGGTGACCTGCCCCTGGAACGACCGCGCCGCCTCCAGCGCCTCCACGTCGGAGGCCGCCTCCGGGATGCCCGGAACGAGCAGGGTCCGGCCGTCGTAGGCGTGCCGCGCCACCACCTCGACGATGCGGCGCAGATTGCGGCCCCGGGCCGAGACGAGGGGCAGGCTGCCGCGCGGGGCGCGGCGGCCGATCCCGATGACGCCGTCGCGAGAACAATAGACGACGGGCATCACGCCACCTCGTCGCGCGGGAGGATGCGGAGCGAGGCCTTCTCCACCATGAACGACAGGCCGTCGTCGGCCTCCAGGAGCACGTGCGTCGCAGACAGCTCCTTCCTGACCATGCCGGTGATGTCGCCGCCGCCGTTCGGGTCGACGACGGCGACCCGGACCGGCCGGGTGGCCGACAGGTCGAGGACGGACAGGGTCATGGCGTCGACCGGCAACATCAGGGGCCTCGGGGGCTGGTGGGGGAGCGGGGCGAGAAGCACTGGGGCGGTCATCGCAACCCCCGGGCGTCGGCGTATTCGCGGTAGGTGCTAACGAGGGCGTCGAAGTCGTCGTCCGCCCGGCGGCGGGCACTGGGCTCCAGCCGCGTGTGCCGGGCGAGCGCCAGCGCCGACCGGCTCGCGACGTAATGGCGGACGGCATCGATCACGCGGATCGTGTCCGGGCTGTCACGCGTCGGGGTGACCGAGAGACGGACCGACGCCCCAGGCTCAACCACCTCTTGAAGGCCGGCCATGAAGCGCACCTCGGCGGTATTGATGCGCTCTTCGAGGTCCAGCAGGCGGCCCGCCAGGACGTGATCCCGTCCGGCCTCCTCGGCTACGACCCGGACCGCGTGCAGTACCGTCGTGTGATCCTTGTTGAAGTACCGCCCGATCGCCGGGAGAGACTGTCCGGTCAGGCGGTGCGCCAAGAACATCGCGACCTGGCGCGGCTTGACGTCCTCGTTCCTGCGGCGCGAGCCTCGCATCTCCGCGAGCGACGAGCCGTAATCGTCGGCGACGATCAAGGCGACGTGCCGGATGGTGAGGTGCCGGGCGGTGAGGGAATGATCGCTCATCGCGCCACCTCACGAGCGAGCGCGGTCGGCAGGCGCACCACGCGGCCCTCCGGGTCGAGCGCGACGGCGAGGCGGGCGAGCTGGCGGCGCTCGACCGGGGTGCGCGGACCGGACAGCGGCACCACGTTCTGGTCCAGCGCGCCCGGCAGCGGGAGCACGTGGTGCTCCAGGAGGCCGGCATCCTCCATGCGGGAGCACAACTGCGCGATCGCCAGGATCGCGTCGCTCAAGCCGTCGACCGCGGCGTGGCACAGTGCCTGGTCGACGAAGGTGCCGCCCTTCTCGGCACCGTCCTCGAACAGCTCCAGCAGCTTTTCGAGGCCCAGGATGGGGTTGACGAGGTCCATGGTTCAACCCTCCTTCAGGCGGGAGTGGGGGCAGCCGGAGCGGCAGGCGTGGAACATCGCCACGCGGTCGGATGAGGTCTGAGCGAAGGGCTTGGCCTGCCACGCCATGCAGACGTCGCGGCGCATCCGGCCCTTGCGCGGGCAGACGACGTGCTGGCCGAGAAAGGCGCCGCGGGTGCGCTCGGCGATCTCGGCGACGTCACCGGTGTATTTGTTGGCGAGCGTGGCGCTGACGGCGGAGGGGGAGTAGCCGATCAGGCGGGCCACCTCGCCCTGCGTCTTGCTCGTGCAGGCTTCCGCCAATGCGACCACCCAATCGGGTGGATCGGGCCAGCTCTCGCGCACCCGGGCGAGGAAGTCGGTGCGAGGGCGGCCGGTCACGACTGCACCTCGCTCGCCTCGACGGGCCCGACGGCCCGGCCCGTGTTCTGGTCGAACACGATCTCGCCGCGCAGGATCACCGGCGGCAGCGGGCCAAGCCCGGCCCGAGCGCGCCACAGGGCAGGCACACCGGGCTTCCTCGGGCGGATACACCGCAGCAGGCCCGCGCGGGACAGGTGGGTGATGTAAGTCCGCGCCGTGAGGTGCTTGACCGTCAGGCTCTCGGTCGAGGCATAGAAGGCAAGATCCTGGGCGGTCACGCCCTGGCGCCCCAGCGGCCCGCGCAGGACGTTCCACATCGCCGTGCGGATCCGGCCCTGCTCTCCCGGCTTGCCGTCCCGGCGCAGGCACGGCGTGGCGAGCTGGGTGCGCAGCAGCCGGTAGCGTCCCTCCCCGCCCTCGTCCGCCGCCGCGAACCCGCCCGCGACCAGTCGACCGACGAAGTCGCAGATGTCGCCCCGGTTGACCGGCGCGGCGCATCGATCCGCGATCTCGCCGGTGGTCCAGGCCTCTCCGCGCTGGTGCAGGGAGAGGATCACCGACCAGTAGTGGTCCTGGCCGCGCAGGACGACGCCGCCCGGCGGCACCTCGAAGCGGAGGTTGCGCGGCATCAGACGCCTCCCTGGGCGTAATCCGCCACCAGCACTCGGTTAAGGTTACGGCTCCGGGCGAGGTTCGAGACCTTGTAGAGGGCGTTCGCCACGCGGCGTGTCGAGCCCTTCGCCTCCGCAACGATGTAGTCCAGCAGCTCGTAATCGACGTCGATACCCGGCGCGATCATCCCGGCCAGCTCGCCGGCGTCCTCGGCATCGCAGGGCAGCGCCTCGACCCGCTCCAGCACGCGGCCGTCGCAGCGCTCATAGGCTTGGAGCTTGTTCTTCAACTGCTCTTCGCCGACGAGGATGACCGGCGCCCGGGTCATTTCCTGGAGGTCGCGGGCCAGCTCGATCATCCGCTTGTCGATGAGCTTGTCCGCCTCGTCGATGATGACGGCGCGGCCGTAATCCATGCCGAGGAGCCCGATGATCTCGCGCATCATTGCCGAGATCGTGCCGCGCGGGCGCTGGCCCAGCTCCTCCAGAAAGGCGACGCAGAAATCCCTCCGCGTCCAGAACTCGCGGACCTCGATGTAGAGGCAGTTCTCCTCGTTCTGGGCGTAGGTGCTGGCGACCGTCTTGCCGTAGCCCGAACGGCCGTAGAACAGGCCGAAGCCTGCGGACTGCTCCGGGCGCTGCCGAACCGTCTCGATCAGCGTCATCATCGCGCTGACATTCTTAAGGATAGCGGTAGAGCCGCCCTTGACCGGCGTCGCGTGCATGTTCATTGATGCCTCACTGATTTTCCTGTCGATGGCCCTGGATCAAGTCCGGGGCCTTTTTTTATTCACGCCCCGCTGTTCGGGGTCTTCTTCTGTTCGCGGTCGTGGATCTTGCGCAGAGCCACGTATTCGGGGGTGCCCTGGTAGCGCCCGAGGCTGATCAGCTCGTCGGGCTCCACGGCCTCGCCGGCCGCGTGCCGCAACTCCACCGCGAGCATCCGGGCGAAGCGCTGGCGCGAGGTCTCCTGCTGGCGCAGCGGCGTGACATTGGGCGCCTGGCGCGCCTGCTCCCGCAGGCGGGCATGGGTCGCCGCGGCGGCCTCCGAGAGGGGCTTTGCCACCGGCCCGCGCCCGCGCTGGACCGCGGCGTCGCGGGCTGCGGCGATGTGCGGGGTGGTGTGCTCAACCTCGGGCCGCGGGAACGGCACCACGTCGGCCTTCTCCGCCGCACGCCCGGCCGCGTCGCGCTCCCAGACTTTGCGGGCCCGCTGGGCGAGGTTCGGCCCCTTGCGCAGCTCGCGGCGGATCTTCTCGACCTGCTTCGTGCGCTCGGCCAGCACCTCGGCGCGGATCTCGCGCTCTGCTGCGACCAGGGCCGCCGCCGGCAGGCCGGAGAGCTGGGCGTTGACCGCCTCGCCAAGGAAGGTCTCGCCGTCGGGCTCGAACAGGTAGAGGCGCCCCAGGTCGAGGGGATCGCGCCGGACGAACACGCGGGTGCCGGGCAGGATCGCGCCGCAATGGTAGGCGTGGTTCTCGACGTGGATGCCGGTCTTCGTCATCACGCGAGTGCCGTCGCCCCGCGCGGCCGGCGCCAGCAGGAGGTCGAGGGCGCGCACGTCGACCCGGCGCACCGTGTGCGAGGCCTGCGCCGCCGCCTCGGCCGGGGTCTGACCCTTGAGCCCCTTGTGGGCGCGGTGCTCGTAATGCAGCTCGGCCCAGGCATCCACGTGGGCCTGCATCTCGGCGGCGGTGAGCTGAACCGCGAAGGTCGCGGCGTCGTCGGCACCTAAGCGTTGGGCGAAGGACTTCCGGCCCTCGATCGCCTTCCGGTCGGCCACGCTGTGCCCGACGAAGCCCGGGAGTAGCGTTGTCGCGTCATGCTGGAAAGTCTTGATCAGACGCTCGACGTGGCCCTTCTGCTCCGGCGAGAAGGCGTCCGAGGTGACCGCAGTAATGCCGAGCGAGGCCAGCAGGCGTTGCGTGGACTTCGCAACGAAATCGCTGCCGTTGTCGGTCTTGATTTCGGATGGGGCGCCCCAGGCCATGATGGCCTTGCGCAGGAGCAACCCCACCGCCTCGGCCCTGGGCGTGCGCGACATGTAGAACACGCCGCGGCGGGTCGCGATGTCGATACAGACGTAGATGGAATGGCGCCCGTCTGTGCAGAGCGCGTCGACCGGCGAGGCGTCAATCTGCCAGAGCTGGTTCGGCTCGCCGATGTGCCGCAGCGATCCGGAGCCCGACAGCTGCATGTGCGAGCGGAAGCGGTCCGGGTCGGTGAGCTTCGTGAGCACCACCTTCTCGGCCTCTTTCAGAGCCTTCAAAGCAGCCTGAAAGGTGCGCAGGGGCGGCATGGCGACCGTGCTGCCCCGGACCGTGATCTTGTCTCCGAACTCGTCCCGGCAGAGGGTGCGGACATGCGCTGCCGAGAGGTGCGGCTGGTGGGCGATCAGTCCGAGGATCCAGGCACGCACCTTGCCGTCATTGGCGGTATCAAGGACACCAGTGCCCTTGCGGGCGGCACCGCGATCGAAGGCCAGTCCGTCGCGGTCCTTGGCCGCCTCTGCGCGCCAGCGGGCGAGTGTCCGGCGGGAGAAGGACGGCACCAATTCGCGCACCCAAGCCTCGATCGCGAAGGTGCCGGCCTGGTACTTCGCGACGAACAGTTGCTCGCAGCCCTGAGCGTTCCCGAGCGCTCCGCGACCCGCTACGTCGCCGCCGTAGCCGACGGTGACCGGCTCGGGCGCGTAGGCCGCGAGATCGTGGGCATTGGGGTCGCGGGGCGGGGGCATCAGGCTCGCGCCTCAGTGGGACGGTCCGTCATCACGCCGCTCCCCGCCCGGGGGCCGCTCGACGACCGGTGCCACGCGCCGCCGACCATCGCTCGATCGCCTCGGCGTTGAGGTCGAAGAAGCGGTCCTGATCCTTCGGCGGGAGCCGGGAGAAGGTCTGGTGGATCTTGTCCGTGGGTGAGAGGCGCGGTGCGGCCGGCGTGCCGTCGAGGGCGATGATCGCCTCCGCCACCGTGGCTGCCCGCGGCTCGGAGGCCGTGAGCATGTCGATGACGGAAACCTGACGGGCGGCCGTCTGGTCGGCGAGCGCCAGCAGCTCGGCGCGGCTGTTCGCCGAGGCATGGCCGACCAGGCGGTGCCCCTGCTCCGGCGGGATCGAGGCGATCCGCAGGTAGCGAGACATGGTCGGCTGCGAGATCTGGAGCGCTTTCTGAGCGGCCTCCGACAGGCTCAGAACGAAGGCATCGGCGACGTCGTCGTTGCCGGCCTCGGGAATTCCATTCCGCTGGAATGGAATTCCCTTGGGCTTTGGGCCTCGCTTGATGGTGCCGTTGACGCCCTCGTACACCCCGCGCCATGCGGCTACGTAATAGGCCCGCTCGAGCATGGTCAGCTCGGCGCGCAGGAAGTTGCTCTTGATCTCGGCGAGCCGCACGAAGGCGTCGTCGGCCAGGGCCGCTTCCGGCTCGATCGCGGCCTCGATGCCGGTGCGTCCGAGCTGAAGACACGCCGCCACGCGCCGGGCGCCGTCGATGAGCTGGAAGCGGGCACCGCGCTCGACGACGCGGATGGGCTGGACTTGCCCGTCCGCCTGAATTTCCTCGGCCAGGAGGTTGACCCAGGCCGGGTCGAGGGCGCGCAGGCGTCCTCCGACGTCTACCGATGCAAGGTCGACGGTACGCACGTTCATCACAGGGTGATCCTGCTGTGGTGGGGGAGCTGTGAACGTCGCGAGGCTTGGCCGTCAGCGATCGTGGTTAAGGCTGCCAAGGCGCTCAGGCCCGGGCTGCAATCTTGTCAGTGGGGGCGGCGCGCTTTTGCCGGGACTCTGCCAGCTGCTTCACGCTAGCTTGGCGCCGGCTCTGAACGAACCCATCGGGGAAGAGCTTGTCGAAGGGGATGTTGAGCGCTTCCGCAAGCGCATCGGCGCCCTTCCGGTTGATCCCATGAAGGGCCTGGCGACAGGCCGCCTCGTGGAGGCCGGCGGCGAGCGCAATCCCCCGGAGCGAGAGGTGACGGCGCCTGACCTCGTCTCGGATGAGGTCGGGGGTCCACCGATCGGGCTGCGTTTTCGCAGGCTGGGTCACATTCTGGCTCCTGGGAACCGCCGGCTGGCAGGCCGGCCTCTCGGGTCGCGTTGCAACAGTTGGTAGAACGATCGTATCCGTGATTTTACGGTTTTGAAAGCGGGAAAGCGCGTTCCCACTTCAATATCCGTATTTTTGCGGAATTGCGGGAGTTCTTGCTTTAAATTCAATGGCTTAAGGTATGGCAAGGCCGATAAAGGAAACCGGGAAGCCGGTTCCCGGTTTCACGAGCGGCTTCAGAGACCGGTTGGAGGCCGTGATTAACCGGGTTGGCGGCGGGCAGGCCGCTGCCGACCTAACGGGTGGCTCGATTGACCAGCTCACCTCGTGGAGGTTGGGCCGAAGCAGGCCCGATTTTTTCGCGCTGCTCCGCTTGTGCGAGGCCGCAGGGGAAACTGTGGATTGGCTCGCGAAAGGCGTGCTCCACCCTGACGTGAAACCAGACAATGTTCTATCCGTTATGAGAACGGAAAGAGAACATATGGGGCAGCAGCTAATGCAAGGCACTGTGCCGGTCGAGGGCAGCGAGGATGCTATCGCCCTGCCGCGGCTCACCATTGACGGCTCAGCGGGTCATGGCTTGATCCCAACGCGGGAGGAAATCGAGGACTATCTGTCCGTCAGTAGACGCTACTTGCGAGAGGTAGGCATCAACCCTCACTACGCGCACGTCCTGCGCCTTAGCGGTCATTCGATGGCGCCGACGCTGCTGGATAAAGACCTCGTGATCGTCGATACATCGCAGAACCGTGTTCGCGACGAAGAGATCTATGCCTTGGCTTATGGAGATGCCGTTCTGATCAAGCGCATTCGCCCCCAACTCGATGGTGGTCTGAAGATCGTCAGCGACAACAAGGGCGGTCACTACGAAGACGCCGTCGTGCCTGCTGCGGAGCGCGGCCAAGTCCGCATCGTTGGTCGCGTAGGCGGTTTCCTACGTTACGTATAGAGCATCGATCATGTCGCCATCATTCAAGAATAGATCATTGATAGAGGTCCGCGCTGCGATTTTCGCAGTCGCCCTTATTCTGCAAGCCGCTTGGGGTGCCCCCTCAAGCTACGCGTCTGGGCGTAGTGCGGATGGGCTTGAGCCACTATTCCCGTCTTCTCACGGCGAATTCTATAACGCGATGCGCGCGGCGGCCGAAAAGAATAGGCTTAGATTAGGCGCTCAAACGCCGATGCCCTGCGGCCCCGCTAGAAACGACACTCGATTTATGTATTTTTGCGAATACGAAGTGTTTCGCGTTCGGGTTGGTGCGTGGTCGTCAGGGCCTAGCGATCCGGTTTTGTTTGTAACGGCAAGGCCCTTCTTTCACGCCTCTCCCTCGGATTTGGTTTTGGCTATATCTCTCATAATAGCCGTTACTGAGGAGGCTATGTCTAACTCCGACATTCAGCGCGTCGCGGAAACCTTAGTGTCAGCTGGTCGGAGCCTCGATGGGACATCGACTTTCGACGGGAAGAATGGGCGGTTTGTGGCGCGCCTGAGCAAGGGCGGTTTCGCCCTCCTAGCCTCGGGGCTCAACAAGCCTCGTCCCTAGCAGGAGCAGAGGACAATTGAACTTGCGCGTCTGCCGTGACGAGCGCCACGCCTGTCATTTGAACCTGCGCGCCCCTCGGCGCCCACCTCATAAGCCGGAGGGCAAAATACCTTTTCCGGCCAATTACCTGTCCCGCAAAAAACCGGCCAATCCCGGTCGATCCCGGTTCTGCCAACTGAACTAGCGTCCTACAGGTCGAGGCTTGACGGCGGCGGGCGGCCCGGGATGTGCTGCATTCAGGTTTCCCTGCCCGTTTCCCGGACGCCCGATCCCACGCCAGAGGCCCGATGAGCATCACCCCGCCCCGCGACAAGAGCCGCCTCGGCACCCGCACCCGCCTGGTCCATGCCGGCCGCGACCCGTCGCAGCAGCACGGCTTCGTCAACACCCCGATCTATCGCGGCTCGACCGTGCTGTTTCCGAGCTACGACGCGATCCAGAACCGGCGGGCGGAATACACCTACGGCACCGCCGGCACGCCGACGATCCGCGCCCTCGAGACCGCCTGGACCGAGCTCGCCGGCGCCGCCGGCACGGTGCTGACGCCTTCGGGCCTCGCCGCGGTCACGGTCGGGCTCCTGTCCTGCCTCAAGGCCGGCGACCACCTGCTGGTGACCGATTCCGCCTACCGCCCGACCCGGGCCTTCTGCGACGGGTTCCTCAAGCGCTTCGGGGTCGAGACTACCTATTACGTGCCGACGATCGGCGCCGGCATCGCCGAGCTGATGCGCGACAACACGGCCGCCGTGCTCACCGAGGCGCCCGGCTCGCAGAGCTTCGAGATGCAGGACATCCCGGCGATCGCCGAGGCCGCGCATGCCCGCAGCGCCTGCGTCCTGATGGACAACACCTGGGCGACGCCGCTGCTGTTCCCGCCCCACGAGCGCGGGGTCGACATCGCCATCGAGGCGGGCACCAAGTACCTGTCGGGCGGCTCCGACCTGCTGCTCGGCCTGACCTCGGCCAACGCGCAATACTGGCCGGCCCTGCGGCGGACCTTCGACCTGTTCTCGATGTGCGCCGGGGCCGAGGACGTCTTCCTGGCCCTGCGGGGCCTGCGCACCCTGCCCTTGCGCCTGCGCGAGCACGGCGAGCAGGCGCTCAAACTCGCCCGCTGGTTCCAGGACCGGCCCGAGGTCGCCCGGGTGCTCCACCCGGCCCTGCCGGAGGATCCCGGCCACGCGATCTGGTCGCGCGACTTCCTGGGATCCTCGGGCCTGTTCTCGATCATCCTGAAGCCCTGCCCCGAGGCCGCGGTCGCGGCGATGCTCGACGGGCTGGAACTGTTCGGGATGGGGTTTTCCTGGGGCGGCTTCGAGAGCCTGGTGATCCCGTTCGACTGCGCGCCCTACCGCAGCGCCGCCCCCTGGGCCCCTGGCGGGCCGGGCCTGCGGTTCCAGGTCGGGCTGGAGGATCTCGACGACCTGACGCGGGACCTGGAGGCGGGCTTCGCGCGGCTGCGGGCGGCCTCGTGACCGCGGCGGCGGAGCGCGGGCGCTGCTGCAGGCGGTGACCCGGGCTCCGCCGGCCCTCCGGCTGCGACCGGGGGCAGCGCTGCCAAAAAATCTTACAATATGACTATTGCCTCGCCAGGGCGGCTGTCTCATGCTCGGCTCACGCACGCAGATGCGCCACGACAACGATCGAGGGAGCCGCCCATGCCCGGTGCCAAGTCGCTTGGTTCCAAGACGCATCGTTCCACAACGCGTCGCCTTCTTCTCGCCGCCACGCTCCTCGCGGGCCTCGGCCCTTCCGCCGCTTCGGCGGCCGGGCTGACGGTGGGCTTCTCGCAGATCGGGTCCGAATCCGGCTGGCGCGCCGCCGAGACCTCGGTCACCAAGTCCGAGGCGCAGAAGCGGGGCGTCACCCTGAAGATCGCCGACGCCCAGCAGAAGCAGGAGAACCAGATCAAGGCGATCCGGTCCTTCGTGGCGCAAGGCGTCGACGCGATCTTCCTGGCGCCCGTGGTGGCGACGGGCTGGGACGCGGTGCTGAAGGAGGCGCGGGAAGCCAAGATCCCGGTCGTGCTCCTCGACCGCGACATCGATCCCTCCGGCAAGGACCTGTATCTCACGGCCGTCACCTCCGACAGCGTCCATGAGGGCAAGGTCGCGGGCGACTGGCTGGCGAAGACCGTCGGGTCGAAACCCTGCAACGTCGTCGAGTTGCAGGGCACGGTGGGCGCCAGCGTCGCGACCAACCGCAAGAAGGGCTTCGAGCAGGCCATCGCCGGCACGCCCACCATCAAGGTCGTACGCAGCCAGACCGGCGACTTCACCCGCTCCAAGGGTAAGGAGGTGATGGAGAGCTTCATCAAGGCCGAGGGCGGCGGCCGGTCGATCTGCGCGGTCTACGCCCACAACGACGACATGATGGTCGGCGCGATCCAGGCGATGAAGGAAGCCGGCCTGAAGCCCGGCAAGGACATCCTCACCGTCTCGATCGACGGCGTTCCCGACATCTTCAAGGCGATGATCGCCGGCGACGCCAACGCCACCGTCGAGCTGACCCCGAACATGGCCGGCCCGGCCTTCGACGCCGTCATCGCCTACAAGACCAAGGGCACCGCCCCGCCGAAATGGATCCAGACCGAATCGAAGCTCTTCACCGCGGCCGACAACCCGCAGGCGGTGTACGATTCGAAGAAGGGGCTGGGGTATTGAGGCGGAATTTGCTTGGTAAGCTCGATTAAAAGCTAAGTATATATCCCTCCATCGCGTTCGGGCAGAGCTGTCCAGAGAAAAGGATGGCACGGGTTTCCCCCTCCCCCCTCTGCGGGGGAGGGTGCCCGGCAGAGCCGGGCGGGAGAGGGGGCGACGCTTCCGGAGAGGTCGCGACCGTGATGACGGGCGCCACATCCTTCAACGTCGCGCTGCCCCTCTCCCGGCTCGCTGACGCTCGCCACCCTCCCCCGCAGAGGGGGGAGGGAGAAACCCGAGCTATCCTTGTCGGAACCTAGAGCATGTCTTCAGGCCAAGCTGACGACCCCCCTCTCCTCGCGATCCGCGGCCTCACGAAGAGCTTCGCGGGCTTCCCAGCGCTCGCCGGCGTCGATCTCACGCTGCAGGCGGGCGAGATCCACGCGCTGCTCGGGGAGAACGGTGCCGGCAAGTCGACGCTGATCAAGACGGTGACGGGCATCGTCACGCGCGATGCCGGGACGGTGACGCTCGACGGCACGGCCATCGCGCCGCGCTCCGGCGAGGCGGCGCAGGGGGCCGGCATCGCCACCGTCTACCAGGAGGTGAACCTGCTGCCGAACCTCTCGGTGGCGCAGAACCTCTTCCTGAACCGCGAGCCGACCCGGTTCGGCCTCCTGCGCCACGGCGAGATGCGCCGGCGCGCCGCCGCCATCCTCGCCGAGTTCGACCTCGCGATCGACACGAGCGCGCCGCTCGGCGACTACTCCGTCGCGGTCCAGCACCTCGTCGCCATCGCCCGCGCCGTCGACCTGTCGGCCCGGGTGCTGATCCTCGACGAGCCGACGGCGAGCCTCGACGCGCACGAGGTCGAGGTCCTGTTCCGCGTGATGCGCCGGCTTGCCGCTAAGGGGCTGGGCATCGTCTTCGTCACCCATTTCCTCGACCAGGTCTATGCGGTGACCGACCGGATCACGGTGTTGCGCAACGGCCGGCTCGTCGGCTCCTGGGCGACCGCGGACCTCCCGCGGATGAGGCTGATCCAGGCGATGCTCGGTCGCGAGCTCAGCGAGGCCACCAAGGAGGCGGGTCCTGCGGACCGGCACCGATCCGCCGCCACCGAAGCGGGCGAGGTCGCGCACTTCGAACAATTCGGGAAACCCGGCTACGTCGCGCCCTTCGACCTGACGCTGCGGCGCGGCGAGGTCGTGGGCCTGGCCGGCCTCCTCGGGTCGGGCCGCACCGAGACCGCCCGCCTGCTCTTCGGCGCCGAGATCGCGCAGACGGGCCGGGCCCGCATCGACGGCACGGAGGTCCGGCTGCGCACGCCGCGCGACGCCATCCGCCACCGCTTCGGCTACTGCCCGGAGGAGCGCAAGACCGAAGGCATCATCGCCGAGCTGTCCGTCCGCGAGAACATCGTCCTGGCGCTCCAGGCCCGGCGCGGGCCGTTCCGCCCGATCCCGCGGCGGGAGCAGGAGGCGCTGGCGCGCCGCTACATCGCCATGCTCGACATCCGCCCGCCCGATCCCGAGCGCCCGATCGGCCTGCTGTCCGGCGGCAACCAGCAGAAGGCGCTGCTCGCCCGCTGGCTCGCCACCGAGCCGCGGGTGCTGATCCTCGACGAGCCGACCCGCGGCATCGATGTCGGGGCGCATGCGGAGATCATCCGGCTGATCCGGCGCCTCTGCGACGCGGGGCTCGCCCTCGTCGTCATCTCCTCGGAGCTGGAGGAGATCGTCACCTACGCCGACCGGGTCGTGGTGATGCGCGATCGGACCCAGATCGCCACGCTCGAGGGCGAGGCCGTCGACGTCACCGCGATCCTCAAGGCGATCGCCGGCGACGAGGCCGCGGAGGCCGCCTGACCGATGCATGCCCTCTCTCTCCGCCTCCCCCGCCGCGGCGCCCCGCAGCTCCTCGCCTTCGCGGCGATCCTGCTCGTTGACTGGCTCGTCTCGCCGCAATTCTTCGACCTCAGGATGCAGGGCGGCCGGCTGTTCGGCAGCCTGATCGACGTGTTCAACCGGGGCGCGCCGGTGGCGCTCCTGTCGATCGGCATGGTCCTCGTCGTCGCGACCCGCGGCATCGACCTGTCGGTCGGCGCCGTCATGGCGATCGCGGGCGCGGTCGCCGCGACGCTGGCCGACGGCCACGCCCTGCCGGTGGTGCTCGCGGCCTCGCTCGGCGCCGGGATCCTGTGCGGGGCCTGGAACGGCCTCCTCGTCGCGGTGCTGGGCATCCAGCCGATCAT
Organism: Methylobacterium aquaticum; assembly: GCF_016804325.1. Taxonomy (NCBI): domain Bacteria; kingdom Pseudomonadati; phylum Pseudomonadota; class Alphaproteobacteria; order Hyphomicrobiales; family Methylobacteriaceae; genus Methylobacterium; species Methylobacterium aquaticum. The sequence continues at coordinate 2,882,745 of NZ_CP043627.1, forward strand.
CGCGACGCTGATCCTGATGGTGGCGGGGCGCGGCATCGCGCAGCTCCTCACCGAGGGGCGCATCGTCACCTTCAGCGCCCCGGGGCTCGCCGCCTTCAGCAACGGCGCGGTGTTCGGCCTGCCCGCCCCGATCGTCCTCACCTTCGGCGTCCTCGCCGTCACCGTGCTGGCCGTGCGCGGCACGGCGCTGGGCCTCCTCATCGAGGCCACGGGCGCCAACGCGCGGGCGAGTGCGCTCGCCGGCGTCAGCACCCGCACGACCACGCTCTCGGTCTATGTCTGGAGCGGGTTCTGCGCCGGCCTCGCCGGCCTCGTCACCACCGCCGACATCCTCGGGGCGGACGCCAACAATGCCGGCCTGTGGCTCGAGCTCGACGCGATCCTGGCGGTGGTGATCGCCGGGACCTCGCTCCTGGGCGGCCGGTTCAGCGTGCCGCTCGCGGTGCTCGGCGCCTTCATCATCCAGGCGATGAATACCGGCATCCTGCTCTCGGGCCTGCCCTCGGAATTGAACCTTCTCGTCAAGGCGGTGGTGGTGCTCGCGGTGCTTCTCGTCCAGTCGCCCCGGCTCGCCGGCCTGTCCCTGCTGGTCCGGCGGAGGCCGTCGTGAACCGATATCTCCCCGTCCTGGTCACGGCGCTGGTCTTCGCGGCGGGCTACGCACTCTGCGCCGCGGAGTTCCCGGCCTTCCTGTCGACCCGGGTCGTCGGCAACCTCCTCACCGACAGCGCCTTCCTCGGCATCGTCGCGGTCGGCATGACCGTCGTGATCGTGTCGGGCGGCATCGATCTGTCGATCGGCTCGGTGATCGCCTTCACGGGCGTCTTCCTGGCCATCGCCATCGAGCGCTGGGGCCTGCCGCCGCTCGCCGCCTTTGCCCTCGCGCTCGGGATCGCGGCCGCGTTCGGGGCGGCGATGGGCGGGATCATCGCCTTCCTCGACCTGCCGCCCTTCATCGTGACGCTCGCCGGCATGTTCCTGGCGCGCGGCGCGAGCTTTCTCCTCTCCACCGAATCGATCCCGATCACCGCGCCGTTCTACACCGCCGTGAGCGAGGCGAGCCTGCGCCTGCCCGGCGGCGGCCGGCTCACCGTGATCGCGGCGATCATGCTGGCGGTCTTCCTCGTCGGCGGCCTCGCCCTGCACCTGACGCGCTTCGGCACGGCCGCCTACGCGCTCGGCGGCAACCGCGTCTCTGCCCGGCTGATGGGCCTGCGCACCGGCGCGAGCACGGTGGCGATCTACACCCTGTCGAGCGCGCTGACGGGGCTCGCGGGCATCGTGTTCTCGCTCTACACCTCGTCGGGCAATTCGCTCTCGGCGGTCGGGGTCGAGCTCGACACCATCGCCGCGGTAGTGATCGGCGGGACGCTGCTCACCGGCGGCCAGGGCCTGATGGTCGGCACCTTCCTCGGCGTGATGATCCAGGCCTTGATCGGCACCTACATCACCTTCGACGGCACGCTGTCGAGCTGGTGGGCGAAGATCGCCACGGGTGCGCTGCTGTTCGTCTTCATCGCGCTCCAGCAGGGCCTGTCCGTCCTGGCGGGCCGCGCCCGCCGCCCCGGCCGGGCCTCGCCCCCTCAGGCGGCGGCCACCGGCCCCCTGCCCGCCCGCGTCTTGCCATGAGCGCGGGATTCCCGCTGCCAGGAGGAGGCCGGTCTGTGGATGGGGCGCGGTGGTGGTGCTTTTCCAAGCGCTCGGAGCAGGGACTGGCGGAAGGGGTGGGATTCAAGCGTTCGCCCTGCACATTATAAATATATGATATAAATAGGAAATAAGACTTGGCTCCGGATCGCTGTTGGACGTTTTGTTGGACACTGTCGGGTCTGTCCCCGTTGTGGTTTTCTGCAGTCCGGACGGGTCGCAAGAAAGCAAGGGCCGGTGTGGCCCAAGGGTGGCGACCTGATCCTCAGATCCCGTCCTGACGCGAGCCACGCGCCACCTCGGCCCTCATCTCGTCCCAGAGCGGGTGCTGCAGCTGTACGGCCTCCTCAGCCGGCGCATCGAGCCAAGTGCGCCGCTCCTCAACGGTGGTGAGCAGCACCGGCATAGCCTTCGGATGCTCCGGCCTGACCGCGTCGTTCGCTTCCGTGGTCAGGAACGAGAACAGCGTGTGCTCCTCCTCAACAGGCTCGTCAGTTCAAGGCGTCGCATCCCAATCACATCGGCGCTCACCCCACTCGTGACGCCCCTCTGCAGATACAGCTTGGTTGTCGCAGGTGTCAGCGCTTCCTCATAATATCTCTATAGTAATAAACATCAACAGTAAATCTGGAATCATTGCTATTATCAGGATCCAATTTTTTGCAAATTACGAGGCATCGTTTAGTTTTTTATTTACTTATTGATACTCTGAGTAAGTTCGGAACTATGTGTGTATATCTCACTGGAATAAGTTTCCGCCTCAGACATCCGCCTTGCAGCTTGCGAAGGCGGAATGGTTACGCTAGCCTCAACAGATGGGCTCGTTCTGATGTACTACCACGGTCTTCCACCTCCGAACCTGAGGGGATTGTCGATATGGCCCAGACTCCGCAGAAGCGAACACGGACCAAGCGATCCGAGGAGGTCGTGCCGCCACAGGATGCGGGAGAACCACCGCCTCCTCCCGATGAATCGCGCCCGGTCAGTTCGGGATCTCTCACCACCGCGCTCCTCGCACACGCAGAGGCGTTGAACCGCCTGACAGAGGTCGTTTCAGCCAGGAATGCGCAAGGTTCATCAGCGGACGGCAACGCGCTTTTTGCTCATGCATTCGCAGAGCTGCAAAGTTTTGGGGTGGCTGGTGTCGGAGCGACTGCAATGCCGCTCCAGGCGCCGAATGCATTGCCACCACTCAACGTCATTCAGGAATTTAGAAGCCTGATTCCGCATGCCGGCGCCCTGCCCGGTACGCCGCTCACGACATATATCGGAGGGGGCGGACCGGGAGCTGTCATCAATTTTTTCGCTCCGAAAATCAGGTCTTGGCAGCCATTTGTAATTCGTGGTTTATATTTGGATCTTGCCGACCTTTCGAGTGCATATCTCATCGGCCATCTAACCTTCGCGATAGCGAAAAAGGCCAGCGCGGCCGGCGAACCTTTGGTGGCAGGCTCATGGTGATGCGTCTTGCTCTACTGCTCGTCGCGACTGCGTTTACCTGTGAGGCGCACGCGAGTTCCCTGGCCGATAAATCCGATCGGTACCTTCTTGAAATGAAGGCCAAGATTGATCAGATTATCACGTCGAGAAAAGCCGCTAGACATCGCCACGTTAACTCTGCTGCTGCAAATGAAAGCGTCACTGCTCCGGCGCCCATCGGTAGCTCGCCGATCATGCCTAGCGTCGAGCGCAGGCCGCCTCAGAATTTATTCATCAGAAGTGACCCACTGGACGGTTTGGCGCTTCCATTCGATTATCCTTACCTTATGGACGGTAAGGGTGCTTCGATTTCATTTTCGGGCAATCAGATTACCAATACCCAGACGTTGAATGCGAATGCCTTTCTCGCGCTCAGAGGCAATCCTATCAAAAATGGTGACCTGCTGCTGGGATACGGTGCCTTCACTTACGTGAATGGCACGCTTAACAATCCCCCGCGCCTAGCTACCGAGCGCAATGCGCTCCAAGCCGGCGTCGATCTCCAAGCAGCCTATTCCGGGGGAGACTATTCAAGCTTGCTGGTTGGCGGCTTGCGCCCTTATTTTCAGACAGATTTTCGAGGTTACGCTCAGATCGGTGGGTTCAGTCTGACTTTCGAGCCCTACCGCATGAATGAACTCAACCTCGGAGGTCGAGCGGCTGCCCTAGTGACTGGACCACAATACGTGTCATGGTATTGGCGCATATTGCCGGAATTAAATTATTTCCATGTTGGCGACCAGGGTCAAACGTCATTCCGGCCGAACCGGGACTATGCTTTTCTGGGAGGTACGGTGCAACTCAGGACGCTTCTCTTTGATGGAATTGGCCCTGGTTGGCTGAGCAGTCGATTCTACTTCAATGGTTCGGTGACACAGTTTTGGAATATCGCTGCACGTGGAAAAGAATTCCACGATTCGCAAATCGAGTTCGGCTACCTCATCTCAAAAGGTCAACCCATTGATCCCAACATCCCTTTGGTTGCAAGCATCTCCGCCGTGTACAACAATGGTACAAACCGCCTCACCTTTGTCAAAAGAGACGAGTATAAAGTCCAACTCAATCTGCAGTATTGATTTGATCCATCGATTGTAATACCAAGGAGCCCGTAACGCAGCCGCGTGGTCGACCGGTCCGAGCGTCGGATATCGGTACGGTCGATCAGTCCTTCCTACGATTTGTGGACCGTGACTGCGGCGCTTTTGCCGCGGCATCTGTGTCGAGACGCTCCGTACCCACGTCCTGGCCACGGTCTAGGTGAGAGCGGGGCTCGCACCCCTATCCTCGTATCCGTGCGACAGGGGCGCATCCGGTCGCAAGGCTTAGCGAGCAGAACATCGAAGCTGCGGCCGGGCAGAGGCAGTTTCAGACTAGCGCCGGGCCGGAGGGCGGATCTCCTGCCGGATCTCACGCAACAAGTCGGTCGCAATGCGCACCTGCTCCTCCAGGCGCACCAGCCGGTCGCGGTCACGTTCCAGGCTTTCGAGGCGGCCGATGACGAGGCCGTAGCGCTCGTCGTCCCGCTTGGCCTGCCGCTGATCGGAGGCGGCCAGATCCTCGAGCCGGGCGTCGATCCGGGCGGCGTAGGAGCCGATCCAGAGGAGTTGCCCGGCAAGACCCACCACCAGGGTCGCCATGGCCCAGAACGAGGTCCGCCGCGGCAGGATGATGACGCCCTCGGCGTCTTCGGGAAGAGGCACCGCCCTACTCCGCCGGCTGGACCTTGGCGCTCGGGATCGCGTTCGCGGTCACCGGGTCCGCCAGGATCGTCTTCACGGTCGGCAGCGCGGCCGCGGAGGCGACGAGGCCGGCGTTGCGCCGCACGTACAGGCCCCACACGGTGACGAGGAGCGTGACCAGGGCGCCGGTCAACGCGGTGGCCGTATCGGCATCGATCCAGCCGCGCCCGACGGCGATCCCGCCACCGAACTGCAGCAGGGTGCGCAGCAACGCGGTGAGCTGTTCCTGGTTCATGGCGATCTCCTTTTGAAGGCGGAGGGACAGGAATGTGCGGTCAGGCTGCGACGGGCTTGCCGCAGGCGGGACAGGTGGATGGCGCTGCGGGCCGGTCCGGGGCGGCGTGGAACGCGAGGGCGGCAGCGCGCACCTCCTCGACCCGCCGGCCCCAGCCGCGGCCGAAGCGCGGCCAGGTCGAGAGCGCCCGCAGGAACGACAGCCGCCCGTCGCTCACGGCGTCGACCAGCGCCGCCACGTCCCGGCCCCGGAGCGCCGCCAGCGTGACCGGCCCGAGCCGGCCGTCGTCGGCGATCCCGAGCACCCGTTGCAGCCCGATCACCGCCCGGCGCGGTCCGCTATTCACCGCGAAGTCGAACAGCGCGACATCGAGTCCGGCCGGCAGCGCGTCGCCCTGGATCGCGTCCCAGAACCGGCGCCGGTAGAGCGGGGCGACGGTCTCCGGTGTCAGCGCCCGCACCTCGGCGCGTGTCGCCGGCCGGCCGAGCCACAGGCTGAGCGTGCCGATCGTGACGCCGAGATTCGTCGCCCCTCCCGGGTCGGCCGGGTCGTCCGACCATCCGCCCTCATGTGTCAGGACGAGCGAAAGCGCCCGCTCGAAACTCGTCGCGGCCATGACCGTCTCTCCAGGTTGTGCAGGACTTGCGTGGTGCGCCGGCCGTGCGGCCCGGGCGTCAGACCAGGATCACAGGGCGGCGGCCTGGCGCCACAGCGCGTCCAGGGCCGCCGCGTCGTAGCCGAGCACGGCGCCGAGCTGCGCCACCATCGGGTGTCCGCGCTCGAACGCCGTCGCACCCGACAGCAGCATCCGGGCGGCGAAGCGCTCGGCCTCCGGCAGCGCTTCCACCGCCGCGGCGATCGGCGCCGGCAGCTGGCCGGTCATCACCGCCGCCAGCGCCGCGTCGGGCGTGATCGCGCCGGCGAGCGCGAGCGCCTGGAAGAACTGCCGATCCGAGATGGCAGCCGGCGCCAGAGCGGCGGGAGCGGTCGTCACCGCGGGCACGTTCCCGCTCGCCCGCCATGCCTCGAAGGCTTGCCGGTCGAGGTTGGCCGGATCGTCGGGGATCTCGGCGCCGTCGTCGCGACGCACGATATCGCCGGTCGGGGTGCGGATCAGATGATAGGTCATAGCTCGGCGCTCGCCGTCATATTGACTTGGACTCCGTATATAGCCTCATCCAATAGGGTGCATGTAAGGCTAATTCTTGAATTTGCCGAAGCATAGACGCGCACGTCCGTATCGGAGTTGTTGGCATAGGCATTTCCAGTGGCCCCACTCTTGGGGCTGTAGAACGTCACGGACGGCACGGCCCGCATAACGGTCGGAAGGACCACGCTAAATACAGTCTGGTACGCACTCTTTGTCAGAAGAAAAGTCGAGAAAGAAACCCATGCGTTCGTCGTCCCGGGAGACGTTCCATCATAGGAACTGAAGTAGTACCGTAGGCAGCGCCGCAATTCGTCGTCACGCGGTTCGAACACCGTGCGGCGGGTGCCGGGCTCGACCTGCGGCAGGGCGAGCGTGCCGGTGCCCCATTCCACGGTCAGATTCGCGTCGGCCGTGAGCCCGTTCGCCACGATCGGCGAGGCCGCATAGGCGCCGCCGTTGAGCCGCGCTAAAGCCGTGCCGAGCCACGACGCGGTGTAGGTGCCGCCCTCGGTCATGTAGAGGGCACCTTCGATCACCTGGACGAGCGTCCCGGCCGAGATGGTCAGCGTCGTCACGCCGCTAGAGCGCGCGAAGGTGTAGGTGCAGCCGTTTGCACCCGCCTTGAAGCCGTCATGGCCGTAGGCGCCCGCCGCCAGGGTCACCGTGCCGGACACGGCCCGCTGGTTGATCGTGAAGCCGGCATTCCGGAGGCGATTGCGGAAGCTCGGCCCGAGACCGAGCGCGACGGACGCCGCGCCGGCATCGGCCGCCGTCAGTACTGCCCGGCCGGTCGCGCCGGCATCCGTGATGTCGGCAGCAGTCGGGCCGGAGATCGGCTTGCCTGAGGCGCGGACGTAGTCGACCACGCGCCAGTTGCCCGACGCATCCGAGACCGCCAAAGCCGTGTCGCCGGCGGCGGTGACGAGGCTGGCGCCTCCCGGCAGGACCAGGCTGGTGGCGTTGTGCGTCAGCGTCGCCGCGCCGGTGAAGCGCAGCAGGCGCACCCGGTTCGGGCTGGTGCCGAAGCCCGTGACCGTGCCGGACCCGGTCAGCGCGACCCGCAGGCAGCCCAGCCCGCCGAGGTCGACCGTCGCGGCGATCGGCGTCGAGGCCTCCGCCGCCGTGAGGTCGAGGCCGCCGGTCGAGCGGTCGACCCGCAGGGCCTCGCGCCAGGTGCCGCCGTCCGACGACACCTTGAGCCGAAGGTCGTCGTCGCCGGTCAAGCCGATCTCGGCGCGGCCGGAAAAGCCCGACTGGAACAGCAGCGACAGGGTGTTGCCGGCGGTTTCCTTGTTCAGGGTGTAGCGCAGATCCCCGGTCCCGCCCTCGCCCGCGGTCGAGGCGGTCCAGAGCGCCTTGTTCAGCTTGGCCGCGAAGGGGTTCGTGGCGTCGGCGGTGGTGCCGACGCCGAGGCGGGTCACGTTCTGAAGGTTCTTCAGGTCCGCTGCGGTTGCCGTCGGGAATCCGCCCGGGGTCGTCCCGTCATGGATGGCGAGACGGTTGTTCGTCGCGTCGACCACGATCTCGCCGGGGCGGCCCACGAAGGTCGAGAGGAACGACCACGCTTCGCGCAGATACTGCAGACGGATGCTCATGACGAGGCAAGCCCGAGATCGATGAAGATCGGATAGGGATCGGAGGCGAGGCCAAAATCGTCGGACAGCGCTGCGACCTGCGAGGCGATGCCGAGGTCGACCGGGTTGCCCGCTGCCAGGGCCTCCGCCACCGGCCCCATCCGGCCCGAGCCGACGGGCGTGTAGGCGTAGGCCACGCAGGTGGCGAGATCCTGCACAGCCCCGCCGAACACGTTGAAGCTCTGAAGTTTGAGGCTGATCGGCACGCCGATATAGGCGGCCGGCAGGGAATAGCGGAACACCGCGTCGTCGAGGCGGGCGAACGGCGCTCCGGCGGCATGGGCCGCGGGGGCCGAGCCGTACAGCCCACGCATCAGGTAGGTCAGCGCATAGGCATTCGGACCGGTAAGCGTTGCACCCGCGTAGGCGACGAGTTCGCGGTCGACCAGCGCGAGCGTGACGGCGTTCCGGGCGTCGGCCTGCGAGCCGCCCGCCAGCACCCCGCCGGATCTGGAGAGATCCACCGTGAGGGTGTTGGCGGTGTCCGGGTTCGCCCCGGTCGGGGCCGGCAGAGCCGCGGTTAGAACCCCGTGCCGGGCCGGCGCCGTGATCGTGCCGATCTCGGCGTAGCTCGTGCCGTCGCGCGAGATCCAGACGTTCGCCCCGCCCCAGTTGGGATCGGCGACCCCGCCGCTCCCGCCCGAGACCGCGATCCAGACCTGTGCCTCGCCTCCGGTCAGCCCCGGCGGCGGCTCGAAGACCACCGGCGGGTTGACCGGCGCGGCGGCGACGTTGCGGTTGATGCTGCGGCCGGCGGACCCGGCGACCGGGTAGAGGGTCGCGGTCGCGAAGCCGCCCGGGAACTCCTCCGCCACGACCGTCAGCAGGCCTTCCTCGTCCTCCTCGATCTCGCGGATGCGCACCGGCGTGCGGGCGAGCCCCAGGCCCGGGTCGGTCAGGGTGACGATGTCCATCGGCTCGAGGAGGCAGTACTCCCAGGACAGCCGGAATGCGTAGGTGTTGCGGATGTAGAGCGCGCGCTGGAGCAGGAGCTGCGCCACGAGGCCCGCGACCGGCAGCGAACAGATCTCCCGGGCCGTGACGCTCGCGCCCGCTTTGAGGCCGAAGCGCTCGATCGCCGCCTGGTCCCGCGCCTCGACGGTGGTGGCGGCGTAGGCGTGGCCGCGGTCGGAGCACTCGATCCGCTGGAGGTTGGGGATGCCGTGCGGGTCGCTGCGGGTGAGGCGGACCGGATCCTCGTCCTCGGCGTGCAGGAAATCGTCGTCGGTGAGGTCGTAGACCGGCGCGATGGTCGGCTGGAAGGTGATAGTGCCGCCGGCCACCGTCCCGCCCGTGACCGGCAGGTCGCCGTAGGGGATGACCTTGAGCAGGCCGCCCGACCAGACCGGGGCGGCGTTGGTCAGGAGGAGCCAGCGGGTCAGGATGCTGCTGGCGGTCTCCTGGTCGGCCAGCACCGGGCTCAGGGCGATGCCGAGTGCCGCGCAGGAGGTCTGGTAGGACCCGTCGCCGGAGCTCCCCAGGATCGTGCGGGCATCGAGGGAGGCGGCCGGGAAGCCGACGCCGTACTGCGCATTGGTCAGGAAATCGACCATCATGGCGGCCGGGTCGGCGTCGTCGGCGCTCGACGCGCTGCCGACGAGCCGCCCTCTCACCTCGAAGGCGATCTGCGGGACGCTGGCCGAGCTGCCGAGGTCGAAATCGGTTGCGGCCGCATAGGCGGTGGCCGGATAGGCCAGGGCCGCTTCGGGATACCGGACCGTGGCCGGCGCCCAGGCGTCCTGCGGGGTGGTGCCGGGGATCAGGCTCAGGCCGTAGGCCGGGTAGGATGCGCTGGCCTGTCCGCTCCAGATCGTGCCGATGCCCTGGATCGGTCCTTCGCCGACGCCGAGCATCAGCCACGTCGAGTAGGTGTAGCCGGTGACGGTGGCCTTCTGGCCGCCGCCCTTGCCCCGGAGGTCTTGCTGCGCTGCGCGTGGGTCTGGAAGCCGTCGTGCCAGATCAGGTTCGGCGCGGCGCGGTTGGTGCCGTAGACGATCGCGACCGGCAGTGCGCTCGAGGCGGTCTGGATCTGGAGGCCGGTGTAATCCGGCGTGACCGCCCGCTTCTTCTTGGCTCCGAACAGGCTCACGGCGCGCCCCAGAGGCTGAATAAGCGGGGCGCGCGAGACGGCTGCGCCAGCAGCCCGTTGCGGCTCAGGGGTTCCTCGATCACGGCTTGCGCGGGCGAGAAGGCATGCACGAGCGTCAGCGGCTCGGCGGCGGTGACGATGCCGCCGTGGGAATAGGCCCGGCCCTGTCGGAACATCACGATGTCGCCGGGCTTGGCCGCCGCCACCTCGCGGGTGCGTCCGAACAGGAAGCCAAGGTAGCGCTCGTCGTCGCGGTGGATGTGCCAGTCCTGCGGGTAGGGCCGCGGGTCGAAGGGCGGCACGAGGCCGGTATCGACGAACACCCGCACCAGGAGCATGCCGCAATCCACGCCGACGCCGTGGATGTCGGCACCCGGGTGATAGGGCGTGCCGATCCAGCGCCGCGCCTCCGCGACGACGCGGGTGCGCTCCAGTGTTTCGCTCATGGCAGCATCCTGGCAACTGGTTGCCATGCATCGACGGCGTCGAGCGCATGCATGCTCTCCCGTCCGTGTCCGCGGCCGATATGTCGGGGCCGATCTGGCGCCTTCGGCCGGACCGGTGGTGAACGCCGGGAGCACGGAGACCTCAGGAGGCTGCGTCGAGGCCGCGGCGTGCAGCGATTTCCGGTCGCCGGCCGCCTCAGGCCAAGGGCGCCGGTGAGACAGGGGCCGCGATGACACCGAACGAGCTCCAATCGGATCGGCCGACCCTTCGGTCACCGCAACTCTATGCAGGGCCGGGTCGAGCAGGGTCCGGTCCGAATCCGGCCGGTCGCTTCGGCCGATTGCCGCGCAGTTGCCCTCGATCGGCGGATATCGGCCCCGCCGGGACTCGATCCAGGACGGCTCGGCGGGTTCCGACCTGCGCCCTCTGCTCAGGCCTGAACCAGACTGAGCCTTGCGAAGCGCGGCCCGTCGACGATGGCGGCCTTCCACCGCCGTCGCAGACCATGGGCTAGCGGCTCGGCCGGAATCACGTCACGGCATCCCGGTCCCAGCCCCTACTTCGGAGGTTTGGCCTCGGGAATCTTCAGGCCGAGATAGGTCAGAACGCTCAAGGTTTGCACGCCGAGAAGCGTGCTGAAGTCCGGCATCTCGAGATTTCGGTAGACGTCGTAGATGAAGATCACCGTCAGAATGAGGGTCCAGGCGATCACCTGAAAACGATGGAACGTCACGCCGTTGGCATCGCTCATCACGTCGGAGAGCAGGTTGCGCGAGAGGCCGAGCATTCGCCTCATGTCCCAGTAATTTCCGGCCTTCGCGGCATCATCTAACTCGTTGTTGTTGACCGGCTTGCGATTGGCCCCATTGTCGGCCTGCGCCGCATCGATGGTGGCCGAGCCGGCCAGCGTCGCGGCGCCGATGCCCAGCAGGCCCAGAGCCGACGCGTTCAGCGCGTTGGCGTGGTCCCCTGTGACGACCACGATGAGCGCGAAAGCGCTCGCCACCACGAAGAACCACCACGCGGCTTGAACTCGCGCGAGGCTATATTGCGGTTTCAGCGTCGCTTTTGGTACCGTCTTGATGATCTTGGCCGTTGCGTCCTCGAACGTTGGCCATGGCGCGCGGAGCATGTCCGTCCTCCGCGCGGTGACGATGAATAGGACCACGAGCACCGCCAGCACGGCCGCCCACAGCAGTAACAGACGCTTCGGCACCGGCAGGAGCCGCGCCTTAGCGTCGGACGGGATCGCCGGCTCGTCGACGGGCGCGACGCTGACGGCCACGGTCCTCCCCGCGAGGCTGGGCTGGCCAAGATGCTGGACCCAATCCTTGCGCGACGCGTCGCCACCCAGTCCGAGGTCGAAGCGCAGGATCTCGTTCGCCGGGTCCAGCGGCGGGGCAGCCTTGAGCTGCGCGATCGCCCGTTGGTCCAGCGCCAGGACGAGCCCCTTGTGGCATTTGGCGTAGGCGAGAAGGTCCGGAAGTTTGTCGATCGCCAGAGCGATCGTGTCGCCGATCCGGATGCGCGGGAGTTCTTGCGCTTGGGCGACCTTGTCGCGCTGCGCCTGCGTGTCGACGCTGATGCCGGGGTCGAGCCGGTACACGGCCTTGACCTTCGCGCCCGGTACGGAATCGGGGCAGGCCGCCGCAACGCCTGATGTCGCGGCCACGACAAGCAGGAGGAGCATGGCTCCGACGCACACCAACAGACGCGTCATGGCTGGTGATGTCGTCATCGTTATATGCAAATCGACCCATCGATTCATCGATCCGCTCCCCGGCCGGCTCGGCAAGATTGGATCATCATTCGCATTTATCAAAATGGCAACGGATTTTTTTCTTGTCTTATATTTAGGTTGGGCAATGAAATGAATGACATATGCGAAATATATTTTGATTTTCAAATATATAAATGAAAGTATATGGGAATGTATATTTAACTAACAATCAATAAATGATGAAATATTGGTGACTGCATTGACGAGCAATGCCGATGTGGATGGCCTGATGGGCGGCACAGTGGATTATTGAAGGTCGGAAGGGGTTCGCTCGTGTTTCGGTACTCTGCCCTCTCCTGACCTTCACAGCGCCGCCTCCGGCGTCGGCACGAACGGGAAGCCGCGGAACCGGGCCGCGTTGGCGAACTTCGCCCGGCAGGTCGCCAGGGTGTGGTCGCAGCCCTGATAGGCCACGAAGGTGTCGCCGACGGCCGGCGCGGTCTGGAGCGGATAGGCCAGGGTCAGGCCCGTGGCGTCCGCCATCTTGATGGTGGCGGTGGCACCGGCATTGGCTCCGCCGGTGACCGTGAGCGTGCCCTGGGCGTAGGCCGGCGAGGCGCCCGTCCACGGGATGCGCGTCGGGGTGGCGCCGACACCGACCGCCCCGGCGCCTCCGAACGCCTCCTTGGGCAGGCCGCAGCCGGAATCGAACAGGACGTGGTTGCAGGTCGGCTGCCAGACGTTGCGCGGCATGTCGACGTCGAGCAGCACAAGATCCGAGGCGACCGTGATCCGCGCCGCGGTGCGCCCGACTGCGTCCACAGTAGAGACACGGCCCTGGAACAGCAGCACGGCGCCGACCGGCGGCAGGGTCCAATCGGTCAGGAAGGCGCGCTCCCGCCGGATCCTCGCCCCGTCGAGGGCGCCGTTGCGGATCGCCACCATGGCGGGCACGCCGCCGACCAGATCCGTCGGGCGTGCCGAGAGGGTGACCTGCTGCTGGTCGACCTCGAGGCCGACCGAGCAGCGGAAGCGCAGGCCGTCGACCATCAGCGAGTTGGCGAGGTAGACGAACCCATTGAGCGGCACCGCGACGTCGGCATTGGTGACCGCGATCACCGTGCCCGACCGCAGGGTGATCGTGAAGCAGTCGGCGTAGAGCAGGGCGACATCCCGCTGCGCCCGCAGGCCTGTCAGGTAAGCGACCAACGCCGAAGGCGCGGCCCTCACGGCGTGGTGCTCCGGAAGCGCAGGCTCTTCACCTGCCATAGGCCCCGCATCAGGTGCTCGAAGTCCACGCCGTCGTCCATGAAGCGGCAGAGGAAGGCGTATGTGAAATCGGCGGCGATCACGGCGCCTGCGGCGGGCGCCGTCACGAAGGTGAGGAGGTTCGGGACGGTCAGGCTCCAGCCGCCCGCCTGCGCGACACCTGCCACGGTCACCCGGCTCACCGCCGTCACCCATCCCACCGTCTCGGTGAGCTCGCCCAGGGTGCGCACGAACGGGAAGACGGTCGTCGCGCCATCGCCGGCCGCGAGGGCCTGGTTGGCGACGGCGCCGTCGGTCGGGTCGGTGAACAGGAACGTCCCCCAGGTCCCGCGGCATTGGACGTAGAGGCCGAGCAGCGCCTGCAGGCTTGCGGTACCAAGGCCCGGGAACGAACCGTCCGGCGTCAGACCCTCCACCGGCAGCGTGAACTCGTAGAGCGCGGCCGGATAGAGCGGGCTGCGCACCTCCCGCCCCGAGGCGTGCGCCTCCACCCGGGTCGCCGTGACCGGGCGCTTGGTGACGGGCCAAGCGGCGCCCGGCAGGCTCGGGAAGGTCGCGGGCATCAGGCCGGCACCGGACATCAGGCCGGCACGCTGACGAGCTTGAGCGAGCGCAGCTCCCACAGCCGCGCCATGAACTGCTCGGGCGCGATGGCATCCTCGGCAAAGCGGCAGAGCAGCGACGAGCCCTGGCCGAGATAGGTCGGCACCGGCACCGTGAACGGCGTCGCCCGCCCGCGCATGCGGCCGAAGAAACCGACGAGCGCCTGGAGGTCGGCGATGACATCCATGCGCAGCACGTCGAAGGTCATCTCGATCTCCCAGGTGGGCTGGCTGCGGCGGGTGGCGCGGCTCTCGCGGCCCGAGACGTGGCCCGCCACCGTTGTGGCGAAGGCCGGCCGGTAGCGGGTCGACCAGCCCCGGCCCGCGAGCGTCGGGAAGCCCGGATACGGCCCGCCCGGCGCAGGTGGTGCGTCGGCGGCCGGCGGCGGCAGGGCCGGCCCCTTGCCGCCGAGCCAGTTGCCGACCCGCCAGTTCGCCGCGTCGCCCCAGACCGAGCCGAGGAGCGGGAAGGTCGGGAACGGGCGGGCGTCCCAGTTCCAGGCCGCCATGAAGGCCGGCTCGACCATCTTCAGGCCGGCCGGCGAGGCGGCGTTCTTCCCGTCGACCACCCAGTACTCGTAGACCGCCTGCAGCCCGAGCGCCGCCAGGGTGTCGTCACGGCGCGGCGCGAGGCGACCGCCCGCCGCCGGATCCCAGGCCGACCAGTAGGGCGTGAAGCTCTCGGTGGATTTCGGGTCGTAGAAGACGTTGGGCTGGTTGGTGCAGCGGTCGCAGGTCGGGAAGCCGTATTCGGTGAAGGTGATCGACCGCGACTGGGGCACCCACTTCGAAGATGCACCGCGCGGCACCCAGCCCTGGCCGTCGCCAGCGTCGTAGACGGCCTGGTGGGCGTTGTTCCACCACCAGCGCAGCATCTTGGGCGCGAGGAGCTGCTGGCCGGCCGCGTAGGGCGTGCGGATCTGGTTCGCCCGGTCGCCGCTCGGGCGCGAGACGGTGAGCCCCGAACCGAGCGGATCGGGGCCGGGTCCGAGGTTCGTCGAATCGGCGTAGAACCAATTGTATTTCTCGCCGCCCTCGATGTTGGCCTTCAGGTAGGCGAGCGAGGCGAGCATCGGCGGCCCGGAGAGCCCGAGCCCGTTCATGGTGGCGGCCGTGGGCGGCCAGGTGGTCGGTGCCGGGGCGCTCCAGTTCGACGCGTCGAGGCCGCCGGTGCCCGTGGTCCAGTCGGAGAGCGGCAGGTAGTTGTCGATCGCCACGAGGTCGATGGCGGGCGAGGCGTAGAGCTGGTCGAGGTGCGGCCATTGGCCGGCCTCGCCCGGGTGCTGGTACCCAGTCCAGACCGACCAGTCGGCCGCATAGCTGACGAGGTTCCTCGAAGCAGTGCCTGAACGAATAGGCCGATTGCCCGGGCAGGGGCAGCAGGCCTGCCGCGCGCATCACCTTGTTGGTGATCGCCGATTGTGATTAGGCGTGGAATAAGGACCCCGTTTCCGGGGTGATCGGCGTCCAAACGGGACCCCCAGGATACTTCATCCAGACTGCCTCCCGCATTCGGAACGGGAGGCTCGCGGAGGATGTTGGTCGTGGAGACGGTCGCGAAGATCCGCCGCGCGTACTTCGTGCAGCATAAGCCGATCAAGCAGATCTGCCGGGAGCTGAAGCTCTCCCGCAAGGTCGTCAGGAAGGTGATCCGCTCGGAGGCAACTGCCTTCCGCTACACCCGCAGCGTCCAGCCTGCACCCAAGCTCGGGCCCTGGCGCGACGAGCTCGACCGGATGCTGGCGGCCAATACGGGGAAGCCGGCGCGGGAGCGGCTGACGCTGACCCGTATCTTCGAGGCGCTGCGGGGGCTCGGCTACGAGGGCGGCTATGATGCCGTCCGCCGCTACGCCAAGACGTGGAAGCGCCAGCAGGCCAGCGTGACGGCTCCCGCCTTCGTGCCACTCGCCTTCGCCCCGGGTGAGGCCTACCAGTTCGACTGGAGCCACGAGATCGTGCTGATCGCCGGCGTCACCACGACGGTCAAGGTCGCCCACGTCCGGCTCTGCCACTCGCGCATGCTGTTCGTGCGGGCCTATCCGCGCGAGAGCCAGGAGATGGTCTTCGACGCCCACGACCGGGCGTTCGCCTTCTTCCGCGGCACCTGCCAGCGGGGCATCTACGACAACATGAAGACCGCGGTCGAGACGATCTTCGTCGGGCGCGAGCGCGCCTACAACCGCCGCTTCCTGCAGATGTGCTCGCACTACCTCGTCGAGCCCGTGGCCTGCACGCCCGCGTCAGGCTGGGAGAAGGGGCAGGTCGAGAACCAGGTCGGGCTGGTGCGCGAGCGCCTGTTCACCCCGCGCGTCCGGGTGAGAAGCTACGACGAGCTCAACGCCCTGCTGCTCGACGGGGTCGTCGCCTACGCCAAGGCCCACCCGCATCCCGAGCAGCGCGAACTGACGATCTGGCAGGCCTTCGAAGCCGAACGGGGAGCCCTGGTCCCCTACGCCGGACGCTTCGACGGCTTCCACGCCGTCCCGGCGGCCGTGTCCTCGACCTGCCTGGTGCGCTTCGACAACAACAAGTACTCGGTCATGGCCTCGGCCATCGGTCGCCCGGTCGAGGTGCGCGCCTATGCCGAGCGCATCGAGATCCGCCAGGACGGACGCGTCGTCGCCGAGCACCCGCGGGCCTTCGGACGCGGCCAGACGGTGTTCGACCCCTGGCACTACGTCCCCGTGCTCGCCCGCAAGCCCGGCGCGCTGCGCAACGGCGCACCGTTCAAGGACTGGGTCCTGCCCGCCGCCCTCGAACGGATCCGCCGCAAGCTCGCCGGCAGCGCCGACGGCGACCGCCAGATGGTCGAGATCCTCACCGCCGTGCTCGGCGACGGCCTCTCCGCGGTCGAAGCGGCCAGCGCCGAGGCACTGCGCGAGGGCGTGCACTCGGCCGACGTGGTGCTCAACATCCTGGCCCGCCAGCGGGAGCCGCCCGCGCCCGTCTCGCTGCTGACGCCCGAGAGCCTGCGGCTGCGCCACGAGCCGGTCGCCGACTGTGCCCGCTACGACAGCCTGAGGAGAGCCCCATGATGGAACGTCAGCAGATCCTCGCCACCATGGGCGAGCTGAAGCTGTTCGGGATGAAGGCGGCCTACGACGAGATCATCAAGGTCGCCCTCAAGCGCAGCCACGAACCGCAGCAGATCGTCGGCGACCTGTTGCAGGCCGAGATCAGCGAGAAGCAGGCGCGCTCGATCCGCTACCAGATGACGATTGCCAAGCTGCCCCTGGCCAAGGACCTCGCCGAGTTCGCCTTTGCCGGGACGCCGATCAACGAAGGTCTGGTGCGCGACCTCTGCGGCGGCGAGTTCCTGGCCCACCAGCGCAACGTCGTGCTGGTGGGCGGCACCGGCACGGGCAAGACGCACCTGGCCATCGCGGTCGCCCGGTCGTGCATCCGGGACGGGGCGCGGGCCCGGTTCTACAACGTGGTCGACCTCGTCAACCGGCTCGAGGCCGAGGCGCGAGCCGGCCGGCAGGGCCGCATCGCCGACCACCTCGCCCGGCCCGACCTGGTGGTGCTGGACGAACTCGGCTACCTGCCGTTCGCGCAGTCGGGCGGTCAGCTGCTGTTCCACCTGATCAGCCGGCTCTACGAGACCACCTCGATCGTGGTGACGACCAACCTGGCGTTCGGGGAGTGGCCGAGCGTGTTTGCCGGCGACGCCAAGATGACGACGGCACTGCTCGATCGGCTGACCCACCACTGCGAGATCGTCGAGACCGGCAACGAGAGCTGGCGCTTCAAGAACCGGGCGTGAGGGCGGCCTGTGCGCGGCTCATCCTGGCCCCCTGCTCAGCCCGGCTGCGCCACCCCGACCCGCTTCGCCGGGCTGAGCAGGGGCGTCGCGCATGCTCAACAAGGGGGCCCGATTGGACGCCGATCAGGGGTCCCGTTCCGATGCCGTTTGACACACCCCGCGCGGATCGCGGCACGCAGCCGCGCCATGTCGAGGCCATCGACGGACGTGGCGCGGGCCGGAGCAGCGCCGACGCCCGGGTCGGCAACAAACGGGCGCAGATGGTCGGGAACGACGGTGGCGATCTTGGCAAGCAGATCGCGCGCCGCGTTCGCCAGCCCTGAATCGCCGCGATCTGCGACCCACTGCGCGCCCAGCACCGCCGCCTCCAACTCGTCAGTGCTGAGCATCAACGGCGGCATGTCGTAGTCGCGGTCGAGGATGTAGCCGATCCCTGCTTCACCCCGGATCGGCACGCGCTGCGCGATCAGGTCCGCCACGTCGCGGTAGACCGTGCGGACCGTCACTTCGAGTTCGGCCGCCAGCATCGAGGCTGTGATCGGTCGCGCCGAGCGGCGCAGGATCTGGATGATCTGGAACAGGCGATCGGCGCGACGCATCGGCTCATCCCTGCTGACAGGACGGTGTCAGCAGGGTTCGGTTACGCCCATGCTCCGCGGCGTCAATGCCGCGGCCGTTCCGGAGGACAGCGTGCATCTCGCCTCGACCCGCATCATCACCGCTGACGTTGATCGTCTCGTCGCGTTCTACGAGGCGGTGACGGGGCTCCCCGCTACCCGCTACACGCCTGACTTCGCCGAGTTGCGCACGACGGGCGCGACGCTGGCGGTCGGCAGCACGCGCACCCTGGCCCTGTTCGGCCGTGACGCCGTTGCCCAGGCGGCGGCCAACCGCAGCGCGATCATCGAGTTCCGGGTCGGTGATGTAGACGCGGAATACGCACGGCTCGTGCCCGACCTTGGTTCGGCGCTGGTGCAGCCGCCGACGACGATGCCATGGGGCAACCGCTCGCTGCTGCTGCGCGACCCGGACGGCACGCTCGTCAATCTGTTTGCCCCGGTGACGGCGGAAGCCAAGCAGGGCCTCGACCAACCATAACCTTTGTTGGGATTCGATCGTCCGCGTCCTACGGGTCGGAAGCGGACACCTGCCCGGCGGAATTAGTGATCCTTGGCGGTAGCTGGCGGCTGCATGAACTCGATCGTCGCGCCGTCAGGACCAACAGCGTAGATCACCCGCGTTCCAGCCCGCGCACCGCTCGCGATCGGCTGCGGCGTGCCTTGCGCCTTCCAGCCGTAGGCGGAAATCCGCATCAGGAGCGCGTCGATGTCATCGACCACAAGGGCCAGATGCGCGAAGCCTGGGTCGAACGGCTTGGCTGGTACGCTGGGTCGGTCCGGACCCTGATACTCCAGGAGTTCGATCGTCTGATCCGCCAGCGAAACGATCGCTAGGCGCACCTTCGCCCCATGCGCTCCGGTTACCTGACCGAGGAACTCGCCCCCCATCTCGCCCGTCCGCACGAGGCGTGCGCCGAGCCCATCGACCCAGAACCGAAGTGCCTCGTCGAGGGAGCCGACCGCGAAGCCGACATGATCGGCGCGCTGTACATGGATGCTCGTGTGTTCCGTCATGCAGGACGTTCTACCGGCAAAGGGACCGCTCGTCTGCAATAGGTCGGAAGCGGCTGCTGACTCGCCCGAACGGTAGGAGCGGCCCGCCGCCGATCTCTAAACGGCGAGCCCCTCTGCCTACCAGCCGCTGGCGTTCCGCAGCACCTGCTCTCCCTCGCCTCGACGCCGCTGCTAATGTTCTATAAGGCGCGCGACCCGGGCTAGGACCATCGCTTCGCGAATACCCTATCGGGCTCGGCAGTCAGTCAATTCACCCTCAAGCTCGCGGATGTGATGACGGGCGTGGGCGAAATTGGCTTCGATCGTGGTGATGTGGTCGACCACAGCGGTGACCACCTCGCCAATCACTGGACGCCTCCCCAGACCATCTTAAAACAAATCGCATGATCAGGGTCCGCGAAACCGATAAAGCGGGTCTTCGGGAATTGCGACCATCCAGGCGCGTTCTCATCGAGCCACTCACGCACGTCTTCGAGAAGGATGGGATGGTAGCACATCTGCCAAATCCGATATTGGGCGGCGCGACGCAGTCGATGCGTCACCGGGTACTCCGCCCGGAAATGGGCCAGCTTCTTGGTCCGATCCTCACGATCTTCGCGCGCCGTCGCGTCCTGACGCGAGCGCCATTGTTCCCGGTAGAGCATCATGGACGCAGCCACCTCAAACCACGCCGTATGGTGGGGTTTGGCGAAGCCGATGTAGCTCCCGCCCACGGAGGTATAAAGCAAGCCCCACCCAGGACAGTGCTCATCAAGCCAGTCTCTGGCGCATGGCATGATCTTGAACGGGGGAATGACCCAGTTTGCACTGACCGAGCAATAATGTTCGGCATTAAGCCGCTGGGAGCGCGGGTAATTCTTCCTGAAGGCAGCGGCCTTGATAGCAGCGCACTGCCTCTCAGTGCGGGACGAGCCCTTCGGGATGCGGGGAGCCATCATCGCGATGCCTCGGGAAGATTCAGCCATTCGCTCGACGTCGAACAGGCATTCACGCAATCATTGTAGTAACACATACTGAAAAATGGTCCGTGTAGGTGACCATCTCTTTTTAGCAGGCCGCTACAGCGAATCGAAAACTTAAATTGCTTGATGGAGGTTTGTTTTAATTTGACATTAAGAAAAAATTGCGTTGCTCATGGCGTGCATGGCTGCAATAATAAATAAATTGTCACAACGAATATTTTCGTTTATTGTCGTTCAAGATACTGCTCAGGGTGATCGCAAGATCCTGATGGCTGACCCGGCCAAAACACTATCCCGGAGATTGAGGTGCTTGGACGCGTGAAGGCGTCGGCCGTAGACGGGACGGATGAGGTGAGAGCAACCGATCGGGCGGACGGTCCCTTGAAGTAGGGCAACGGCACGGCTCCCGGACCGACAGCGATCGGTGAAAGGCACGTAAATGATGATCCAGGCCGTTGTAGAATTTCGGCTGGATCACGTGGAGGTCGAGTTCGTCAATTCGCTCGATCCCACGAATGCCCCGAAAGGGGCGACCGTCATGGCATTCAAGCACCAGCATTGGGCAAGACCCGGTTGAGAAAGGGCTCCGACACTTCGTCGTCGAGCACTCACCCGGACCATCCCGACCAAGCACTTTACGAGGGTGCGCCAGAGATAGGGCTGCAATGCAGGTACAGGGTGACCGCCTGCCTCGGAGAGATCCGAGTAAGTAGCTGATTGACCGTTTCCGACTCAGTGCGAACGAAATTACATCTCCTCTTCCACAGCGCTTATTCGTTGAGCGTTGTGGAGGGGGAGAAAAGCGTAGGATCTAGTGCGAGACGAAGGAGATCGATCCAGAAGTTCTTCGAGAGCGGGTTGGAGGCGAAGTAGTTCCCCTCCCATGCGCGCCTGAAGTCCTCGGCGGAGGCGCGTAAGCGCAGTAGCCGAGGGCGAGGACGCCCGGTGAGGTCGAAGCCGAAGGCGTAGATCTCGCCGCAACGAGTTTTAGGAACAAAAACTTGAATTCGACGAACTCGTGCGATAGTTATTCCGACATCGGACCCGTAGAAAACAACACCGATTTTCTGCTAAGTACAACGAGTGCATGGAGGTGAGCAGGACTTCTGGCTTTCCATGAAGGCACATGGGAAGAACTCGTCGAGTTGGTAGCCCGGCAAAGCCTTTTTGGGTGCCGGAACGGCGGTCGTGCAACTGGAACAGCAGCGCTCAACCCCCTCAGTCGTACTCGCGCTCGGGTTCGGAGCCGCACACGGCTCATGATTACCTGCGCCCGTACAATCTCCCCCGGTGCTATCGAGCACGACCGCTGTGTCGCGGCCAGGGCACGGCTAACGGGATTGTTGGCCATCGCGTTGACGCCGAACACAATCCTCGCCAAGGGTTGTTTTGACGGTTCCCCTCGGGGATCAAAAGGGAACGCGGTGAGGCGCGCGAGCGCCAAGACCCCGGCTGCCCCCGCAACTGTGAACGGTGAGTCTTCCGCCACCAAGTCACTGGATGGAACCCATCCGGGAAGACGGCATGAAGGCAGCGACCCGTGAGCCAGGAGACCTGCCGTCAGTCGTGGTCACGCGCGAAGCGCGTCGGGCGGGGTGTCCTGGCGGGTGTCGATACGGGTCATCGGGATCCGGGCGGCCTTGTTCGCGGTGACGTGCCACTGCCGTTACCCAGGTCCCGCCCGTGCCTACTTCCCGCCTGTCGATAGCTCCATCGGTTTTTACGTGCGCCGCGGCGCTCCTGTTGGCTCCTCCCGCTGTCGCTCAGGAGGCGGCAGGCGAGATCCGCCTCGACGAGATCGAAGTCGCTGCGCCGCGGCCCGCGTCGTCCAGCGCTGCCGCCAGCGCCGGGTACGTCGGAGGCATCAGTGGGATCGGCGGCGGCCTTCGCCCTGTCGATGCTGCCAGCGCCGGGATCATCTCGGGCGCCCAGATCAACAGCCGCCCCGTCACCCGCCCGGGCGAGGTGCTGGAGGAAGTGCCGGGCCTGATCGTCACCCAGCATTCCGGCGAGGGCAAAGCCAACCAGTTCTTCCTCCGCGGCTTCAACCTCGACCACGGCACCGACATCGCCATCCACGTCGACGGCATGCCGGTGAACATGCGCACCCACGCCCACGGCCAGGGCTACGCCGACCTCAACTTCCTGATCCCCGAACTGGTCGGCGCGGTCGAATTCCACAAGGGACCGTACTTCGTCCGCGACGGCGACTTCGCCTCCGCGGGCTCGGTGCGGATCGACTACCTCGACAAGCTCGACCGGAACCTCGCCCTCACTACCCTCGGCAGCTTCGGCTTCAAGCGCGGGCTCTCGTCGGCCTCGGTGCCGCTCGGCGCGGGCAACCTCTTGGTGGCGGGCGAGGCGCAGACCTACGACGGGCCGTGGGTCGTGCCCGACGCCCTGCGCAAGCTCAACGGCGTCGCCCGCTACAGCCAGGGCACCGCGACGGACGGCTTCGCCGTCACCGGCATGGCGTATTGGGCCAAGTGGAACGCCACGAACCAGATCCCGGAGCGGGCGGTGGCGGAGGGGTTCATCGGCCGCTACGGCACCCTCGACCCGACCGATGGCGGCGACACCGGGCGCTTCTCGCTCTCCGGACGCTGGAGCCAGTCGGACGCGGGCGGCATCACGCGGGCCTCGGCCTACGTGATCCGCTACCAGATGAACCTCTGGAACAACTTCACCTACTTCCTCAACGACCCCATCAACGGCGACCAGTTCCGCCAGCGCGACGCCCGGGTGCTCGGTGGCGGCGAGATCAGCCGCGTCTTCCAGGGCGACCTGTTCGGGTTGCCGATGGAGAACGAGATCGGCGTGCAGACCCGCACCGACGACATCCGGGTCGGCCTGTTCAACACGACGGCGCGGCAGTACCGCTCGACCGTGCTCGACGATCGGGTGTTAGAGGCGAGCGCGGCCTTCTACTACGAGAACCGGGTGCGCTGGACCGACTGGCTGCGCACCAGCGTCGGCTTCCGGGCGGACGGCTACTATGCCGACGTCCGCTCCGACACGCCCGCGAACTCGGGCCGCGCCCGCGACAGCATCGTCAACCCGAAGCTCGGGGCGGTGTTCGGGCCGTGGGCGGATACCGAGATCTACCTGAACTACGGCGGCGGCTTCCACTCGAACGACGCCCGCGGCATCACCGCGACGGTCGATCCGGCGAGCCCTCTGTTCAACATCAGCCGCTCGCCCTTCCTGGTGCCCTCGACGGGCTACGAGGTCGGGATCCGCAACCGCTCGATCGCCGGGTTGGAGACCAGCCTCGCCCTGTTCCGACTCGACTTCGCCTCCGAGAACCTCTTCCAGGGCGACACCGGCACTACCGAGCCGAGCCGCCCGACGCGGCGCTTCGGCATCGAATGGAGCAACCACTACGCGATCACGCCCTGGCTGCGGCTGGAGGGCGATCTGACGATCACCAACGCGCGCTTCTCCGACCGCGATCCTGTCGGCCAGCGCGTGCCGGAGGCGCCGACCACCATCGCGTCGGCGGGCGTCACCTTCGGCGAAGGCCAGGGCTGGTTCGGCAGCTTGCGCTTCCGGTACTTCGGCCCCCGGCCGTTGATCGAGGACAACTCGGTGCGCTCGAAGCCGACCGCGCTGCTCAACGGTAGGATCGGCTACACCTTCGACAATGGCGTGAGCCTCGCCCTCGACGTGCTCAACCTGACGAACGCCAAGGCCGACCAGATCACCTACTACTACGAGTCCCGCCTGCCCGGAGAGGCCGCAGCCGTCGCCGATCGGCACTTTCACCCCGTCGAACCGACTGCGGTACGCCTGACCCTCGCGGGGCGGTTCTGACGGGCATTCCCTGACTGAGACGAGCCCTACCATCCGGAGCGGACCCTTGCTGCCCAATCCCTTCGACGATCAGCCTGCCCGTCTGAGGGTAAAGGTCGGGCTCGTCTACGCCGTCCTGATCGCCGCCAACATCGCGGCCTGGGCCGCGGCCTTCACGACCTTCGCCCACCAGCCCGTCCTGCTCTCGACCGCTTTCCTGGCCTACAGCTTCGGCCTGCGCCACGCCTTCGACGCCGACCACATCGCGGCCATCGACAACGTGGTGCGCAAGCTCATGCAGGAGGGCAAGAAGCCCCACGCGGTCGGCTTCTTCTTCTCCCTCGGCCACTCGACGATCGTCATCCTGGCCTCGGGCCTGATCGCCGTCACGGCTGGAGCGATGAAGGACAGCCTCGACCAGTTCCACGGCATTGGCGGCTTGATCGGCACGGCGGTCTCGGCGACCTTCCTGCTCGTCGTCGGCATCGCCAACCTGTTTATCCTGCGTGGTGTCTGGACCGCGTTCAGCCGCGTGCGCCGGGGCGGCAAGATCGTGGACGAGGATCTGGATGCGCTTCTTGCCGGGCGCGGGCTGCTGGCACGCGTGTTCCGCCGGATCTTCGGCGTGGTCTCGCGCTCGTGGCACATGTACCTGATCGGCTTCCTCTTCGGGCTGGGCTTCGACACCGCGACCGAGGTCGCCCTGCTCGGCATGTCCGCGACGCAGGCCACGCAGGGCCTGTCGTTCTGGTCAATCCTGATCTTCCCGGCGTTATTCACGGCGGGGATGACGCTCATGGACACCACCGACAGCGTACTGATGACCGGCGCCTACGGCTGGGCGCTCGACAACCCGATCCGCAAGCTCTGGTACAACCTGACAATCACAGCGGCCTCCGCGACGATCGCGCTGTTCATTGGCGGCCTGGAAGCTCTGGGCCTGATTGGCGACAAGCTCGGGCTTGAGGGCGGCGTGTGGCGGGTAGTAGGCACGCTCAACGATAACCTCGGCGAGGCAGGCTTCGCCGTCGTCGGCATCTTCGTGGTGGCGTGGATCGCCTCGATCATCGTCTACCGCGCCAAGGGGTACGATCGGCTCGAACCCGCTCGTTGAGAGCATGGTGTTGGATGGCCGACATCCGCAATGGAGGAAGCGGATCCTTGGCTGCGCCCCCTATGAACGCCAGTAGGTTCGCTGGTTCAGCCTGGATCGCGGGTAGTGGTCCCAGCTACGACTGGCATCGAGGCTTTCATCTACGGACACGTTCAACCTACCTGCCGGTGGTTCGCATCAACCCGGTAGGTCTGCGCCGTTCCCTTCCGCGAGCGTTTGGCGGCGTAGAGCGCCGCATCGGCCTGACGCAGGAGCATATCGCGGTCCTGCCCAGCCACACTCGACCACGCGATGCCGATCGTCCCCGTCACTCGGGCGATGTGACCCTGTCCGTCCATGACGATCTCAAGGTCGTGCAGGAGCCGCCGTACCTTCCGGTCGACTCCTACGCGATCGAGATCGGCCGATAACACGACCGCGAACTCGTCGCCGCCTAGCCGTGCTGGAAAGGATCGACCGTCGCATGAGGCGCGCAGCCGATCCGCGACCTTTCGCAATACTGCGTCGCCCGCGGCATGGCCGAGGGTGTCGTTGACGTCTTTGAAGCCGTCGAGGTCGATCAGAAGCACCGCTACGTCACCGTCCACGCTGCGTGCCTCGCGCAGCCGCGCATCGAGAACGCGGTGAAACTCGGCTCGGTTGGCCAGTTCGGTCAGGTCGTCGGTGCGGGCTTGGTGGCGCAGACGCTGTTCCAGGTTGTGCCGTTCGGTGATGTCCTGGATCAGGCCGATGAGAGCGACAGATCTGCCTTTAGCCAACTCGATCTCGCAGGAACATCGCACGCGCCGCACGTTGCCTTTGGCAGTCACGAAGTCGGCTTCCATCTCGAATGGCTCGCCCGTGTCCAGCGTGCGCATCACCGAGGCGACAAATGTGCTGCGGTCGGGCTCGGGAAAGTGGTTCATGATCTCGTCGCCGGGTACGCCGCCGCTGACGGGCCGCTCGTGGATGGCGAAGACGCCGTCCGACCAAGTGGTGGACTGCTTCTCGATGTCGTACCGGTACGATCCCATGTCGGCCATACGCTCGGCCTGCTTGAACTGGCGGCGCTCGCGCTCAAGCCGCTCAGCAGTAAGACGATGCTCTTCGGCGGTCTCGGCCGCGCGAAGGGCGACGGCCCGCGCCTCGATCAGAGCCTCGGCGAGGCAGGCCAGTTCCTCCAGAACTTCCAGGTCGGTCGGCGTCGGCTCGCGCGGCCGTTCGTCGAGCACGCAGAGCGTGCCGATCGTCACCACATCACCAGCAGGCCGCCGAGCCCGCACCGGCACACCCGCGTAGTAGCGGATGTGCGGTGCTCCTGTGACGAACGGGCTTTCGGCGAAGCGGGGGTCGAGGCGGGCGTCGGCCACCGTGAGCGGCGCTTCGGTCTCGACCACGACGGGGCAAAACGCCTGAGCCCGCACGGTCTCCGGTGCCAGGGGCCCGCAGCGTGCCTTGAACCACTGGCGCTCCGGGGCGATCAGGGTGATGGAGGACATGCCGGTGCCGAGCATACGTTGCGCGAGCTTCGCCAGCACATCGAACTCGCGCTCGGGCGGCGTGTCGAGGAGGGCGATCTCGGCCAACGCTTCTTGGCGAAGCGCCTCGCGCTGATTGTCCAACATGCGCCGTCTCACCATCACGTAGCCTCGCTGAGGCCAAATGCTGGCAGGGCTTAAACTGGCGGGATTAACCACCTGTAGCATCACCTAACGGCACTTCGAAGCTTGGAATGCACAATTTCCTCGCTGCCGGTATGAACCGTATGCTTACGGTTGAAAGCATGCATGCTGCACACGCGCTGCGTGGTCGTCGTCAGTGGGCTTCGGTGGGTGCCTTGCGGATGAAGGCCAGCACTTCGTTCAGGGGTAGTGATCCTGGGTATTCGGGGAAAGCGAGGCTTACAGGTGCACCCAGGGCCGTCATGATGTCCCGCAGCCCCTCAACCCAGGCACTGGCATCGGCCTGGGTCGCAAAGCCAGTGCGGACCATCGTTTTGTTCGGGTCAATGGTCACCGTGACGGAAAATCGGCCGTCCGGCATGTCGAAGATCTGGCAGCTCACACGACGGGCCATCTGCTCTTTCTAGGGTTTGATGTTTGCGAAGCAACAAATAATTTGCATGAGCTAGTTTTGAATTGGTCTAAATTTCTTTGAGATTGGCCTATTTTAAATTCTAGCATTGGCCAATCGCAGCCATCTTGATCGTGCGAGGGTTACGACAGTCGCGAGCATCCTCGACACGGTCAAGCTGGTTGAGTTCGATCCTAGAGATACTTCAGCCAAGCGATGTCGCGCCGCGACGCCTTGAAGCGCGAGAACCAAGCTGTCGGCAGGTAGAGGGGTACGATCAACCCGACATACCACACCAACACCCAGCCGTAGTTGGCGACGACGAACAGAGAGCCCTGCGTCGAGCCCCAGATCGCGTAGGCGGCGTGGTACAGCACCCGCAGCACCGTCAGGTGGAGCAGGTAGAAGAACATCGGGGCACCGCCGAACACCGCCAACGCCGTGACGACTGGAGCATCGCGCCTCCGCTCCAGCGCAACGAGGAGAAGCGCACCGATCCCGAGCGTCAGCAGCAGGAACAGCAGCGAGGTTGGGTACTTCGTCAGCGCGAAGAAGCTCATCGCCGTCCGCAGGGCGCTGCCGTCGACAACGAACCAGGGCTTGTCGCCGTAGCTGTTCGCGAGGCGCAGCAGCCCGAAGGCGACCAGCATCGTGCAGCCGAGCCCCACGAGACGCCGCTCGCGCGTGCGCGTCCCGACCCCGGGCAGGAACCACGGACCGATTGCGAAGCCGAGTACGATGACGCCGATCCACGCCAGCACCGGATAGGTCGTCTTCGCAACCAGTCCGAACGGCAGCGCGATCGTGTCGCGCTGGTGCAGCATGGCCCAGACGGGGAACAGCGCCTGATCGGGCTGGAGTTGGATTGGGTCGAGAAGGTTGTGACCGCAGACGATCAGGAGCCCGATCGCGAGGAGGACCGAGCGCGGCAGGCCGATCAGTGCCGCGAGGACGATCATGCACACGCCGATGCACCAGATCACCTGAAGCCAGAGGGTCGGGCTGGCCACCCCCCAGTACAGTTCGGAGAGGTAGAGGATTTCCAGGGCCATCAGCACGAGACCGCGCTTCACCAGATAGGCGCGTGTCTCTGCCCGTGTGTGCCGGGTGCTGAAGAGGAATGCGGCCACGCCCGTCAGCGCGACGAAGACGGGCGCGCACAGGCTGACCGCGAGGCGGGCCAGATACAGGGCTGGCAGGGCAGTCCTGGCGTCGATCGGATCGGCGACGGGCACGTGCAGGAACCACGTCTCGCGCAGGTGATCGAGGAGCATCAGCACCATCACCAGCCCGCGGAGCGCATCGACGGAGCCGATGCGTTCAGAGGTGAGCGGTGCACCTGTCGACGCCGGAAGCGTCCCTCGATGCACGCCCATCAGAAGCGAGCCGTCATGCTGACGGTCACGCGCCGAGGCTCGCCGACGCCGACCCAGAACGAGTTGTAGGAGCGCTCGTAGTAGGTTGCGTCGAAGATGTTGTCGACGTTCAGCCCGAAGCGCAGGTTCTCGTACCGGTAGTAGACCAGGGCGTCGGCGAGCACGTAGCCCGGCAGCCGGAACCGCTCGTTGCCGCTGTCGCCCAGGCGCGAGCCGACTGCCCGGACGCCGCCGCCGATCCCGAAGCCCTTCCAGTCGCCGCCCTGGACCTCATACACGCCGAGCAGACTGCCCGAGTGGCGCGGGATGTTGAGGAGCGGCGAGCCGATCCGCAGAACCTCGTCGTGCGTCACCGCCGCGTCGATGAAGGCGTAGCCGCCGATCACCCGGAACTCGGGCGTCACCTGCCCGACGAAGCTCAGGTCGAAGCCCTGGCTGCGCACGGCCCCCGCGGCGATCTGGAAGAAGAAGTCCTTGGGATCGGTGGTGAGGACGTTCTCCTTCTCAATGTGGAAGGCCGCGGCCGTCACGCTCAGGCCCGTGAAGAGGTCGAGCTTGGCCCCGACCTCGTAACCGAAGCCCGTCTCCGGGGCGAAGGGGCGTGTCGCACTGTCGAAGCCGGTGTTCGGACGGAAGGAGGCCGCCACGTTGCCGTAGAGCGAGAGGAAGGACAGCGGCTGATAGACGAGCCCGGCACGTGGCGAGAAGCCAGTGCGGTCCTGCTCGGTGCGTTCCCCACCGACCTTGTCGCGGAAGGTCTGGTTGTAGAAATCGGTGCGGTTGCCGAGCAGGAGCTTCCACTCCGGGCTCAGGGCGATCTGGTCCTGCGCGTAGACGGCGGTGTTGCCGACGTTCTCGCTGGCGCTGTAGCGGCGCGTGAAGGGCGGCTTGGGCTGGCCGTACACCGGGTTGAACAGGTCGAGCGCGAACGGGTCGATGCGCGGCGTTGAGCGCAGCAGGTTCTCGGTGCTGTTGTAGCGCTCGTGCTCCAGGCCGAGCAGCAGGGTGTGGGCGAACGGCCCGGTGTCGAAGCGCCCGACGAGTTCGGCTTGGCCGATGGCCACACCCCAGGTGAAGTCGTGGCGGCGGAACTCGCGGAGCAGGGTTCGCCCATCATCGAGCAGCCCGGTAGCGCCCGTCTGGAGACCAGTCAGGCTGCCGGTGTTGAAGTGGCCCGCGACCCGCAGGTTCCAGTCGGGGCTGAAGGCGTGCTCCAGCCGCACCTGCACGATCCCGCTCTCCGACACCGAGTTGTCACCCGGTTCGCCGAAGAACCGCGAGCGCGGGACGAGGCCGAGGCGGTCGTTCACCGCGACGGTGCCGCGGTCGAAGGTCTGGCGGTTACGCAGGTACTGCGTCTCGACGGTGAGCTTGGTGTCGGGGCTGATCTGCCAACTCACCACGGGCGCCGCCAGCACGCGGTCACCGTCGACGTAATCGCGAAAGCTGTCCTGGCGGGCGAGCGCGCCGTTGAAGCGGTAGAGGACAGTGCCGTCCTCGTTCAGGGGTCCGCCCGCATCGACGGTGGTGCGCGCCGTGCCGAAGCTGCCGAACAGGGTGCCCATCTCGACGAAGGGCAACGCCACGGGCTGCTTGGTAAGGATATTGACGGTGCCGCCCGGGTCGCTGCGCCCGTAGAGCGCCCCGCTCGGACCCTTCAGCACCTCGATCGACTGGACGTTCTGGGTATCGGGCGCGCCGTTGTAGCCGCGGGCGATGTTGAAGCCGTTCTGGAAGATGTCCTGGGTGGCGAAGCCCCGCACGGAGTAGAGGGCAAGGTTCTGGGCGCCGAAGTCGTTCTGCTTGCCGACCCCCGGGACGTAGTCGAGAGCGCGCTCCACGCGGGTAGCGGCGGTGTCGCGCAGCACCTCCCGGGGCACGACGTCGACCTGCTGGGGCAGGTCGCGCCGCGGCGTGATGGTCTTCGTGCCGCTGTAGAGTTCCTCGACGCGATAGCTGGGCGTCGCCGTGAAGGTGCCTTCGACCGAGATCGGGTCGAGCGGGATGGTGGCGTCAGCCGCCGCGGCGGGACTTGCGGGCTGGGCGTAGCTCGGGATGACGGTGATCACGGGCGTGATCGCGCAGGCGGCGACAGCGCAGCGCCGCAGCGACGAATGGAGACGGGGCGGGTTCACGGAGCCTCGGTGGACGGCAGTGGCACGTCACCGCGAACGAGGTCTCAGGCGGAGGCAGGCGCATCCGCTTCGACACCCATCAGGAAATCCCGCCCGACGTGTTTCGCGTGTGACCACGGCTGACGGCAGGTCTCCTGGCTCGCGGGTCAGCGCCTGCCACCGTCTTCCCGGGTGAGGCACCCAGTGACTTCGGTGGTGGAAGGCTCGCCGCTCACAGTTGCGGGTACAGCCGCGGCATCGGGCTCTCCGCCCTCACCGTGTTCCCTTTTGATCCTCCGGGGAGGAACCGTCCTGTCCAGGGAAGCCGATCAACCGGCGCGTCGTCAATGTCGCGATTCGCTTTACAGGGCATGTGTGTTCGGAGGGTGACAGCAACTACTCCCACTCAAACGCAGGTGATCAAGGTCGGCGCCCTCTTCGTGATCTTCCTGAAAAGATCAGCGTCACCCTGGACGGCGAAGTCGAACGCGATCGTTCCAGTCTCCATGTAGACCCTGTATCGCCAGTCGTTGTCGATGAAATGCACACACCACTCGCGCGTCCGATCAAGGAGTATCTGGTCGCTTGGGCCCGTAAACGTGAAACTACCGATGGCGGTATCGGCAACAGAGTTCATGCTGAAATTTGGCTTCATGATCAACCTAAATAACTTGACAGATATATTTATCCCACTTGCTCAATCCCGGCTATGCTCTACGGACACCAAATCATCGCGACCGCCAACGCCGTGATCGCCCTCGGCCTGACCCACTCGCATCAGTCGTTCTCTCTGAACTTCTGCGCGAGGGATCGCAGCTACCTTCGCGACTTCAAACGGCGCGGCGGTGCGACGGCGCGTGTCTCACCCCAAACGATGCTGGCTGTCAGATCACGGTTGGCCGAGGCGGCTTCCCTTCGCCCAGATCTCGCCTCCGAGATCGAGAAGATCGACGTGGCGATCGTCAGGGATATGCGTGTGGCCAATCTCCTGGGTCGTCGCTCGTACCGTTGATCCGACTTGCGGCTTGGTCGAAAACTTAGGTGTCCTTCGGCTCCTTCTTGAAAGTCACGATCCTCAGTGGCGGGCGTGATCTTTGAGCAGCCTCGGCGGCGTCCTCGAATTCGGCAAGCCGCTTTTCTAGGTGGGAGGCGTATGCACGTTCGTGCTCCAGATCAGTGACAAGAGAGGCGATCGTCGCCTCCGCTTCAAGGACCTCGACGCGTAGCGCTTCCAGTTCTATCTGTGTGCTGGCGCGTGCTCGAAGAACATCCACCAGACCCCGAAGAACTTCG
Source organism: Methylobacterium aquaticum (assembly GCF_016804325.1). Classification (NCBI taxonomy): domain Bacteria; kingdom Pseudomonadati; phylum Pseudomonadota; class Alphaproteobacteria; order Hyphomicrobiales; family Methylobacteriaceae; genus Methylobacterium; species Methylobacterium aquaticum. The sequence continues at coordinate 2,914,859 of NZ_CP043627.1, forward strand.
AGGTTGTGCCGCATGACCGTCGTATGGTCTTCTGGACGCTGAAGCCTTGTTCGAACAACTTCCGCTCTCTCAAAGACCTTCAAGCCGAACGGCGGCCATGCCTTCATCATGCAAACTCGGCTGCCGATGCCGCCACTCCAAATTCCCGAACAAGGCTGTCGAGTTCTTCCTCGATCTCTGCGAGACTGAGTGGCTCCGGGGTGTCAAATTCATTGACGTCCGCGATATTCCAATCGTAGATGTCAAGCAGCTTGGCTGCCGCATTTACGCCAGCGATGCCGTTCGCGGGGCGGTCGTAGATTGCGATACCGTGGGCCGCGAGTTTGCTACGAGCAGCCGCAGCAAGATCTCGGGGAACTCGCCCATTGCCGCGTTGATGGAGCATGTGAAGGACCCAGCATCGAGAGGTTCGTCTCAGTTCGGCAATCAGACCGCGGCTGCGGCCAGTTTTGACCTCAACATACAGATTGCGCCCTACCAGCACGTCAGGGATTTTAGTCGAGAGGCAGTTATCGTAGCGGCGCCCGGCGTCGAGTAGCGCAGCCCCCGTGTTCAACACCACCAGGGACGGGTCGGCAAGTTCGAGTAGAAATGGCAATTGGTCAAACCGTTTCGCCCACCGCCGCACTAATGCTTCGACGATCTTCTGCTCGGGGAAGGACGAAACTGACTGCCAGATCGCCTCGTTGGTGGCGGCTGAGCAGTGGGCGCGAATGTAAGCAAAGGCGTCGCTGAGGTCGCGAGCCTCCTCGACCGTCTCGATCTTCATCACGAAGCGGGGATGCAGGAGGACGGGGTCGATGACCATCACGATCGCGATCTGCATCGGCGAGATGGTGCCCGGCAACTGCCGTAGAACGCGAACTCGGGCGCGGTCGGCGGGAATGCGAGACGCGAAGAGTTGGTAAAGCTCTCGATACAGAGCGGGGTTGGGTAGCGGACCGGGGCCGAGGCGCTTGAGAGTGCCGAGGAAGGCGTTCGGGACGACCTTGAAGATGGCCTCGACGATCTCGCGAGGCTTGAAGACCGCAAGGGCCCTGCCGATCACCGCCTGATCGGAGTCGGCGTTCCTGATGGCGGACGATACCTCGGCACTGCCAAGGCGGTTTGCGAGTGCCGCGGCACCCCCGGTCGCAATCTCCGCATACGCCAGGAACCTCGTCTGGCGGGCCAGATCGGATCCGTGAAGAGCCAGCCCAAGGTGTCCAGGATACACCGCGTCAAGTTCCACGGCGATTTGAAGGTAGGTCTCGCCAAAGGGGCGAGGCCCAAACTTACGTGCGCCTGTCGGGTTCAAGCGTAGCTCCGTGGATGTTCCGCTTGAACCAGCGTGATACAATTCCAAATTTCCGCAACGATTTCCGAGCGCGTAGAAACTACATAGCACCCGCTCGGTCTGGGTCCCGCGACGGCATGAAGCTATCGGGCGATAGGCTTCGACAAGCTCCAGTCGATAGCCAGCTTGCGGGCCTTAACCCCTCTGGCCGTCCCTCGCGCTTGCGCCAGGACTCGGTCAAGATCGGGCTCGCGCGCTGCCACTTCTTCGAACCGGATAAGGCGGGATAGGACCCGGGCCATGCTCTTCATCTTCGCTCTCGGCGGTGGATCCTCAAGGATGCATCTGACCGCCACGTAGGCCGACAGGACGCGCTGAGCGCGATGAATGCCCGCCGCAGCAAGGGCGACGATCACCTGCTGAAGCTCGACGGATAGCTCGGTGGTCGCTCTCAGCAGCGGGGTGACCTGATCTTGCTCCACGTCAACGAGGACGACTCCGGCGAGGTCGTATTCGCCGGTGAGAAGAAGCTCGGTGGCGGTGTCGGCCAGGGTGGCTACCATCATGCTCGACGATCTCGCGGCTACCGCGACAAGCGGGGTGATGCGATGCTTGAACGGGTCGTCGACCTTCTGGACGAGATTTACCGAGCAAAGGCGGCGTAACACCGGCGCCCAAACGATCGCCCGGTACAGTAGGCCGATCGATCATGGGACCAACCAACCGGAACCCTCCGGTTGGTTGGTCCTTCTTGGTGCGGCATGCACAAGTCTTCGCCTACAATAGCCTGCCGCCCCAAAATTCCTTCAATTGGTCCGGTTGGTACAGTTGGTTGAAGAGCTTTTTCGTGTCCGTCATTGAACGTTCAAGGAGACGTTTCGGGGCGGTTAGCCAGAAGTAGTGGCCGACTGTTTATGCCGAGGCACCGCACATCATCATTAAGGCCGCGTCGGCGACCTGTGTATCCCGTGATGAGCGTTCTTCCCGTCACCAACCGTTCGAGGCCAAGGCGGTAGTACACTGGGTCCTACTTTCCCGCTCGCTGGTCGATCCGCGCTCCGGCGTCGCGCAGGCGGTCTTCGTGCGAGCGTCCGTCCTCGAAATCAGAACCCCAAAATCGATCAGCGACCTCCGCGATCGGGACGATGTAGGGAGTTCTGTTCGAGATCTTTGCAAGTAATGCGTCGGGCTCATAGCCATGGCGGGCAGCAACACCTTCCTCGTGAGCGGCCTGCATCATGTCGACTACGCCGTCAGGTAGGCGTGAAACCCTTCTGAAGTCCATACGCGGATTGCACGCGTCCATGACCCCGAGCCATTCTGAGGCGGTGAGGAGGGGCATCTCGTCCTCGACCATGAACCGGTAGCGCTCACAGATCATGTCGATGCGCTCGGCCCGGGAGAGTCCCTCTCGGTCGACCCGCTTCTCGCACCGCACGTCCTTCAACGCGGCATAGAGGTGGTCTTTGCCTTTGAGCAGAAGCGAGATGTGCCGCTGCCGGTCGTCCTTCGGAACAGCCTTGGCCCGACCCTTCCGCTTCATCTCCACCACGTCCTACTCCCTGGTACTACCGATTAACACGGACAGGCTCGTAACAGGATCGTTCGGTCCTGCCAAGCGGTTGTCAACCACGGTACTACCTGCTGGAATGACGGCTACGTCGTATCCCTGATCGAACCAATCCCGGTCGTATCGCGGAGGGGTAATCCGCATAGATCGTTGCGGTGGCGATCTCACGCGCCTTGCTTCGATCGCTTCGATCGCTTCGGCCACGATCGTGGTGAGGCTCCTCGGATCGTCCTGCCCTACGATGCGCGCTGTGGCCGCCGATCCAGCCGTCCGCGCGTAGCTGGCTGATCGTAGACGTCGAGCGCCACGCCGATTATGGAGCCAGTGATTAGCGCCGACCGCTCGGGGCGACGATCATCGGGGGGGCCTTGCGAGATCGTCGGCATCATCGTCACCCGGGAGGTGCCCCGAACCCTGGCTCGGTCGCCATAGGGCCTGCCGGGACCGTCGCGGAGAACGTCGAAGGTAGCGCGCAGTGCGCTCGGCAGGACGTTGGTGGGCACGGTGGGCGCGATCGCCGCCGGGGCGGTGATCCCCGAGACCATCCACCAACGCTGTGCCGACTCCGCGTGCGCGGCCGTCACAAGCCGCCCGCGCACGCTCTGGGATTAAGCCACTACGAACAATAACGAATTGCCTTCAAGACCTCCTCCGGGCACCGAGCAGATCGACCTTGAAAACCGCCGTGGGGGCAACTCCACCGTGGGTTCGAATCCCACCCCTTCCGCCAGAAATTTCAATGACTTAGGTGAGATTGACCGACGCGAACTTCGTCGGACTCCGCCGTGTCTGTGCCCAGGCTTGTGCCGAGCTTTGCCATTGCGCGGTGGAGGTGATCGGTCACGAGATGCGAGTAGCGCATCGTCATGGTCACGGTTCGATGGCCGAGGATCGCCTGAAGAGCGGCAAGGTCGCCGGTTTTCATCAGGAAGACCGAGGCGAACCGGTGGCGGAGATCGTGACAGCGCCACGGCACGCCCGCACTGGTTCATGCTTTGACTGCCGCTAATGCGAGGATGAAAATTTATTCAGACGTCATCGTCGCCTGTTTTTCAGGAAAAACAAAACAGGCGACGCCATAATATGTGCCGATATCTGCTCAAGATGAGTATTGTTTCTATTTCGTTGGTCATCTTCGGCTGATCGGCCAAACATTTGTGCTATCCAACCCTTGTATTGTCCGAATGTATAATCATTTATTTTAGTATTTTATTCAATCATCTTCGCGTATATTGAGATATCTGTCCTGATTTCTATCAAAATATTCTTTCGCGGCTTCCGGTCTAAGCCGATACACACGCCGAGAATTTTCCTTCCTAATTCGGTCAAGCAATCCTCTCTCTTCCATTATCTTGCCACGTCGCCCGATAAGTTGGTAAGAACAATCTAACTCTTCAGCGATTTCCCGAGCGTAGAGATCCCGATTCTCTGTGTGCAAAGTCTCAAGCATGCCTAATTCGATTTCAGGCAGTAATAATTCGGGGCGTATATTGTTAATCACCTCACCGTAGCGTTGGGACAGATTGGTTACTTCACATTTTCCACTTTTGCATTTTGGGCAAAGCATATCAAAAAGAGCCAAACTCGACAGTTTATCTACGCCATAAACCTCACCGCAGTTGCCGCACTTAATTTCCTGATTGTGCTCCAAGTATCGCCTGAGTATATTGGTAAAATCAAAAAACCTCTCAACAAAATAGAGGCGAAACTCTCGACGTCCAACAGGGCGCCCAAATTCGATGCTATATTTGTTACACATTCCAAAATTGAGTGCGTATACGGAGACTTTTCGACCGTCCCTATCCTTCATCTCAAAATATTTCGTCATAAAAAAATTAAGTTCTAACGTCGAAAGGAGGTCGTCAAGTTCGCTAACGACATGGAAATGACTTGTTGGGGGTTGCCCGTGGATATCCTTAGTAACAGCGGACCCACGATAATTTCTTAGTTCGCGTGATCGTGTCACTATATCCTCTAGAAGTTCTTTTAAGCTGAACGCCGAGGATCTTTCGGAAAAGGTTTCTTGACGAAATTTCTGGATACCGAAAAACGGCTCAATTTTCTCATCGTAATATTTGACTGACGCATCTCTCACGGCCCGATTTGTCACCAATCTCGTATATGCAATGTGTGACTCCTGTAAATTATATAAAATATGTCCCAGCGTCCTCGGATTTCCCATGCTTGCGAAAAAAAGATTTTTTATTATCTCCTCATAATTTGATCTACAAAGATCTTCGAACGGAATTTTGCAAAAATATTTGATTCTGTTGTCTAGTAGTCTGGCTGTGAAATCCACCCCTTTTTCTTCCATTGTAATAACATCATTTGATCCATAAAGTTTAAAAAGATCGAGATAAATCTCATCCATCTTCAACGGATCTATCTTGCCGTAGTAAATTCTTCCAGGATATGCCGCAATTTTAAATTTGATGAGTTCGTTCGACCAGTTATTTAGAGGACTTAGTATCGCATCAACGAAAACACGCATTGCATCTTCAGGCAACTCTGAAAAATCATCGATGAATATAAACAGATTTCTCACTTCGATTACGTGCAAAATTTCTTGCAATTCTTCGATTATGCCTGTAATATTTAACGTGCGCATAAGCAGGCGCGAGTAGCTGTTTTCCGACTCTTGCTCAGCGCTGGATGCATTCTCTACATTAAAGCTCCCGGTCAATTCTGCACTGATAGCGCTTTCGCTGGCCGAGACTTTTCCCGAAGAGCTAAGCTTTGTCGCACCTGAAGCCTTAGCATTTTGCTTTTCTTTTTGGCCGTGATGTTGCAATGCGGTGATATCAGTTACCTGCACACTGAGAGATGTATCAATTAGTTCATCCAATCGCTCAAATATTTGAACTGGTCCTCGACCCATTTTATCTCGCAACTTGTTTAAAAAAGAATGTTCAATTTGTTTCCTCAATTCTGCTTTTATCTCGGATAAAACACTGCGCATAAATGATTTAAACAGCAATAGCTGCCTAATCGCGTCTTGGCTGAGCGCTGCGTTCTCGCCAGCCGCTTTCGCGAGAAGCGCTGGATCAACAGATGCCGATTCAAAAACCGTCTTGATATCCACATATGCTGAAACAGAACGTTTCTGCTTTCTGATTTCATGCTGCGCCCGCTGGAAAATCGTTGACTTACCCGTTCCTTTTCTGCCCACTAAAAATGTTGTATTTGATCGAAGAATAGTTTCCAGAGTCGCGTTGTTAGGTAAGGGATCGACGTAAAGCTGCTCAATCAGCGGTCGGTCCTTCTGATCGACTAATTCGGCCCGCCTATATAGTTTCAACGACTGAGCGGCGTCAGCGAATCCCTTAACAGTTTTTTTGTCATATGTCATGATTGGCCGAATCCAACGTAAGTTGGCGCCAGCTTAGGCATATGCAACCTTTTGTCAAGAAACGCTGAATACGTGAGGGGTTTGAAAGGTGCGATTTGAGTTAGTCAACATCGTCATTTGCTTAAATCATGAAAGTACCGGCGTGAATCTGAGTAATATTGCTACGAGCGCGAATTTTCTGGGAGCAGATATTATGAAATTTTCGCTCGTACTTTTGATTCTGACTCGAGCCTGAGATATGAAGTATTTTGTCGATGTAGGCAATAAATAAACAGTATATTAATATTATTCCTAAATAATTATATATAATCGATTTTCAGTAATTCATATACGAAACTATGGCGGTTAATATTTTTCTAAGTAGATACTTACGTGATTGTTATGTCCGCACGGCGGAAAAAATACCTGCCAAGTATTTGTAATATGCGAACTTTAAAAGCCGCGTAAATTGTCGGTTGCCGGACTCTGCCCGCAGTGCTCCTAGGTCCAAGGCGATGCTCGTTTAGGTACTTCGTGTACGAATTATAGAAAGGTGTGCTGCCGTTTCTGCACGATAGCTGAAAGTGATGGTCTGCCTGCCACTGTCCCCCTCCCTGCCGCTTCTCATCAGAATAACGCTTTCGACCCAGCGGGGGATCGAAAATAGTTGCCGGATTTCGCGATCGTGCGACCCTCGTTTGCTGAGCTTCAGCAGGAGGGGATGAGTGGCGTCGGTTTACAAGCGGGGGCAGACCTATTGGATCCGGTTCCAATGGCGCAGTCGAGAAGTTCGACGTTCGGCAAGAACGGCTTCCAAGGCCGTCGCCCAACAGTACCTCGCGCAGGTGCTAGAGGAGCACCGCCGCCTCGATCGCGGTGGTCGTCCACGCCGGAGCTACAAGGAAGCGCTTGAGAGGTTCGCGCTCGAGTTCATGCCCACCCTCCGACCCGCGACCCAACGTCGCTATCGGTCCAGTTTGCGGCTACTCGAACCTCACTTCGGTGACTGCTACCTCGACGAGATCAACAAGACCCGCCTGAGCGACTACGTGACCGCGCGGCGACGTGGCGGAGCTATGGGGGCAACTATCAGGCGTGACCTCGCCACCTTGAGCGGCGTTTGCTCCTGCGCAGTAGCTTGGGACTACATCGACCTCAACCCCGTTAAAGCTTTCGATAAGCGGCACATCAGGGAAGCGCCGCCGCGGACTTCCTTCCCGAGTAAGGCTGAGGTCGAGCGTCTCGTCGCACACGCTTCACCAATGGTCGGGCGGATCATCCGGTTCTTGGCCGCCACGGGCATGCGCCAGGAGGAGGCCGTTTCCCTGGAATGGTCGCAGGTCTCGATCGAGCGGCGCGAGATCCGCCTTACGAAAACCAAGACCTCGAGCCCGCGCGTTGTGCCGCTGAGCGACGAAGCCCTGACCGTCCTAGTCGGAACCCCTCGGCACATTACCCGGCACCACGTTTTCTGGAACGGCGACGGCCGCCGCTACACGCATTTTGCCAGTCAGTACCGTAATATCGCGAGGCGTGCGGGCGTGCCGTGGCGCTGTCACGATCTCCGCCACCGGTTCGCCTCGGTCTTCCTGATGAAAACCGGCGACCTTGCCGCTCTTCAGGCGATCCTCGGCCATCGAACCGTGACCATGACGATGCGCTACTCGCATCTCGTGACCGATCACCTCCACCGCGCAATGGCAAAGCTCGGCACAAGCCTGGGCACAGACACGGCGGAGTCCGACGAAGTTCGCGTCGGTCAATCTCACCTAAGTCATTGAAATTTCTGGCGGAAGGGGTGGGATTCGAACCCACGGTGGAGTTGCCCCCACGGCGGTTTTCAAGACCGCTGCCTTAAACCACTCGGCCACCCTTCCGAACCGGCTGCGGGCGCTTGCGAACCCGCCGCGGGCGCCTCTGGCCCGGGCCTCTTCTGTAGGGCGCGGCGCGGGATTGCGTCAACCGGGGCCGGTCCGCCTATCGCACGGCGCGGCGGCGACGTACGGTGCGGGCCGGGACGAGCGGCGCGCCGCGCCGGAGGGAGACCCGCATGGGCTACGTGTACGACCATCTCCACCTGCGCAGCCGGGACGCGGTGGCGGCGGCGCGGTTCTACGGCGAGGTGCTGGGCGCCCGGGAGACCGGGCGCGAGGGCGGCGAGAGCCCGAGCCGGATCATCCTGGATCTCGGCGGGATGCGGATGTTCATCGAGCAGGCGCCCGAGGGCACCGGGCCGGCCGCCGTGCCGCCGCATCGCGGCATCGAGCATATCGGGCTTCGCGTCGAGGACATCGAGGCGACGGTGGCGGATCTCGCCGCCCGCGGCATCCCCCTGGTCTCGGGCATCACCGACGTGAAGCCGGGCCTGCGGATCGCCTTCTTCGAGGGACCGGACGGCGTGCGCATCGAGGTGCTGCAGCGCGGCTGACCCCGCCTCCGCCCGGGCCGGTCCCGAACCTTATACCAATGGCCCAAGATGCTGACGCATCGGGCCACTGAGCCATCTCGAATTGTCTATGCCAAGCCAGAGGCTTGACGAAAATTCGAGAACGGAACCAAAGGTCGTTTCCGACGACCGTTGGTATTACTCGGCGACGTGGACCACGATCGGCTGGGTGCGGCCGCGCAGGGTCAGGGGCAGCGAGCGGGTGAAGCGGGCCGCCACCTCCGGCCCGGCCGCCGCGAGGCAGCATTCGGAGGCGAGGATGCGGCCGCCGACCTCGCGGGTGGCGGCCTGCAGGCGGCTCGCGACGTTGACGACGTCGCCGATCACCGTGAACTCGATCCGCTGGTCGGCGCCGATGTTGCCGATCACCACCGGGCCGCAATGCACGCCGACCGCGACCCGGATCGGCGGCGCCCCGCGGGCCGCGCGCTTGGCGGTCCAGGCGTCGATCTCGCGCTGGAGGTCGACCGCGCAGGCCACCGCCCGGGCGGCCCCGTCGCCGCGCCCGTCGAGGCCGCCGAAGGTCGCCATGAAGCCGTCGCCGAGGAACTTGTCGAGGGTTCCGGCATGGCGGAACACCACCTTGCAGCTGCGCTCGCGAAAGCCGCGCAGCAGCGCGAAGGCGCGCTCCGGCTCCAGGTCCTCGCTCAACCCGGTGAAGCCGACCATGTCGGCGAACAACACCGCCACCACCCGGGTCTGCGGCGTACCGAAGCCCGCATGGGCCCGGGCCGCCAGGGCGTCGGCGACGTCGGGCGAGACGTAGCGGGCGAGGTCGGACCGCACCACCTCGGCGCGTACCTGCGCCAGCATCGTGCCCCGGCCCCGCCACACCGCGATGGCGAGCAGCAGGGTGAACAGGCCGGTGACGATGGCTTGCGTCCATAGCGGGGTCAGGCCGACATAGGCCGGGTCGAGGAAGACCCGCAACGCCGCCTCGGCGCTCAACGACCCGTCGTGGACGGTGTCGGCGAAGCGCACGGTATCCGCGCGGCCGTAGACCAGCCAGACGCCGGACGACCAGATCGCCACGATCCAGGTGCCGGTCCAGAGCACCGCGACCGGCCAGTAGGTCAGCGCCGCCTCGCCCAGCAGCAGCAGCACGTAGAGGAATTCCGGGGTGCGCAGGCGGGTCTGAATCGGCCAGTCGACCCCGAGCCCGGCCGGCGGCGGCATGATGATCGCCGTGGTCATCAGCGCGATGTCGAGGAGTGTGAAGCCGAGCTTGATCGGCCCCGCCCATCGGTGGCGGCGGAGCCGGTAGGGCACGTAGCCGAGGAGGAAGAACAGGCCGGCGACGGCGAGGTAGTACAGGTTGCGCGGCCAGGGCACGAGGATCAGGAGCCACAGCGACACCACCAGGATGGCGACGGCGCGGGCCCGGAACGCGAAGGCGAGGCCGGCGAGCTCGGCGGCGCGCACGTTCTCGGCCAGCCGCCCGCGGGCCCGGGGCGGCAGCTTTCCGGCGAGCCAGTGGCGCAGGCGCGCGACCCGCAGGCTGGTGCGGAAGGCGAGCATGCGGGCGAGGCTCGTTCGGGCGAGGCCCGAGGCCTTCGGCTCGGACAGGGGCGGCGGCTCGGCCGCCGCGATGGGCTCACTCACGGATCAGGTCGCCAGGCTCCCGCTCTTCCCCATGATGGTAGGGCATGCGGCGGCGCAGCGAAGCCCCCGGGCGTTGAATTGACCGTGATGCGGGGGCCCCCTCAGCCCGCGAGCGCGCGTCCGGCGGCCGGAACCCCCTCCGACAGATCCTCGGCATAATGGCAGGCCACCGCCCGGCCGGCGACGGGCCGCGGCTCTGGGCGCTCCTCGCGGCAGCGCGCCGTGGCATGGGGGCAGCGGGTCGAGAACACGCAGCCGGCCGGGGGAGCGAGCGGCGACGGCAATTCGCCCCGCAGCACGATCCGCTCGCGGGTCCGCGGCCCGACGCCCGGCGTCGCCGCCATCAGGGCCCGGGTGTAGGGGTGGAGGGGGCGGGCATAGATCGCCTCCTTGGGCCCCTGCTCCATGGCCAGCCCGAGATACATCACCAGCACGTCGTGGGCGATGTGGCGCACCACGCCGAGATCGTGGGAGATGAACAGGTAGGCCAGCCCCAGCTCCGCTTGCAGGTCGGCGAGCAGGTTCAGCACCTGGGCCTGGATCGACACGTCGAGGGCCGAGACCGGCTCGTCGGCGACGACGAGCTTGGGCGACAGCATCAGCGCCCGGGCGATGGCGATGCGCTGGCGCTGGCCGCCGGAGAACATGTGCGGGTAGCGCGCATCGTGCTCGGGGCGCAGGCCCACCTTGGCCATCATCGCCTGCACCCGCTCGCGGCGCTCGGCTCCCGACAATCCGGTATTGATCGCGAGCGGCTGCTCCAGGATTGCGCCGACGCGCTTGCGCGGATTGAGCGAGCCGTAGGGATTCTGGAACACCAGCTGCACGGTGCGGCGCAGGCGGCGGCGCTCCGACGACGGCGTGTCGACGGCGTCGATCCCGTCGAGGATGAGGTCGCCGTCGGAGGGCGGCTCGATCAGCGTCACCATCCGGGCGAGGGTCGACTTGCCGCAGCCGGATTCGCCGACCACCGCCAGGGTCCGGCCGGGCTCGATCGAGAACGAGATGCCGCCGACCGCCTGGAGCCGGGCCGGCCGACGAAACAGCCCGCGGCGGATCTCGTAGGTCTGGCGGAGATCGTCGGCGACGACGACGGGGGGGCTCAACGGACGGCCTCCGCGCTGGCGCCGACGGGATGGTCCTGGCGGATGCGGGCCTCGCGCGACGGATCGTCGAGCGGATAGTGGCAGCGCACGAAACCGTCCTGCCACGGCCGCAGCGCCGGGCGCTGTTCCCGCGAATGATCGGTGGCGTAGGTGCAGCGCGGCGAGAACAGGCAGCCGCGCGGGCGGTCGTAGAGGCCCGGCACCACGCCCGGGATGGTGGCGAGCCGCCCGCCCTCGCTGCGCTCGGGCAAAGCCGCCAGCAGGGCCGCGGTGTAGGGGTGCTGGGGCGAGGCGAAGAGCGCGTCGGCGCGCCTCTCCTCCATCACCTGGCCGGCATACATCACCATCATCCGGTCGGCGGTCTCGGCGACCACGCCCATGTTGTGGGTGATGAGAACGAGCGCCATGCCGCGCTCGCGCTGGAGCGAGAGCAGCAGGTCGAGGATCTGGGCCTGGATGGTGACGTCGAGGGCGGTCGTCGGCTCGTCGGCGATGAGGAGCTTCGGGTTGCAGGCGATCGCCATGGCGATCATCACCCGCTGGTTCATGCCGCCGGAGAGCTGGTGCGGGTAGGACGACAGCCGGCTCTCGGCCGCCGGGATGCCGACCTGCTCCAGGAGCTCGATCGCCCGCTTCCTCGCCGCCTTGCGGTCGAGGCCGAGATGCTGGCGCAAGCTCTCGGTGATCTGGAAGCCGATCGTGAAGCAGGGGTTGAGGCTGGTGGTCGGCTCCTGGAAGATCATCGCCACGTCGCGGCCGGTGAGGCGGCGGCGCTCGCGCGCCGGCATGCCGAGCAGGTCGCGCCCGGCGAAGGCGAGGCGGTCGGCGGAGACCCGGCCCGGATAGGCGACGAGGCCCATCAGCGCCATCATGGTCACGCTCTTGCCCGAGCCCGATTCGCCGACGACGCCGAGCACCTCCCCCTCCTCCAGGGTCAGGCTGACGCCGTCGACGGCCTGGAGCGTGCCGCCGGCGGAGGGGAATTCGACGGAGAGGTTGGTGATCTCGAGGAGCGGCATGGGTCGCCTCACCGCTTCAGCTTGGGGTCGAGGGCGTCGCGAAGACCGTCGCCGACGAGGTTGAAGGCGAGCACGGTGATCAGGATGATCAGGCCCGGGAAGGTCACCACCCACCAGGCGCGGAGCACGAATTCGCGGGCATCCGCCAGCATCGTGCCCCATTCCGGCGCGGGCGGCTGGGCACCGAGGCCCAGGAAGCCCAGAGCCGCCGCGTCGAGGATCGCGGTCGAGACGCCGAGGGAGGCCTGGACGATGAGGGGGGCGGCGCAGTTCGGCAGCACCTCGCCCACCATCAGCCGCAGGGGGCCGGCCCCGCCGACCCGGGCCGCCGTCACGTAGTCCTTCGACTTTTCCGCGATCACCGCCGCGCGGGCGATGCGGACGTAATGCGGCAGCACCACCACGGCGACCGCCAGCATCGCGTTCATCAGCCCGGGGCCGAGGATCGCCACGATGACGATGGCCAGTAGCAGCGACGGCAGGGTCAGGATGATGTCCATCACCCGCATGATGACGATGCCGACGGCGCCGCCGACGAAGCCCGCGACCAGCCCCAGCATCGTGCCGACGAGGATCGACACCGTCACGACGGCAAGGCCGATCGACAGCGACAGCCGGGCGCCGTGGATCAGGCGCGAGAGGATGTCGCGGCCGATCGCGTCGGTGCCCAGCGGATAGGTGAGCGTGCCGCCCTCCTGCCAGAACGGCGGCTTGAGGAAGGCCGCGGCGTTGGTGAGGTTCGGCGGGTGCGGGGCGATGAGATCGGCGAAGACCGCCATCAGCAGCACCGCGACGATGATCGCGAGCCCGATCACCGCGCCCGTATTGGCGCAGAAGCTCGTCCAGAACTCGGCGAGCGGGTGCGGCGGGCCGGCGGGGGAAGCCGAGGCGGCGGGAGTATCGAGGAGTTCGGCGCTCATCGGGCGTGCCGGATGCGGGGGTTCACGAGGCCGTAGGCGAGGTCGACGAGGAGGTTCACCGCCATCACCACCGCGCCGATCAGCAGGATGCCGCCCTGGAGGACGGGATAGTCGCGCCGGCCGATCGCCTCGATCAGCCACTTGCCGATGCCGGGCCAGGAGAAGATCGTCTCGGTCAGGATCGCGCCGGTGAACAGCACGCCGACCTGCAGCCCGATCACCGTGACGACCGGGATGAGCGCGTTGCGCAAGGCGTGCAGCCCGACGATGCGCCAGGACGGCAGGCCCTTGGCCCGGGCGGTGCGTATGTAATCCTCGCCGAGCACCTCCAGCATCGCCGAGCGGGTCATGCGGGCGATGACCGCGAGCGGCACCGTGCCCAGCACCACCGCCGGCAGGATCAGGTGGCCGAGGGCCGATCGGAAGGCGCCGGATTCGTCCGACAGAAGCGTGTCGATCAGCAGGAAGCCGGTCACCGGCTCGATGAAGTACTGCACGTCGATGCGGCCCGAGACCGGTGTCCAGCCGAGCTGCACCGAGAACAGCAGGATCAGCAGCAGGCCCCACCAGAAGATCGGCATCGAGTAGCCGGTGAGCGACAGCCCCATCACCCCGTGGTCGAAGACCGAGTTCCGTTTCAGCGCCGCCAGGATGCCGGCCGGCAGGCCGACGAGGAGCGCGAACAGGATCGCGCAGACCCCGAGCTCGATCGTCGCCGGAAACAGGCTGGCGAATTCCGCGATCACCGGCTCCTTGGTGCTGATCGAGCGGCCGAGATCGCCGTGCGCCAGCCGCTCGAGATAGATGCCGTATTGCACGAGCAGGGGCTTGTCGAAGCCGTACTCGGCGCGGAGCGCCGCGTGCCGCGCCGGATCGATGCCCCGCTCCCCCGCCATCGTCTCGATCGGGTCGCCGGGCACCAGGCGGATCAGGAAGAACGCCACCAGGGTGATCCCCAGGAAGGTCGGGATCACCAGGGACGCGCGGGTCAGGAGGAAGCGGAGCACGCGGGCGCCCTCTGTGAACGGCTCAGAATGCTACGCATCGGCGAACGCTGGCAATGCGTGCTGGCATCGGGATTTGTGGAATCGCTCCGACAGGATGCCCACCCTCCGGGTCATTCCGGGGCCGCGAAAGTGGATCCCGGAATCCAGACCCTCGGATGGCTCCGACGCAGGCTGATCGCGTCCCGCCTCATCCTGAACGTCCTGCGGTTCTGGATCCCGGGCTCCGCTGTCGCGGCCCCGGGATGACTCGGAGGGTATCAGTCTTGTGGAGTGAGGCAGACTCGTGCCGACCGGATCTACTTCAGGCTCACGCCGTAGAAGGTGTGGCGGCCGAACGGCGACAGCTTGAAGTCCACCACCTCCTTGCGGACCGGCTTTAGCTGCACCGCATGCGCGATGGTGAACCACGGCGCCTGCTGCTTGAACACCACCTGCGCCTGCTCGTAGAGCTTGGTGCGCTCGGCCTTGTCGCTGACGGTCTTGGCCTTGGTGACGAGGTCGTCGTAGGTCTTGTCGCACCACTTGGCGGCGTTGCCGCCGCCCTTCTCCGCCGCGGCGCAGCCGAGCAGGGTGTGGAGGAAGTTGTCGGGATCGCCGTTGTCGCCGGTCCAGCCGAACATCGCGGTCTGGTGCTCGCCGTCCTGGATGCGCTTGCGGTACTCGCCCCACTCGTAGGACTTGATCTCGGCCTTGACCCCGATCTTGGCGAGGTCGGCCTGCATCAGCTCGGCGATGCGGCGGGCATTCGGGTTGTAGGGCCGCTGGACCGGCATCGCCCACAGGTCCATCGCGAAGCCGTCGCCGAGGCCCGCCTCCGTCAGGAGCTTCTTGGCCGCGGCCGGATCGAAGGGATCGTCCTTCACCGCGTCGTTGTACGACCACAGGGTCGGCGGGATCGGGTTCTTGGCCGCGACGCCGGTCGAGAGGTAGACCGCGTCGATGATCGCCTTCTTGTCGATCGCCATGTTCAACGCCTTGCGCACCCGCACGTCGTCGAACGGCTTCTTCTTGGTGTTGTAGGCGAGGTACCCGATGTTGAGGCCGGGCTGCTCGAGCACCTGGACGTTCGCGTCCTTGCGCATCGCGTCGATGTCGGCCGGGTTCGGGTACGGCATGACGTGGCACTCGCCCTTCTGGAGCTTGGCCCAGCGCACCGACGCATCCGGCGTGATGGCGAAGACCAGGTCGTCGAGGGCGGCCTTCCCGGCATAGTATTGCGGGAAGGCGCGGTAGCGGACGATCGCGTCCTTCTGGTATTGCAGCAGGTAGAACGGGCCGGTGCCGATCGGCTCCTGGTCGAGCTTGTCCGGCGTGCCGGCCTTCATCATCGCGTCGGCGTATTCCTTCGACTGGATCGCCGCGAAGGGCATCGCGAGATCGGCGAGGAACGGCGCCTCGGGCTGGGTCAGGGTGAAGCGGACCGTGTAATCATCCACCTTGTCGAGCGAGGCGAGGAGCTTGGGCAGCCCCATATCGTTGAAATAGGTGTGGTTGGAGCTGGTCACCCGGAAGAACGGGTGGCTCTCCTTCCACTGCCGCTCGAACGAGAAGATCACGTCGTCGGCGTTGAAGTCACGGGTCGGCTTGAAGGCCTTGTTGGAATGCCACTTCACGCCCTTGCGCAAGTGGAAGGTGTAGGTCTTGCCGTCCTCGGACACGTCCCACTTCTCGGCGAGGTCCGGTACCACGTTGGTGGTGCCGCGCTCGAAATTGACGATGTTGGAGTAGATCTGGGAGCTGGCGTCGAACGAGGTGCCGGTGGTGTTCACCGCCGGATAGAAGTTCTCCGGGCTGCCCTCGGAGCAGTAGACCAGCGTCTTGGCGCCGGCCGGCAGGCTTGCCGCCAGGGCGGTCGCGGCACCGAGAACCACCGCCAGGGACGCGCGCTTCATGCTCTGCTCTCCAGGTCTCGCGGGCGGGTGCCCGGCCGTCGCCACTTCTGGCGGGTTTCCGCGCTTGTCCGCAAGGCCTTGGCGAATGGGACGCACAGGCGGGGCCTCGCATCCGAACCCTCCCCCCTCTGCGGGGGAGGGTTGGGCGGCGGCGCTCTCACCCCTCCACGGCCATCCCGCAGGCCTCGGCGATCTCCCGGGACAGGGCCTTCCGCAGGGACTGCAGCGCCGGATGCCGGGCGCTGGCATAATCCCGCGCCCCGATCCGCCGCACCGGCGCGAGCAGCCGCAGGGAGTTGGTGAGGAACACCGCCTCGGCCTCCGCCAGACCCGCGGGCGTCATCGATCCCTCGGCCGGCGCGAGGCCGAGGCCCGGGGCCAGGGCGAGCACCTGCGCCCGCACGATCCCGGCGAGCACTCCGTCGTCGAGGGGCGGCGTGACGATCGTGCGCCCGAACACCGCGAACACGTTGCCGATGCCGGCGCAGGCCACCCGGCCCTGCATGGTGAGGAACAGGGCCTCGTCGTGGCCGTCCCGTGCCGCTGCTTCCGCGGCGAGGACCGCGTCGAGATAGCCGAGCGTCTTGTGGCGCGAGGCCGGCGAGGTTTCGTTGCGGCGGATCGCGCTCCAGCCGAGGGACATCTCCGAGAAGGCCGTGCCGGGCCGCAAAGGCGCAGCGCTGGCCCACAGGACCGGGCGGGCTTCGGCCGGCGGGCGCAGGCCCCGCGGGCCGGAGCCACGGGTCACGGTGGTGCGGATCGCCGCCCGCTCGTATCCGGCCGCCACGGCCCGCATCGCGGTGCGGGCCTCCGTCTCGTCGAGCGCGAAGCCGAGGGCGGCGGCGGCGCGGCCGAGCCGCGTCAGGTGCGCCGCCTCCGCCACCACCCGGCCGCCCAGCGCCATGGCGGTGTCGAACACCCCGTCGCCGAGCAGCAGGCCGCGATCGGCGAGGTCGAACGGGGCGACCGTTCCCTCCTGCAAGCGCCCGTCACGCCACAGCACGGTGCGCCCCTCCCGCCTCGTGCCAGCGCCGGGCGAGGCTTAGAAAATTGCCGAACAGGGCGTGGCCGTGCTCGGTCAGCACCGATTCCGGGTGGAACTGCACGCCGTAGGTCGGGTGGCGGCGATGCGACAGCGCCATCACCTCGCCCTCGGCCGAGACCGCCTCGACGCTCAGGTGCTCCGCCATGGCGGGCGTCGGCTCGACGATCAGCGAGTGGTAGCGCCCGACCGTGAGCGGCGCCGGCAGGCCGCGAAACAGCCCCTGCCCGCCATGGTCGATCGGCGTGGCATGGCCGTGGAGCGGCTGCCGGGCCCGCGCGACCCGGCCGCCGAAGGCCGCGCCGAGGCATTGGTGCCCGAGGCAGACCCCGAGCAGCGGCACCGCGCCGGACAAGTCGCGGATCGCCGCCAGCGACACCCCGGCCTCCGCCGGGCTGCACGGCCCGGGCGAGATCACCACCGCCTCCGGCGCCAGCGCCCGGATGCCCGCCACGTCGAGGGCGTCGTTGCGCGCGACCCGGACCGGGGCGCCCAGTTCCTCGATGTAGCGCACGACGTTGAAGACGAAGGAATCGTAGTTGTCGATGACGAGGATCATGCGCCCTCCCCGGCCGCGAAGGCGGCGAAGACCCGCTCGGCCTTGGTCAGGGTCTCGTGGTACTCGGCCTCCGGGTCCGACAGCAGCGTGACCCCGCCCCCGGCCTGGAGCACGGCCCGGCTCTCGTCGAGCATCACCGTGCGGATGGCGATGCTGGTGTCCAGGCTGCCGGTAAACCCGATCCAGCCGATCGCCCCGCAATAGGCCTCGCGGGCATCGCCCTCGATCTCCGTGATGATGTCCATGGCGCGCAGCTTCGGCGCCCCGGTGATCGAGCCGCCCGGGAAGGTCGCGGCGAGGAGATCGAGCCCGTCCGCCCCGTCCTTGAGCGTGCCGGTCACCGCCGAGACGAGGTGGTGGACCCCGGCATAGGTCTCGAGCCCGCAGAGGGTGGGCACCGCGACGCTGTGGGGGGCGCAGATCCGCGACAGGTCGTTGCGCAGGAGGTCGACGATCATCACGTTCTCGGCCCGCTCCTTGGGGTGGGCGACCAGCGCCTCGGCCCGGGCCCGGTCCTCGGCCGGGTCGGGGGAGCGCGGCGCCGTGCCCTTGATCGGCCGGGTCTCGACCGCGCGGCCGTCGAGGCGCAGGAAGCGCTCGGGCGAGGAGGACGCAAGGGTGAGGCCATCGATTTCGAGAAAGGCCGCGAACGGCGCCGGGTTGCGCGCCCGCAGGCGGCGGTAGAACGCGAAGGCGTCGAAGCCCGGCGGCAAAGCCGCCTCGAAGCGCTGGGCGATGTTGGCCTGGTAGATGTCGCCGGCCCGGATGTAGTCCCGCACCCGGTCGACCGCCCTTGCGTAGGTGTCGGGCGTGAAGTTCGAGCGCCAGTCGAGGGGAGGCACCGGGCCGGCCTCGCCCGCCGGCTCTGGCTCGGCGAGCGCGGCCTCCAGGGCATCGAGATCGGCGGCGGCCTTTGCCGCGCGGGCGGCAGGGTCGG
The DNA here is from genome assembly GCF_016804325.1 of Methylobacterium aquaticum. Lineage (NCBI taxonomy): Bacteria > Pseudomonadati > Pseudomonadota > Alphaproteobacteria > Hyphomicrobiales > Methylobacteriaceae > Methylobacterium > Methylobacterium aquaticum. The sequence continues at coordinate 2,933,563 of NZ_CP043627.1, forward strand.
TCTCGGGGAAGCCGGTGGCGATCAGCACGCAGGTGCCGGCCCGGTGGTCGAAGGCGACGACCGAGGCGTAGAGGTTGACCGCGAGGTCGTCGGCGAGGCCGGCCCGGCGGAGGGGAGGCGTCACCCGCTCCAGGCAGGCGCCGAAATCATAGGAGAGGTAGCCGATCGCCCCGCCCTGGAACGGCGGCAGGCCGGGATCCGGTTCGGTGCGGTACGGCGCCAGCACGGCGCGCAACGCGTCGAGAGGGGCGCCCGGCACCGGGACGCCGTTCCAGAACGCCCGGCCGCCGCGCACCCGGAAGCGCCCGAACGGGTCGGCGGCGAGGTAGGAGTGGCGCCCGAGGGTGTCGTGCCGCATCGCGCTGTCGAGGAGCGCGAGCCCGGATTGTCGGCCGCGCAGGCGGGCGGCGGCGGCGGCGGGATCGAGGGGGGTGACGAGGCGGCTCCACATGGCGCCGTGATAGCGGAGGCGGGGGCCGCAGCGGAAGCCGGCCGTCGGGCCAAGATGCCGACCGGAACAAGATGCCGACCGGATACCAGCCACGATGCCGGTGCAGGGCCCGGAGAGGAGCGCCCCGTGACGCCCGCCCTCCCCCGTGCTATGGCCTGCCCCAGCACCCTTCCCTAAATCCTTGATCCCGCTCGCGCCGGCTTGGCCGTGGGCCGGTGTCCCATCACGCCCCCGCCATGAACGCACCCGCCCCCAAGATCTCCTTCGTGTCGCTCGGCTGTCCCAAGGCCCTGGTCGATTCCGAGCGCATCCTCACCCACCTGCGGGCCGAGGGTTACGAGCTCGCCCGCAAGCACGACGGCGCCGACGTGGTGATCGTCAACACCTGCGGCTTCCTCGATTCGGCGAAGGCCGAGTCGCTCCAGGCGATCGGCGACGCCATGGCGGAGAACGGCCGGGTGATCGTCACCGGCTGCATGGGCGCGCAGCCCGAGGAGATCCGCGAGAAATACCCGAACCTGCTCGCGGTCACCGGGCCGCAGGCCTACGAATCGGTGGTGGCGGCGGTCCACGAGGCGGTTCCCCCGGCCCACGACCCGTTCCTCGATCTCGTCCCGCCCCAGGGCGTCAAGCTGACGCCGCGGCACTACGCCTATCTGAAGATCTCGGAAGGCTGCAACAACCGCTGCACGTTCTGCATCATCCCGCAATTGCGCGGCGATCTCGTCAGCCGACCGGCGGCGGATGTCCTGCGCGAGGCCGAGAAGCTGGTGAAGGCCGGCGTCAAGGAACTGCTGGTCGTCTCGCAGGATACCAGCGCCTACGGCATCGACACCCGTTACGCCACCAGCCCCTGGCGCGACCGCGAGGTGCGGGCGCGCTTCTACGACCTCGCCAAGGAACTCGGCGAGCTCGGCGCCTGGGTGCGCCTGCACTACGTCTACCCCTACCCGCACGTCGACGAGGTCATCCCGCTGATGGCCGAGGGCAAGGTGCTGCCCTACCTCGACATGCCGCTCCAGCATGCGAGCCCGACGGTGCTCAAGCGCATGCGCCGCCCCGGCAACCAGGAGAAGATGCTGGAGCGCATCCGCTCCTGGCGCACCACCTGCCCGGATCTCGCCATCCGCTCGACCTTCATCGTCGGTTTCCCGGGCGAGACCGAGGAGGAGTTCGAGGAGCTGCTGACCTGGCTCAAGGAAGCCAAGCTCGAGCGCGTCGGCTGCTTCCAGTACGAGCCGGTCCGCGGCGCCCCGGCCAACGCAGTGGCGGACGCCGTGCCGGACGCGGTCAAGGCCGAGCGCCAGCGCCGGTTCATGGAGACGCAGCAGGCGGTGTCCTTGAGGCTCCAGAAAGCCAAGGTCGGCAAGCGCCTGCCGGTCATCATCGACGCCGCCGGCCCGACCGTCGCCAAGGGCCGCTCGAAGTATGATGCGCCGGAGATCGACGGCAACGTCCACGTCGCCTTCCGCCGGCCGGTCCGTGTCGGGGACATCGTGACGGTGAAGATCGAGTCGGCGGATGCGTATGATCTGCACGGGGTGGCGGTGTAGCCGTAGCTAGTCAGAGTCGTCGCTTCCAACATCTCCACGTCATCCCGGGGCTCGTCGAAGACGAGAGCCCGGGATCCATAACCTCTGACGATTCTCCAAGAGGCGGACAGCGTTCCACTTCATCCGGGAGCGTCGGCGTTTATGGATCCCGGGCTCCGCTGCGCGGCCCCGGGATGACATCGAGGGTGTCGGGGCCGCCGCCCGAACCACCCGGGCTTCATCCCCCGATCGCCCCGCTTCTCTCCCGCTCGACCCCCGCCGCCGCCATGTCGCCCCAGGCCCGTTCCAGCGAGCCGTCGAGGTCGATCGCCCGGCAGGCATCCTCGACCACCACCGCCTCGAACCCCGCCTCCCGCGCATCGATGGCGCTCCAGCCGACGCAGTAATCGGTGGCGACGCCGCACAGGAAGACCCGGGTGAAGCCGCGCTCGCGCAGGTAGCCGGCGAGCCCCGTCGGGGTGGTGCGGTCGGCCTCGCGGAAGGCCGAGTAGCTGTCGATTCCCGGCCGGTAGCCCTTGCGGATGATCAGTTCGGCATGGGGCAGCTCCAGCTTCGGCGACAGGTCCGCGCCGGGGGTGCCCTGAATGCAGTGCTCCGGCCACAGGACCTGCTCGCCGTAAGCCAGCGCCGTGGTCTCGAAGGGCTTCTTGCCGGGATGGCTGGTGACGAAGGAGGCGTGGCCGGCCGGGTGCCAGTCCTGGGTCAGGACGACGTGCCGGAACAGGCGCCCGAGCGCGTTGATCGGCGCGATCACCGCATCCCCGTCCGGCACCGCGAGGGCGCCGCCGGGCAGGAAATCGGGCTGGACGTCGATGACGAGGAGGCAATCGGTCTCGGTCGCGCGCAGGGCGTAGGAAGTCATCGCGTCATGATCTCCGCGCGGCCATTCGGGAGTGATTCGGCCCGGATGCCGCAGGGGATTTTAAGCATAACCGTGGCGGCGGACCAGGGACTGGCCCGCCTGGATTTGATCCGTGCTACCGAAGATCGTTGCGGGACTGGAAATCAGTATTGCAAAATCTGATTCGCGGTCAGATGATTCGGTGGTATCCTATCAGAGCCAATTCGACTTGCCAGGATACCATCGTGACGAATTCTTCTAGCCCAACCCTCGACCTCATCCTGAGGTGTTAGTCCATCGAAGATGGACTAACCTCGAAGGAGGGCTCCAGGAATCTCAGCGAGGGCTGGAGCCCTCCTTCGAGGTCAGTCGATTTTCAATCGACTAACACCTCAGGATGAGGTCGAGGGTGGGAATGAGTCCCCCGATCGATCAAACAGCCTATCAGGGATGCATCACCGTCGCACCGGTCGTCTGGCGCCCGGCGAGGTCGGCATGGACCTTCGGGGCGTCGGCGAGCTTCGCCCTTGTATGGACCGGGATCTTCACCGCGCCGCTCTCCACCACCTCGAACAGGTCGGCGGCCATCTCGTCCAGCACCGCCCGGTCGGCGGTGTGGGTGAACAGGGTCGGCCGCGTGGCGTAGAGCGAGCCCTTCTGGGCCAGCAGGTTGATGTCGAACTGCGTCACCGGGCCCGAGGCGCTGCCGAAATTCACGAAATAGCCGAAGGGCCGGAGGCAATCGAGCGAGGCCGGGAAGGTCGCCTGGCCGACGCCGTCATAGACGACCTGGCAGCCCTTGCCGCCGGTGATCTCCTTGACCCGGGCGGCGAAATCCTCGGTCCGGTACAGGATGACGTGGTCGCAGCCATGCTCGCGGGCAAGCGCGACCTTGTCCTCCGAGCCGACGGTGCCGATCACCGTGGCGCCGAGGTGCTTGGCCCATTGCGTCGCGATCAGCCCGACGCCGCCGGCGGCGGCGTGGAACAGGATCGTGTCGCCGGGCTGGACCTTGTAGGTGCGCCGCAGCAGGTACTGGGTGGTGAGGCCCTTCAGCATCATCGCGGCGCCGGTGTCGTCGTCGATGCCGTCGGGCAGGCGCACCACGGATTTGGCGTCGATCACCACCTCATCGGCATAGGTGCCGGCGGCCGAGCCGTAGGCGACCCGCTCGCCGGGCCGGAAGCCGGTCACGCCCTCGCCGACCGACACCACGGTGCCGGCGCCCTCGTTGCCGGGGGTGAAGGGCAGCTGGGGCGCCTTGTACAGGCCGGAACGGAAGTAGATGTCGATGAAGTTGACGCCGATCGCGCTCTGGCGCACCCGGATCTGGCCCGGCCCGGGATCGCCGACCGCGACCTCCTCGTAGCGCATCACCTCGGGGCCGCCGTATTCGTGAATCCGGATCGCCTTGGGCATTGGTTCGCTCCCGCCTCGGGTCTCGTCGTTCGGGCGGGATCATAGGTGCCGGGGCGCCTGCGGCAATGGCCGGGATGGCGGACCGGCCCTGCATGACCCAGATCAGGCACGATGATCGTTCGAGGATCCGTTCCGTGAGCCAGACAGCCGAGCCGAACTCTCAAACCCCCCTCTACGACGTGGCGGTGGTCGGTGCCGGCGCGGTCGGCCTGGCCTCGGCCCTGGCGCTCGCCCGCGACGGCCTGCGCACCGCGCTCGTCGGCCGCCATGCCCCCGTGGCCGACGGGCGGACCGTGGCGCTCCTCGACGGCTCGGTGCGGCTGCTCCGCGCCCTCGGTGCCTGGGAGGCGCTGGAGCCCCAGGCGGCGCCGCTCACCGAGATGCACCTGATCGACGACACCGGCAGCCTGTTCCGTCCGCCGCCGGCCCGCTTCGTCGCCCGCGAGATCGGCCTCGACGCCTTCGGCTGGAACATCGAGAACAGTCGCTTGGTCGAGGCCCTGCGCGCCCGCGCCCGCGAGGTCCCGGACCTGACGCTGATCGAGCACGATTCCGCCGGTTGCACCGTGGCCAAGGACCGGGCCTTGCTGGCGCTCGACGGCGGCGGGAGCGTCGCGGCCCGCCTCGTCGTCGCGGCCGATGGCGGAGGTTCGCCGTTGCGCGAGGCGGCGGGGCTGACGGCGCGACGCTGGACCTATCCGCAGAAGGCGCTCACCACGATCCTCGCCCATACGAGCGACCATCGCGAGGTCTCGACCGAGTTCCACACCCGCGAGGGGCCCTTCACCCTGGTGCCGCTGCCGGGCGGGCGCCGGTCCAGCCTGGTCTGGGTCTCGGCCGAGGCGCGGGCGGAGGCGCTCTCCGCCCTCGACGACGACGCGCTGGCCCGCGCCATCGAGCGGCAGGCCCAGTCGATGCTGGGGCAGATGCGGATCGACGGGCCGCGGGGCCTGGTGCCGATGCGCGGCCTGTCGGTGCCGCGCCCGGTCGGGCCGCGGCTGGCGCTGGTCGGCGAGGCGGCCCACGTCTTCCCGCCGATCGGCGCGCAGGGGCTGAATCTCGGCCTGCGCGACGCCGCGGCGCTCCGCGACGCGGTGGCGGGGTCGCGGGATGCCGGGGCCGAGTCGGTGCTGTCGGGCTTTGCCCGCGGCCGGGCTCTCGATGCCCGGTTGCGCACCGGCGCGGTCGATACCCTCAACCGCAGCCTGCTCACCGCCTTCCTGCCGAGCGATTTTGCCCGCGGCGCAGGGCTCCTGGCCCTCTCGACCATCGCGCCTTTGCGCCGCCTGGTGATGCGCGAGGGCGTGACCCCGCGCCTGGGGACACCGAGCCTGATGCGGGGGTGACGAGGTTGCTCGACGAAGCTCACACCCTCCTGGTCATTCCGGGGCCGCGAAAGCGGAGCCCGGAATCCAGAACCGCAGGATGGTCGGGAGGGAGCGGAACGCTGCCCGTTTCGTCTTGAGCCGACTGAGTGTCTGGGTTCCGGGCTCGACTCTCGCAGCCCCGGAATGACATGGAGGACGTCAGATCGGTCGAGCGGAAACCTGCGTCTGACGCGCTCCCTACGGCGCGTTGCTGGCGCTGCGCCCCGTTGCGCTGGTGACCATGGTGTCGGCCGACCAGTCGAAGGCGGTGCCGGCTTTCCCCAGCCGCTCGCCATGGGCGAACAGGGCCCGCATGTAGCCCTGCTCGAACGGCGCCTGCGAGGTCTGGGAGAAGCGCTGGTCGATGGTGGCGATGTGGACCGGCATGCCCGTGCGCGCGGCGAACGCCTTCGTCACCGCGACGGCGCCGGCGGTCTGGGCCTTGATCATCGCCGAGAGCGAACGGCCGAGGATGCTCAGCATCGAGCGCTGCGCGACCTGGAAGTCCGGCGCCAGCGAGGTGTTGACGACGACGTAGATCTCGGGCGCCGGCAGTCGGCCGTCCGCGGGAGGCGTCCCCTCCACCTGATCCAGCATCGTGCGGCCGGGGGCGACGAAGAACGGCGCCGTGGCGCCGCCATCGGCATGCATCTCCTGGAAGCGCTTGCCCCCGGGACCGGTCGACTCGATCATCACCGGCGGGAAGATGCCGGGGATCGCCGCCGAGGCCAGCATCACCTCCCGGAAGAGCTTGAGCCCGGCGGGCCCGCCAGCCGCCGCGATGGCGCCCATGTCCCACAGGGTCGGGCGCAGGGAATCGAGCTCGGTGGTGACGACGAGGAGGCGCCGCCCCTTGCGGTGCTCCGCCGCCACCGCCTCCAGGAGCGTGGGCGTGACGCTGCGCTCGATGCCGCGCTTGAGCGGCCAGGTATCGGTGAGGCTCTCGGAGCCGCCGCCGAACTCGAACACGTCCGCGGCGGAGGTCTCGGTATAGGCCTTCTCCAGGGCCGCGTCCTGCGAGGCGCCGAGGAAGGCGAAGGGGGCGATGAGCGCGCCGGTCGAGACGCCGGTGACGATGCCGAAATCCGGCCGGGTGCCGGCCCGGCTCCAGCCCTTCAGGAGGCCGGCGGCGAAGGCGCCGTTCTCGCCGCCGCCGGACAAGGCGAGCCAGGGCGCGCGCGAGGCCATGGCGGCACCGGCGAGGAAGGCCCGGAACGCCGCCGGGTCGTCGCCCGGCAGCCGCACGGAGGCCGGCAGCCCCTCGGGCCGCGCCGCCGCGAGGTCCCCCGCCGTGAAGCTCGCCCGCACGGTCGAGCGCTGCCGGTCCGCCACCGTGCCGGCCTCGGCCGGGAGCGCGAGGCCCAGGGCGAGCATCGTCGTTGCGGCGACGGCAAACCCGCGCCGATTCCAGTCTCGGGACATGGTCGTCTGTCCTCCGCCGCCCGCCTCGTCCGGTGAACGCCACGGTGAGGCTCGCGTTCCCTGCCGCATGTGCGAAAGAACACGTGCGCGCAGATCTCTTGTGCTCGATCCGTCAGATCATGAGGCGGGAGATCCGGGTCGCGGCCAGTCCGGAAGCCGATCCGCCCTGCCTCTGCTGGCCTCATTGCGGTCGTGCAAGGATAATCCTCAATCCGCGGCCCGCAACTCGACATCGGACGACTTGCGACGGCGCCTTGAAGACAGGGCGTCGCGCGCATCCGGGGGAGCCCGGCCGGAGCGTCCCCCGAAGGCATGAGGCTCGCACCCGCCGAGGGCGAAGGGCGGATGACGGTCCTCGGCACGACCATCTGCCGAGAGGCGCCCCCCTTTACGGCCGCGCCGCCCCTGCACTACCCCTCCGTCACGGCCGGGATTTTTTTCGCGATGCGGGAGACCGATCGCACCGGAAGGTTGGAGACACGCCCATGAAACTGCCGCGCCGCTTCTTCCAGCCCCTGGCCTCCGGGGCCCCGGCGCCGTTCCGCGAGCTGCCGGTGCGCCTGGAGCGCATGATCCACTTCGTGCCGCCGCACAACGACAAGGTCCGGGCCCGGGTGCCGGAACTGGCGACCCAGGTCGACGTGGTGCTGGGCAACCTCGAGGACGCGGTCCCGGCCGACCAGAAGCTGAATGCCCGCAAGGGCTTCATCGCCATGGCGCGGGACACCGACTTCTCCGCCCACGGCACCGGCCTGTGGACCCGCGTCAACGCCCTCAACAGCCCCTGGCTGCTCGACGACCTGATCGAGATCGTGGCCGAGGTCGGGGACAAGCTCGACGTCGTGATGGTGCCGAAGGTCGAGGGGCCGTGGGACATCCACTACGTCGACCAGCTGCTGGCCCAGCTCGAGGCCCGCGCCGGGGTGAAGAAGCCGATCCTCGTCCACGCCATCCTGGAGACGGCGGAGGGCGTGGCCAACGTCGATGCCATCGCCTGCGCCTCGCCGCGCATGCACGGGATGAGCCTGGGGCCCGCCGATCTCGCGGCGTCCCGCGGCATGAAGACCACCCGGGTCGGCGGCGGCCACCCGGATTACAAGGTCATCGCCGACCCCACCCCCGGCTCGTCCGAGCGGTCGAGCGCCCAGCAGGATCTCTGGCACTACACCATCGCCCGGATGGTCGATGCCTGCCAGGCCAACGGCATCAAGGCGTTCTACGGCCCGTTCGGCGACTTCTCCGACGGCGCCGCCTGCGAGGCGCAGTTCCGCAACGCCTTCCTGATGGGCTGCGCCGGGGCCTGGACCCTGCATCCGAGCCAAGTGGCGATCGCCAAGAGCGTGTTCGCGCCCGATCCCGCCGAGGTCGCCTTCGCCAAGCGCATCCTGGAGGCGATGCCCGACGGCACCGGGGCGGTGATGCTCGACGGCAAGATGCAGGACGACGCCACCTGGAAGCAGGCCAGCGTGATCGTGAACCTCGCCCGGCTCGTCGCCGCCAAGGATCCCGACCTCGCCCGCGCCTACGGCCTGGAGTGATGATCCTCCCGGTATCGTGAGCCCTCGGGGGCGGGCCCTGCCCTGGGTGCAGGCCTGCGCCGGTGCAAACCCGCCCCCGTCATCCTATGTTGACGCCCATGCCCTTCGGACAGACCCTCTCCGCCATGCCCGCCCCGCAGCCCGACGCCGCACCGTCCGGCGCGGTCATCCGCCTCGCCAAGTTCAACATCGGCGACGTCGTGCGCCACCGGATCTACCCGTTCCGCGGCGTCATCTTCGATGTCGACCCGGTCTTCGCCAACACCGAGGAATGGTGGCAGGCGATCCCCGAGGAGGTGCGGCCGTCCAAGGACCAGCCGTTCTACCACCTGCTCGCCGAGAACCAGGAGACCGAGTACGTCGCCTACGTCTCGGAGCAGAACCTGGTGCCGGACGGCTCGGGCGAGCCCCTGCGCCACGCCCGCATCGCCGAGATGTTCGAGCGCGACGCCGCGGGCGGCTACCGCATGCGGATCGACGCGGCGAATTAGGCCCGCCTCCCTCTCACGAGGGAAGCGCCACGGTCTTCGACGATCGCGCCTGCAATCCGCACGAGAAAGGGCCGGGCGTCGCCGCCCGGCCCTTCTTCGATCCGGCCGCGGGCGAACCCGCGGCGCGATGCCGGTCAAAGCTTTCTAAGGGCGCCTACTTGGCCGGGGCCGCCGCCGGGGCGGCCGCGCCCTTCTGCTCGAGCTGCTTGCGCATCTCCTCGGAGCGCTTCTCCAGCTCGGCCTGGAGCTTCTTCTGCTGCTCCTCGAGCACCTTCGGGTCGATCGGGGCGCCGTCGAAGGCCTTGCCGAAGCCGGCCAGCGGCACCGCGAAGGTGACCTCGCGCTGCATCTGGTTCTGGACGCTGACGTGAAGGGTGGTCCCCTTCTTCATCGCGGCGACGACCTCGTCCTTCAGGCCCGGGGCCTCGGCGAAGCAGCCGTTCGGGAAGCAGACGGCGTAGCGGCCGGGGGTCGGCTGGCCGTTGTCGACCGTGAAGCGGATGCCGGGCTGCAGCAGCAGGCCGAGCGGCATCAGGAAGCGCACGACCTTGGTGCCCTGCGGGCCCTTCATGTCGTAAACCGCCACGGCCAGAACCGCCTGGCCCTGGTCGGAGACGAAGTCGCGGGTGGTGTAGCAGACCTCGCTGCCGCTGCCCTGGTCCTTGCCGCAGACCTTGGTCCAGTCGGTCTGGGACGGCTCGGGCTTCACCTGCACGACCATCGGGCCGGTCTGCTGGGCCTGCGCGGCCGGGGCCGCCTGCTGGGCCGGAGCCGGGGCGGGAGCGGCGGGCTTCTTGGGCTGGGCGAGCGCCGGAGCGGCCGCGAGACCGAGCCCGAGGCCGGCCAGGGCGAAGGCAATGGCGGCCTGGTTCGGGCGCGCGGGACGATTCGCGAAGAACATCAGGAGTGGACCCCTCAAACGGCAGGACGTCGGTGGCCTTTGCGCGCGAAACCCGCTGGATGCGGGTCGCCGGCAGCAAGCGGAGCGCGGCCGAAGGGCTCCGCCCGGCCTCCGGGGCGCCTGCTTTCCCCCGGATTGAGGCGAAGGCAAGGCCTCGGCCGCCGACCGTGTGGGGGCCTTAACCGATCCCACCGCGGACCGCGAGGGGGCTGGCAGGCTTAAAACGGCATTAACCATGCGTGGGCAGGATGGCGGGCGCGGCAGGCGGACGGGGTGACGGTGGTGGCGGCTCAGGCGACGATGAGACGAGACGACGCGTCGTCCCTGCTGGATCCGGCATCTCTGCCGGTATTCCCCCGCCCGGGGCCGGGGGCCCGCCCCCGCTCCGATGGGCTCCACCATGGGCTTGGGCGCCCTCCTCGCTGCCATCGCCGACCGGCATCCCGCCCGCATCGCCCTCGTCGACCAGGCGAGCAAGCCCGCCTGGTGCGGCCGCCCGGCCATCGCCTGGACCTATGCCGCCGCCCGCGAGATCGTCGCGCGCCTGGCCGAGGGCCTGCAGCAATGGCGGCTGCCGCCCAGGAGCCCCATCGGCCTGTGCATGGCCGGCATGGCCGAGGCGCATCTCGCCTTCCTGGCGATCGAGCAGGCCGGGCACGTCCCCTGCCCGCTGCCGGTCACCTGGGACGAGGACCGTCTGCTCCAGGCCGTCGAGGCGGCGCAGGTCCTCGCCATCCTGACCCAGGGGGTGCTCGGGGCCGAGCGGCCGGCGGAGACGATCTGCCGGGTCGCCATGCGCTACTTCCCCCTGCGCTTCGTCGCCGCCTTCGGGCCGCACGTGCCGGACGGGGTGATCAGCCTCGACCAGGTCGTGCTCGACCATCGCGGCGACGCCGCCGCCCTCGGCACCGGGCCGGCCGCCGGCCTCGTCACCTTCGCGCTTCCGGGCGTCTCGCCGGCCCGCCCCGGCCCCCAGCCGGAACCCGAGGGTACGCCCGTGCCGGTGCGGCGCGAGGCCGAGGCGCTGACGGCCGCTGCCGCCGGCTGCCTGGTGCCCCTGCGGGTCGAGCCGGGCGAGCGGATCCTCAGCCTCCTGCCGCCGAGCGACCTGAAGGGCCTCGCCACCGGGCTCGCCGCCGCCCTGCTCGCCGGCGCCACCCTGGAATGCCACCCGGTCTTCGATGCCGGCGCCCTCTCCGCCGCCCTCGACCAGCCGGTGCCGACCCACCTCGTCGCGCCCGCCTGGATGGAGGCGGGGTTCTCCCGCACCACTGTGCCGGGCCGCCTGCGCACCCTGGCCTACGTCCACCGGGCGCCCTGCCGCCTCAGCACCCGGCTGCCCGGTCGCTCCGGCGTCGTCGACATCGTCGCCTTCGACGAGGTCGCCCTGCTCTGCGGCCGGCGCGACGCCCAGGATGTCGGCCTCGTCCTGGCGGCCCCGGAGCGGGCCGCCCTGGGCACCGACCGGGGCGGCCTGATCCAGCTGCGCCGCGATCCGGACGGGCGCCTGAGCTTCCGTGGTCCCGCCTGCACAGCCGTCATGTTGCGCCGCGGCATCACCGGGGACGAAAATCCGGACGGATGGATGGCCTCGCGCTTCCAGGCCTCGCTCTTCGCCGGGGTCGCCACCGCGGTCTCGGCAATGCCATAGCGCACCGGCAGGGTGCCGGGTACCGCTTCTCGGGCCGAAACGCTCGTTGTTCCAATGGTTTGACGGGCCGTCGCCGAGGCCCGCCCGGGGTCGTCCGGCGGTCCCGCTTCTGCGACGGAATTGAACCTTCGTCGGCTCACGGCGTTACAGCCCCGGTGCCTTCACGAGAGGCGCGCGATCGGCTAACGCTTTGACATGGGTGCGCTGCAAAAAGTTCTCGTCGTCGACGATGGCCACCGCGCCATCGATCGGGCCCTTTCCGCCGAACTGGCCGAGCTGGGCTATGCCAGCGTCACCGCCTCCCTGGAGGCGGCGGACGACGTGCTGGCGATGATGCCGCGTCCGGCCGCGGTGCTGCTCCACATGCCGCCCCGCGACACCGGCGGCGCCTTCCGGATGATGTCGGAGCGCCTGCGCGAGCAGATGCGCGGCGCCGGCATCCCGGTGATCGAGGTCGATGCCGCCGGCCAGCAGACCGGCGCGCCGATCGACCTCCAGAGCCGGATCGGCACCCGGGTTCTGAACGAGCCGGAATTCTAGGCGCTCTGTCGGTGGTAGGTTGCCTCCGCCGACCTTGTCCCATACATTGTTGACCTAGCGTCATCCAATCAGGGGCTCTCGTGCTCAAACGGATGTCGGTGCTCATGGCCTTGGGCACCGTAGTTTCGGGCTGCGCCCCTTCCCTCGGCGGCTACGCATCCTATGCGTTGGGCGCCCTCTCCCGGCCTCCGGCCGAGGCGCGGGTCGACATCCCGGGCCTTGGTGAACGCATCGTCTACACGGCCATGCTCGGTGACGGGAGCGGCCGGGACGGCACCCTGGTCTTCCTGAGCGGGTCGGGTTGTCTCTCCCTTGCTTGGCACCTTCGCGAATGGTTCGAAGACATGCCGGGGAACTGGCGCGTCGTCGGCATGGAGAAACGCGGCGTGCAGCCGCGCGATACCGGCATGGCCGGATGCTCCGATATTTACCGGCGGCACACCGATTACCAGACGCTCACCGAGGATGCCGCCGCCTTCGTCTGCTGGGCCGTCGCCCGTGATGCGGGCGCCCA